>NZ_UGYM01000002.1:3732329-4043357 GCF_900456975.1 Shewanella baltica
TGAGGTTTTTTCCCACAATCCCCATCGTTTTCGCCGGCAAAAATACGAAGTAGAATCTAACGCTATTTGAAGGAAAGAGTGAATGCTACTTGGACTGTTTATCCTGTCTGGCGTATTAATCAAAACCTCATTACTCGGGCTTGGCTGGATATCGATTGCCATCGGCCTCAGTGGGTATCTATTTTGTCGCTGGTTTCATTTCAATTTGGATATCAAACTGATTGGGAAATTTAGACGCCTTTTCATCACAGCTGCGGCTCTGCATCTTCTGGTCTATATCGGCTTAATCACTAAGCTTTTCCTTATCGACAGCTTAGAAGACTTGCCCACATTTCTGATAAGTCACTTAGTGTTTCACCACATCATCAGCGCCACTATTGCTGCCGTATTAACTTTTATTGCTATTGGTATTTATCTACAGCAACAAAAAATAAAAACGCCTTACCCGCAGCAACTTAGGTAAGGCGCTAAATGACCTAAATGCCATTTAAGCCACAGTTAACCCGTTCACTCTGTTCTATTTTTACTTACAATTTATGCTGCCTGTGCACGCAGACTTATCTTTTCTATTTACGCTGGATCAGTTAAAACCATTCAAGGGAATCGATAATTTCCCTGCAAGTCTCTAAACATCCCCTAACCATAACGTAGAAGATTCTCGATAGGCACCTCAGAATCACAAGGATCACCTCAATGGACTGCAAACTGAGATTATATTTAGCCCTTAGACACCAGATTAATCGCATCGCCTTGTTAGCGTGCATTTTCCTTATCTCGCCAGTTCAGGCTGAGAATAGTCCGACTCACACAATGCCAGTATCCGAGAGAAGCAACTTAGTTTACGGTCAAAGTTTTACCCATAACTCCAATCTATATAACGCCGAACGTCGCTATATGGTGGCGCTGCCTGAACGCTATCATGCGACCCAACGTCAGTATCCGGTGCTCTATATCATCGATGGAGATTTTCAATTTCGTCACGTATCAGCAGCGGTCAACAATCTCGCCCGCGTCGGTAAAATCCCACCAATGATAGTGGTCGGAATCGCATTACAAGGCCAAGCGGATTATATAAAAAGCACCACGTGGGCGGCAGAGGATAATCCAGAATATGGTGGTGCAGCTTTGTTGCAGAGTTATTTAGCTCAGGAGCTCATTCCTTTAATCAATCAGCAATTTCGCACTTCAGGTAACAATGCCTTGGCAGGATATTCTCTTGGGGGCTTATTCACCTTGTATAGCATGATGCAGCAGAATACGCCCTTTAACGCCTATCTTGCCATGAGCCCAAGCGTTTGGTTCGACAACTACAGCAGCAACGCCCTATTCACTCAATATCTCAAACAAAAACAGCAGGACAAATCTAAGCTGCCGCCCTTGTTTTTATCTGTAGCCAACGAACAAGGTATGGGCGTGGTGGAGATGGTCGATGCGATTAACCCCATAGCAAGCGAGTTAGTTGCAAATCAACAGTGGCGTTGGCAGTTCCAACAGTTTCCGGATGAAAACCACTACACTACAGCGATGCCTGCACTATTGGATGCTCTGGCTTTTCTTTCACCTCAGTATTTTATCGACCTTGATGAGCTAGTGAAATTGCCAAAGTACGCCGATGTATTCGATTTATTTGCCGCTAAACAACAAACTTGGGCAGGATTTCAACTCGAATGGTTACAGGCTTATACCTTCGCTAAATATGTGTTTATTTCAAAACAAGAAGGGCAAATTGATCAACTCCTAAAAGATGCCAAACAGCAATTACCAGTATCTTATACCGAATTATGTATTGGGCTCGCGAAAGTCTTTATTTATAAACAACAGGCTGATAAAGCGCAGCAAATATTACTCAGTGCAAAAACAGAAGGTGAGCTAAGCGCCGATTGGCAGCAACAGATGAGCCTAAGCTATGCCGCACTCGGTAATAAAGATGCTGCTCTAAAAGCACATCAACGCGCACTCTTCCTCGCGAAATCACAAGGTTTAGAAAGTTGGGAATGGTGGGAACTGGCACCTTAGCGCATGCAAATACTTCAAGCACTGTTAAAGGGCAAACGTGTCCTTTAACAGTGCTTAGCTAAGGCCAACATCGACTTTATAAATGGATTAATCTACAGCAATGTCGTTATCGTTAAGCTCTTTTGACAGGGTTTCATAATTCGTTTTAAGCTTCGGCAAAGTATCTTCTTGGATCTTACTCAGTACATTTTGCAGCAGGCCCTTACCGTAGGAAACACTGTAGTGGCGAGTTTCAATATCGCTAATGATCTGCTCAGACTCTAAATAAAAACGACGAATATCGGACAAGATGTGGCTCGGCGTCTCTAGGGCATTGGCTGAATAACGCATATTCTCCCAAACAAACAGTCCCATTTGCGGGTGCATTTTCACTAAACTATTACCGCTCACTGTTTCAACCGTGTCGACATAACGGCTCAAAGTCGCCACGTTGTCACTCACTTCATCATAGAGCGCATGGCGCAGATGATAGTTGTTTTGCATATTACTTAAGTTATCGAACTTAATCGCCTGCGATAAACCTTCCTGTGCGGCCAAATACACCCCGACAACCGTCGCAATGATCATAAAGATCTGACTCACCCAAAAACTGGTTTTGATGAGCTCTGTATTATCGAGCTTGATGTTACGTTTGGGAGCCTCGGCGGCATTAGAGCTGGGTGTCATGTCCATATGTTTATCCTGTTAAATCAAGAGTAAAAGGCGGTATAACGCAATAAAGGGCATATCTTACACGACTAAAGAATGAGTTTCCTCAGTAAAAATCACGATTTTTACCTATAAAAAAGGAGCCATCAGGCTCCATTTTTATATTAATTGGTCAGTCTATTATGCTGCTTTTGCCACATCGAAATTGGACAATAACATCACAGCAGTACGGCCTAATAAGTGGTTGATCGTGCGATCGCCCGCTAAACCTAACTCAGCAATCGCTTGCTGACGTGCTGTGCTCACCGCTCTGAAGAGGGTGATTTCATTGTTGGCACCACCACAAAGACTAAAGAACAGTCTCAATACTGCGCGGTAATGTTCTTCCTGCATTGCCTGCATCCACGATGTTTCTAAAGCCTCTTGGCTAGAAAAATCCAGAGCCGCAACAAATAGATTGCCGATACGGCTATCTAAACGAACGAGAAAATCGCTCTTGCGTGGAAAATGGTGACTAATACCTGTGCGGCTAATACCCGTTGCTTCAGATAACGTGGTATAAGACATAGTCTCAAAGCCGATAGTCAAAATTTGTCTTAACGCTTCATCCATAATCTGATTTATGGTTTGCTCAGTTTGTACTCGCGAGCGCTTAGCCATAGTAAAGTCTCCCCTCTTTTTTTTAGGGGGAAAGCTTACCAAAGCCGCTCAGGGATTACTGCTGTTCACTCGGCTGCAACCAGCGTATTTCGCTTTTGTTCAGCTAGGGTTCAGTTTAAAACAGGCCTAGACGCCGATTCCGTTAACACCATCATAACATTGAATTTTGTACCAACCAGTTATGCGCTTTTTCCTCACCCATGAGTAAAACGAAGGTAGGTTGTAGATAGTGTCCAAGATCGGCTTTTCGCCAAAATAGATATTCAGGAAGGGGTTGCAACACACTCGCGCCAAAAGTCCGTTGCATTAAGCTCGAATACTCGCCTAATAACCTCGGCTCTAATTGCTCAGCGTTAGGATAAAAATCCGCCAGAAAATCCCGATAATCGGCGAATCTCGCCACTTGAGCCACCTCGTAGTGACGCAACACTTGTATCATCATGGGAGAGCTCCAATGCGACAAGTATTGCGGGCTTGTTAACGCATCAAGGTTGCGTCTATGGTATTGCTGCCACGCCAAGGCAAAATCCCCTCGCTCCCGCGCAATACGCCAAACCAGATAGATATCGGCTAGCCATTCATGCTGATATGCACTCAATTGAATCGGTAACACTGTGCCTTGCAGGGCAAGGTTCTCCAAATGACCGAGCTCATGCCATAGGGTTAATTGCGGCTGTTCGAGCAAAGGTAATTGATAGGTCACGAGATCGACACTGGCTAACTGCACTTGCGGCGTCTGCAACTCATTGACTAAGACTAGGCCTGCAATCTTATTGTCATCGACGGGCATGACCATGGCGCCTCGCTGGCCTAAATCGCGCTTAAATTGATCTAACGTGGCGGGCAGCTGCGCCAACACTTGCTTAGGCAATAATGCCAAGCAAGTGCCAAGCTCTGGTAAAGGGCAAATCAAAGCCTGCTTATCGGCAATGGGCGTCCAAGACAAGCTAGATGCGAATACCAGAGCAACTAAGCTCACTGATTCGCCATGATATTTTGAATAATCGCCGTGGTTGAAATACCATCCTCAAAGCCCAGCACTTGTACTTGACCTCCGGCGGCAATCACTTCAGCGCCGCCTGCGATATCTTCAAGCTTATAGTCGCCGCCTTTAACCAGTAGATTTGGCAGCAGTCGAGTGATAATGCGCTGCGGCGTATCTTCACTAAAAGGCACCACCCAATCGACAGAGGCTAAGCCAGCAAGCACGGCCATACGGCGATCAACCTGATTGACCGGACGACCATCACCCTTGAGGCGTTTAACCGAGGCATCATCGTTTACTGCAACAATCAAACGATCGCCTAAGGCTTTGGCTTGTTTGAGGTAACTCACGTGGCCCGCATGCAAAATATCAAAGCAACCATTGGTCATTACCACACGCTCACCGCGCAGTTTGGCCTGCTCTAAGGCATAGGCGAGTTGATCTTCACTCACCACCCCAAAACCCGATTCTCCATGATGCAAAGCTAGAGCTTCGATAAGTTCAATGCGGCTCACGGTAGAAGTGCCAAGTTTACCGACCACCACGCCAGCGGCGGTGTTCGCAATTGCGCAAGCCTGCGGTAAATCGGCGCCCGCGGCTAATGAGGTTGCTAAGGCAGAAATCACAGTATCGCCAGCACCCGTCACGTCATAGACTTCACGGGCAACGGTAGGAATATGCAGCTCGGGCGCATTGGCGGTCACTAAGGTCATGCCCTTTTCTGAGCGGGTGACTAAGATGGCATCAAAATGATGTTGCTTGAGTAAGCCACGGGCTTTTTCCAGCAGATCAGCTTCTGAGGTCACAGTGCCAACAACGGCTTCAAACTCGCTCATATTCGGGGTGATCAACGACGCGCCCTGATAACGGCCAAAGTCACTGCCCTTAGGATCGACTAACACCATCACACCTTTTGCGCGGGCAAGCGCAATGAAATCACGCGGCTGATCGATAGCGCCCTTTGCATAGTCTGACAACACCACCACATCGACGGAATCGAGTAAGGCCTCTGATTGCTTGAGCAAACGCACACTATCGGCCTTGTCGAAGGCTTCTTCGAAATCGAGTCGGATCAATTGCTGGTTGCGTGATAACACCCGCAACTTAGTGATGGTTGGCTTGTCTGCAATGGTTAACCATTGGGGTTCAACCCCTAAGGTTTGCACGCCAAGCGTTAAGGCATGGGCGGTATCGTCTTGACCGACGAGCCCAGCAAGTTGGACTTGACCACCTAAGGTCGCGATATTGAGCGCCACGTTGGCCGCGCCGCCGGGTCTGTCTTCGACTTGATTAATCTTCACCACAGGTACGGGGGCTTCAGGGGAAATACGTCCCGTTGGGCCAACCCAATAGCGGTCTAACATCACATCGCCGACGACTAACACTCTGGCTTTTTCAAATGCTGGCAGAGAAACCTTCATAGTGCTCTTATCTTTATGCAGAAATTAAACCGTGATTGTACCTAATTTTCAGTAAAAATTGAGTTAGAATAAGCAGTAATTTTCAAAAGTAGTGAGTATTTTTGTGGTCGAGAAAGCCGAGTTTTCATCTTCTTTATATCATCCTAAGCATTGGCCCATGTGGTTTGGCGTATTTTTAATGCGCTTAACTCAGCTTCTACCGCTCTCTTGGCAGATGAAACTGGGTAAAGGTTTAGGTCGCTTAGTGATGAAATTTGCTGGCAGTCGCACTCATACGGCGCGCCGTAACTTGAGCCTCTGTTTCCCTGAAATGTCAGAAGCACAGCGAGAAGCACTACTCACGCGTAACTTTGAAGAAACGGGCAAAGCCATTTTCGATACCATCAATGCATGGTGGTGGTCCGATGAAAAAGTGCAGCAGCACATGAGCATCACAGGCAAAGAACACGTGCAAGACACCCTCGATGCTGGCCACGGCGTTATCCTCTTTGCCGTGCATTGTTTACCGCTGGAAATGGGCGCACGTATCTTCGGCCAATTCCAACCCGGCGTGGGGGTTTATCGCCCACACAACAATCCTGTGATGGAATACCTCCAAGTTAAAGGCCGTTTACGCTCGAATAAAGGTCTCGTTTCTAAACGCGACTTGCGCCAAATGGTGCGCTGCCTACGTAATCCCGATGTCATTTGGTACACGGCAGATCAAGACTTTGGCCGCTCCAGCGCGGTATTTATCCCATTTTATGCCATGCCAGATGCGGCAACGATTACGGGTGCCACCACGTTAGCCAAACTCGGCAAAGCCAAAGTCTTACCCTTTTTTGTAGAACGTACCGAAGGTGATGAGGGCTATCGAATTGAAGTGATGCCACCGCTGGATAATTTCCCCGGCGAAGATGAATTAGCCGATGCCATTCGCGGTAACAAGATTATCGAATCCATCATAGATAAAAACCGCGCCCAATATATGTGGTTGCATCGCCGCTTTAAAACCCGTCCAGATCCAACGGACAAGTCGTTATATCAATAAACTCAATTAGCTTTGAGTACAAAAATGCCAGCAAATAAGCTGGCATTTTTTATGGTGACTTTCGATGGCAAGAAGCATCTAGCGCATGAGATTACAGCGAATGCTCGGTCGGTAAACGAATACCCACGTTAGTGACTTTGCCTTCATACAGCCCCGCCACCACCCAATGCAGCGATTGCCATTGGAACTGATCGCCCAGCACAGGATTAGCGCCAAGCTGTGACACTACCAGATCGGCGACTGTCATATCATCGGCGAGATTATCTAAGCTCAAGCCATAAATTGGTGCGAGATCCGCAAGCTTAACGTCTGTTTCAATAAAGAAATCACCGAAGAAGCGTTGCACTTCTTTATTTTCAGGCGCTTGGCTAAAGAGGTTACTCAAGGCTTCTAAACTTTTCTCCTGACCCAGCACACAGAGTATATCTCCCGCTTCGAGGCGAGTACTGCCCGACGGATGCAGTAAAGTGTCATTCCTAAATACCGCCGCAATCCGTGTTCCATCAGGCATAGCTAAGCGTTTTAGCGGCTCACCAATACACCACTTACTTTCACTCAAACGATAGACAAACACTTCCCATTCGCTGCTCGGGTAAATTTCAACTCCCGAACGCGAAACGGGCAACGGCTTTGGGGGCAGTTCCACCTTAGCTAAACGCGCCGCAGTGGTCAAAGACGCACCTTGAACCAGTAACGATACTAATACGACGAAGAAGGCTAAGTTGAAGTACAACTGAGCACCCGGCAAGCCGGCCATCATGGGGAATACCGCTAAGATGATAGGTACAGCACCGCGTAGTCCTACCCACGAAATAAACCAGCGGTCGCGACTGCTGAAGCTCTTAAAGGGCAATAGACTGATCCACACAGCGACAGGACGAGCGAATAGAATCATCCCAAATGCCAGTGCAAAACCTGGGATCAGGATATCGACTAAATCAGAAGGAGTAAGCAATAACCCTAATACCAAGAACATGCCGATTTGGCTGACCCAAGTCATGCCATCAAGTACGTTCAAAATTGCATGACGGCCACGGGTCGGTTTATTGCCGAGGAAAAGCCCGACTAAGTAAATCGATAAAATGCCACTGCCGCCGAGTTTGTTAGACGCAGCATAAATAATCAGACCACCGCTTAAGACTAAAATAGAGTACAGGCCGTCGGCTAATTTGCTCAAATTAACCAGCTTCCACAGCATCCAGCCGCCGCCTAAACCTAAGCAAATACCCAGACCAAATTGCTTAATAAAGCTGATAAACATAAAGCTGAAGGACATCTCAGTGTCCACATTGGCGAGAATCGCAATCAACGTCACGGTTAAAAACACCGCCATAGGGTCGTTACTACCGGACTCGATTTCTAAGGTTGCCCCAACCCGCTCGTTAAGACTGCGCCCTTTCAATAAGGAGAATACCGCGGCGGCATCGGTCGAGCCCACAATCGCGCCCACCAGCAAACCTTGCAACCAATGCAAGTCAAACAGCCATGCGGCCATCATACCAGTAATACTGGTTGTGATAGCGACGCCAAAGGTCGCTAGCGATAATGCAGGCCACAGTGCCACCCTAAAACTGGCGACACGGGTACGCATACCACCATCGAGTAAGATGATAGCTAGCGCTAAGTTACTGACTAAATAAGCGGTGGAATAATCATCAAACAATATTCCGCCAGGGCCATCTTCACCGGCCAAAATACCCACGGCGAGGAAGATCAAAAGAATCGGGATACCCAAACGGGAAGACATGGGACTGAGTAAAACACTCACTGCAGTTAGCAAGGCGCCAATCAGAAAAAAACTATTGATGGAATTTGCATCCACAAACGCCTCCTTATACAGGTTGTTTAGTTAAACGATAGACAAATCACCGAGGTTAAAAATGACTCAACTTACAATTTTATGATTTTATATTAGCACAAAAATAGCGAATTATTGGAGCGTTAAATATTAAATTTCAATCATCTACATAGAAAATGCCATAAATGTAACTTTGCATTAACCTTGAGATAAAGGCTAACGTAAAACCTAAAGAACCGCAGAACATTTTCACACGACTTATAAAAATTAAAATAAATAAATATCAGGCAGTTAAAAATAACAAACTAAACGTAAACTTAAATCATTCAAGCAAAATTAAGCTCATAAACCTGTATAAACTAGGGTTATCATAGTGAATTCAGCACCAGACAAAACAATGTCGACTGAAACGGCGAATATTCGAACATCACCCTCAAGCCAATTGTTTTCACTCCATTTATCCGACAATCGGCTCAGCTAGGCGGACTTTGTCAGGTTGAGCATCACCCCGTTAGAAAAGTACTTTAAAAAAGTCTCGCAAACGCTGTTTTCGCAAAACCAATCAATTCAGACCCCCTTAATTCGCCATCAAAGAAGACACTATGCATAACGCCAATATTTTAGACTGAGCGATCACCATAGAAGCGTTGCAACACAGCAGCTTAGATCAGGGATTTGCAGCACATAGAACAATAAAGCAGGCACAGGGTTTAATACCAATCGTATTAAATATCTGTTCATTCAGCGGGAGTTCAACGCGCTTTAGACAAGGCGAAGGCTTGAAGGCATAGTGGTGCTCTGTCGAAAGCCTTAAACGCAGTATAAAGCTGCGTTGCCATGCCGTTAACATCAGCCGCCCTTCGGGAGCCACACAGGCATCCCACTCCCGTGTTGCATTGACTTAAAAGGGAATGACCATTTCTGCGTCAATGCGCCTTGGATTGAGATGCCTGTGAGGCTCTGAACTGATTAGATATTTAATGTGATTGGTATAATGATAAGCCGAAATACTGACAATCTCAGTCGCCGAGGAAAACCGTTAAAACAAAAATTAAGCGATAAATACGCTGTACGGATCATATTTCAGTTGAAATAATGTCCAAAATAAGGAAGGATGCGAGCTTCGCGCGCCAGTGCATTTTGCTCGTCAAATTGCCGCTCTCGTTTTAAGAGAGAAAGCTGCGTTAAACACGCTTTTTTATTAACAGGAATCGTAGTATCCGCTTATGAGTATGCTTCGCACCACAGCTTTATTATTGACTTTGGTTTTCCCTAGTCTGTCCGCTTTAGCAACGGAATATCCTTTACCAGCCGCCCAAAGCAGGCTAATTGGCGAGAACCAGTATTATACGGTTCCAGAGGGTAAACACACTCTCGAAGATATTGCTGCCAAATACCAGCTCGGTCTCAGTAACTTACTCGAAGCTAACCCAGGTGTAGATCCATTTCTGCCAAAGCCAGGTAGCCAACTGTTAATTCCATTACAACTGATCCTGCCTAACGCTCCCCGTGAAGGCATAGTGATCAACGTGGCCGAAATGCGTTTGTACTACTATCCAAAAGGCAAAAAGACAGTTGAAGTCCTGCCTATTGGTATTGGCCAGATTGGTAAAGACACGCCAGAAAACTGGGTGACCTCAGTACAACGTAAGCGTGCCAATCCAACTTGGACACCGACGCCACGCATTCGTAAAGAATATGCTGCTAAGGGTGAAATCCTGCCAGCAGTATGGCCAGCGGGTCCAGACAACCCTATGGGACTGTATGCACTGTATATAGGCAACTTGTATGCGATTCACGGTACTAACGCGAGTTTCGGTATCGGTTTACGTGTGAGTCAAGGTTGTGTGCGTTTACGCCATGAAGATATCGAGCACTTGTTCAAGAATGTCCCAGTGGGCACCCGCGTACAATTCGTGAACCAGCCGATTAAAGCAACCGAAGAGCCAGACGGTAAGCGCTACTTAGCAGTGCATCAACCTCTGTCTCGCACTGTGGCTGAGTTTGAATCCAATGAGCCAGTCGCGATTTCATTACCAAGAGATATCGCCAAGTTTATCGCTAAAGCTGACACTAATTCTTCTGTGATCAAAAAGCTGCTCGATGAACGTACTGGTGTGCCGATGCGAATTAATCAATAATTCACTGGCAAATATCACCTAAAAAAATACCCGCTATCAGCGGGTATTTTTTTGTCATTTCTTAGATGATTAAACACCTAATAGAATAACAAGATCAATCACATAAAGGTGCACATAGGGCCAAGAAGTGAGTCATAGCAGCACTGTTTGCCAATACGCGTTGATCGAAGTTTTGCAGCGCAGGTGTTTCGGTACAAGCCCCGACACGGGCACCGCTTCGCACTAAACACGCTTCAAACGACGTATCGAAGTGATTGAAGATCAAGCCATCCTTCACAGGACACGCATCAATCTCGCCATCCACAGCAATCGGGAAATAACCGCCTAAGGTATCGCGCAAATCGAGGCTAAAGCGTCCTGGCACTTGGCTTGGCTCAAAAGAATACACATAGGCTTCACGGCTCAAGACATCTTCGTGGCAAGTTAAAATACCGTCACGACTCGCAGCAAGCAGTAACTGTGCATGATCTAACAACAACTTACCTTCCACCGACGTATGTTCGTTGGCTTTAGGTTTACCGTTCTCAAATACAAAACCGCGATTTGGATTTTCGCCGTATTTGTTAAATCTATGGCCGCGGCTGAATCCGGTTGGATTAACGAGGGGCAATAAACTCAAGTTCACCCGTTCAAATAGGTCTGCTGAAGCTTCACTCAAAAAATGCAGCAAACCCCAAGGGCCAGCAGATTCTTCGCCATGAAATCCTGCGCTGATCAATAAAGAAGGTAAGCCTGACTTAGCGGCGGGAGACTGATACAAGCTAACCTTGTATTTACCAACTTCACCCAAATTCTTCTCAACCATGCCCAAACGGGTCATTTCCTGCTCAAGCAGCAGATAAAAATTATCAATATCAGTGCTTTCACAGTTAAAAATATCGCTTTTCCACTGAAAGGATTCGAACGGGGATCTGCTTACCATATCTTGTACTTATGCCAGAAAAAGAACTGTGCCATCATAGCAGTTCTTTTTAAAAACTGAATGCTATTCAACTGATTTCGATGAAATCCGAGCAGTCGCTAACCACATCGCAATCGGTATCGATACCTGTTGATGGGTTAATCGCAACTTGGTAACGGCATTCAGCTTCGATGAGTTATTTAACGAATTCAAAAAATATGCTCGGCAGGATGCACTTATGAAAACTCACATCGCCTTTTTTATCGCCCTTGCGACCAGTGCTTTTAGCAATACGCTGCTGGCACAATGCAACGCCGAGTATGATGCACAAGCCTTATACGCGCTCGAAGCGAACCTAAAAACCTACACACTCGAAAATGGCTTGACGGTGCGGTTACTGCCCATGGCTGATAAACAGACAGTCACAATCGCCAGCCAATTTAATTTAGGCGCCCGCAACGAAGCTGAGGGCCAAAGCGGTTATGCCCATCTGTTTGAGCACATGTTATTTAAGGGCAGCGAAAATGCCCCCGGCGATACCTATGCCCAGCAGCTCAGTGCCTTAGGTGCACGTTTTAATGCCAGCACACATTTTGACTACACCAATTACTATGTGACGCTGCCAAGCCCAGCATTAGAACTGGGGTTGTATCTCGAAGCCGACCGCTTTATCCGTCCAAGCCTTAATGCCACTACCGTTAAAAATCAGCAGGAAACCGTACTGCAGGAAATGGCGCAAACCATAGATAATCAGCCCTATGTCCGCAGCGCGATGGCGTTCTTACTAGATCAAGTGCAAGGCACGCCCTATGGCCACGGTATTATTGGTAGTCGCGAAGATATCTTGCAAGCCACACCTGAAAGTCTCACCGCCTTTCACCGTGCTTATTATCGCCCCGACGCGATGCAGCTTTCCCTTGTCGGCAAGTTAAGCCCACAAACCCTGCAATGGATTGAGCAAGATTTGGCGACTTGGCCTAAACCAGCGACGACTAAGCCTAGATTCACTGAGCTGAACATCCAGCCTAAACAAGTGCATGCTGAGTTAGTCGATGAGCGCGGACCTTGGCCTGGATTACTGCTCGCTTGGCATACCGTAGGTAAAAATCATCCCGATGCGGCAGCGATTCAACTGCTAGAAGGCTATTTATTTCAAAATACCGCCAGTGCAATCGCGAAACTCAGCCAGCATAATCCCGCGCAGATGCTCAGCTATTCCCTGCCCTTTGAGCTAGAAAATCATGGGATTGCCAATATTGTCTTAGTTCCACGCGCTCGCACTTCACTCGATGCTTTAGTGGAAAAAATACTCGGACTTGTCGCACAAACACAGCAAGAGACTCTGGATGAAACCAGCCTGTGCGCACTTAAACAAGTGTGGTTAAACAATCGATTACAACAACTCAGTGATACTCAAACATTAGCCACGCAGCTTTCGGCGACCTCAGTTCAAGATAAAGACCATCCCTTTAGCGCGCAGTGGCAGCGGATCAATGCTGTCACGGCAGGCGATATCCAAAGAGTCGCAAAACAGTATTTTACTCAAGACTATGTGCGGGTCGACCTACTGCCACCTTGGTATATTCGCTGGGGAAAAACACTGCTGGAATGGCTGCCTGGTGATATGAGCGACAGCCTAGAGGATGCGGTATTATGATGAATCTAACTCCTGTAACTCACGGACGACCTAAGCAACTACAAAGCTTAATGTGCTGCGTTATGGCGTTATTACTGAGCGCCTGCCAGCAAACACAAATCGTCTTTACGCCGACTGAACCGCCAAGCTTAGCCAGCTTTGAAATACCCTATCCACTAGACAATCATTTACCCGAAAGCGGTGTCATCATCCCCGCAACGGATCCAATGTTTAGCGATGAAGTTCATACCGAGTTGGATTTACCCTATCAGTTACATAGACTTGCTTCAGTGCAAAGCACTTATGATCTAAGCAGTAACAGTCTAAGCAACAGGGTCAGTTTAGCCGCGGTGAGTCCGCAGGCTCCCTTCAATAATCCCGATATTTTACAGATTGCCTTGCAAGAGAAAGCCCGCGCACTGGCGATTAGCCTCGCAGATCCCTGCCTTGAGACCTTCAGTATTCGCGTCAGCTTGCATAGCATAAATCTAAGCCTCACCTGCCCCGACGATGTTAACCATATCTACGGTTTGCTAGTGCAATTTTGGCAGCCAAATACCTTTGTTGATGCGACAACCGCCCCCGTCGATATTGACAATATTCGCCGCCAACTCAAGCTCAATAAGCACTTGAATGCCTTTAGTGGCGCAGAGATAGATAAAGTGTGGCGCGAAAAGCTACTCGGACCTGAACATCCCTACAATAAAGTACTCAATAATGATGAGCTGTTCGATTCACTTAACCTGAATCAACTGCAACAGATCCAACAGCAGGCGGCAATGCAAGCACAGTGGCATCTGTTTCTACCCAACTCGCAGGCTAAAAACGCCGAATTTAATCTTCAAGCCAGCATCAAACTGTGGCCTCTGTTGACGACATCCTTGCCTAAATCCTTGTCTAAATCGTCATCGCACGCGGATAAGCTAGAAACAACCACATCTAAGCAAACCCAAAAGATTTTCCTTATCGATGCGCCTGGCAGCGTGCAGACCCAAGTCCGCCTAGGCTATCGCATAGATCATTCCATAAATCATGCCATAGGTCATACCGTTGATAGTGAGTTAGGCGATATGTCAGAAAAGAGTCAACTCAGTTCACAGGAAGTCGCCTTAAGCTGTCGCAGTTTATCCGCGCTGATGGGACGAAGTTTTTCGGGCAGACTCTATTATGATTTGCGAGAAAAACGCGGTCTCACCTATGGCATTTACGGCCAGTGCGCCAATGCGCCGCTGTCCAGTAGCATCAAGTTTTACGGCAGTACAGCCATAGAACATACGGGCGCGTTTGTGGTGGGCATACTCGATCACCTCGTGCTCGTTAAAACCCAAAGTGCCAGCCAAGGCGAAATAAATGCACTTAAAACCTATTTGATAGGTGAGGATTTACTCAGCCAAGACAACAGCATTCAGCGTGAAAACCAATATCTCCAACAAATTGCGACAGGATTAACACAAGTTGATGTGCAAAAGCTGAATGCAGAGTTGCAGGCGCTAACGCCAAAAAGGCTGCTGCAGTTAGCCAACGGGGCGTTTAGCGGTGAGCCATTGATTATCTTGCGGGGTGATGTCGATCGAATAATCCCAGACTTAACCTCTAAGCTGCCAGAGTGGCAGCTTGAAAGGGTCAAGGTGGACTAAATACTGAATGCAAACAAGTAAAAGCTGAATAGTAAGACTAGCGCACTCTGTGGTAGCAACGTTCGGGGCGGCCGATAGAACCATAACTCTGATCCGCCGCCAGCTCATTGCATTCCAACAAAAACTCTAAATAACGCCGCGCGGTAGAACGGCTAACACCTAGCTTTTCACCCACCATTTGCGCTGTGAGTTTATCCTGCGGCTTAGCATCAAACACTTCACGGATTTTCTGTAGTGTCAATTGATCGACCCCCTTTGGCAAACGAGCAGCAGCCTTGGTCGTCCCTGTCGGCACTTCCATAAAGGCATCGACCACGGATTGAGTCAGCTCTTCGGTGGCAGAAAGTTTGAGCTGGCGGCTCTCGAATCGACTCAAGGCTTGGTCTAACCGACTCAAGAGTACAGGTTTTACCAGAAAATCGAACACGCCGAGCTGCATGGCTTTTTCTAAAATCTGCACTTCTTTGGCTGCAGTGAGCAATACCACTTCGCTACGGATCCCTTGGCTGCGTAATTCTGCCAGTAAATTCAAACCATTACCGTCGGGTAAATACACGTCTAACAGTAAGAGGTCCGGCGTGATAGCACCCAGTAAAGACCGCGCCGTGCAGATATCGCTCGCCATGCCAATCACTTTATAACGATTGGTCGAGAACAAATATTGCGCAACCAAATGGGCGACTTCGACTTCATCCTCGACGATGATCACTGTATGCATTAAACAATACCTATTTCAGGCAGAAGTTCAGGAAACAAATACGGTGCGGTTAACTCAGCAACACGCGCAACTTGGTCCGCAACAATCATGACGGTATGCATTAAACGGTACCTACTTCAGGTAAAGGTTTAGTGGGAATATACACAGAAAAACGCGCGCCACCTAAATCTGAGTCGGCAAACTCTAAGCTGCCATGGCAGGCACACAGGTAGGTATTGACGATATACATGCCCACACCGTGCTGCGCCCCTTGCTTAGAGCTGTAATCTGGATCGAATATCGTGCTGTACTCGGTTTTAGAAATCCCATCGCCACTGTCTTCCACATCAAAAATCAGGTTAGAGGCGGTTTCATCTAAGGTCACGACCACGCGGCGGGGCTTATGATTGTTCGCCCTGTGCACGGCCTCAATGGCATTATCGATAAGATTGCCCATAATCGACACCATCCGCTCTAGCATAATGGCGTCTTGAACATCGCTGAGTTGACTATCTGGGCTGATTTGAAACTCAATATTGAGCTCTTTCGCCTTGTGATACTTACCCAAGAGTAATCCCGCGATCGTCGGCTCATGGATTTGCGACAGTAATAAATGGATTTGAGCCTGCCAACCTTGGCTTTCTTGACCGATAAATTCGACCGCTTTGTCGTAGGCTTTGAGCTGTAATAATGCGCCTAGGGTATGGAGTTTATTCGAGTAATCATGGGTTTGCACTCTGAGCATTTCGGCAAACTCTTGTACTTTTGCCAGTTGTTGGCTCAAGCGCTCAATTTCATCGGCGGGGCGCATCGTCAGTAGTAAGCCATCATTTTGATCCCGTACCTGAAACGGCACCCGCGACATCACCAGCCATTGCTCATTGGCAAATAACTCGAATCCCCTGATGGTTTTGTTTTGGTTCGTCAGTAGAAAATCGGCGTGCTGCGGCAATAAATCACTCAACATCAGAGTATTAGGTTGGCAGGTCGGAGATAAGGCTAAGATCTCCCGCGCCCTTTGATTCAACTTGCGGATACGGCCATCGGCATCCAATGCCACCACGCCCATTCGCACTGTGTTAAGAATCGCGTCCTGCTCGACGAATAAACGGCCTATTTCCGCAGGTTGCAAGCCGAACAACATTTCCCGTACTTGCCGTCCCATCCAAAAAGCCACCAGCACGCCCATCAATAACACCCCTAGGACTGTCATGATGATTTCAGGAATACGCTTATCGATTAACGCGCCCACGGACTGGCTCAAAAAGCCCACGGAAACCAAGCCGATAATTTGACCTTGCTCGTCAAGCACTGGCACTTTGCCGCGAATAGAGCGACCTAAACTGCCCTGCGCCTCGGAGATATAAGACTCCCCTTCTAATGCCGCTTGGCTGTCACCGCCCTCCATCTTCTTGCCAATTTTATCTGAATCTGGGTGCACGATACGGTATTTATGGGTATCGCCCACCACGATAAAATCGGCCTTAGACGCTAGACGTATTCCCTCTATCGCAGCCAGCAATTGTGGGCTCGAATGCCCAGTCTGCAAAGCGGTAATCACATCGGCCCGTGTCGCGACCGCATGGGCCAGCCCTAATGCCTTAGCGCCCGATTGCTCAGTAATACTGCGACTCAAAATTTGATAGCTGATGCCGCCAAATAAGGCGCACAGCAACAAACTCAGGCAAGTCACCCCACTGATTAACCACGTTTCTAAGCGCTTAGGGCGTCTCATTAGCGTACCTTTACATTAAGAGGCTTTCGCCAATTTATCACTACGATGACTACGAATAAAACCGATCAATGGCACAGCCAGCATCGCAATTGCCACAATCAAGATAGTCAGCGTCAGCGGGCGTTCCCACAGGAAGCTCAAAGAACCATCGGAAGCGATCATAGCACGGCGGAAGTTACGCTCAATCATATCACCGAGGATGAAGCCCAGTAGCAGCGGCGCCATCGGAAATGCCAGCAAACGCAACACCACAGCGACAATCGCAAAACCTATCATCAAGAACAGATCGAAAGTATTAAACGAGACTAAATACACCCCAATCAAACTGAAGAACAGGATCATCACAGTCAGAATCGACTTAGGTAAAGCCAGCACTTTGGCAAAATAAGGGATCAGCGGTAAATTCAGCACCAGCAGAATAATATTGCCGAAATACATAGAGATAATCACAGACCAAAACACGTCTGGACGCTCTTGCATCAACATAGGGCCAGGTTGAATACCATAAGCGATCAATGCACCGAGCATGATGGCCGTGGTACCCGACCCCGGAATACCTAAGGTCAATAACGGGACAAATGAGCCAGTACAGGCCGCATTGTTAGCCGACTCAGGCGCCGCAACACCGCGAATCGAGCCCTTACCAAACTCATCGCGTTTCGCGCCGCGGGATAAATTACGCTCAGTGCCGTAGGCCATAAAGCTGGCAATCGTTGCACCTGCGCCCGGTAATACCCCAATCAAAAAACCGAAAATCGACGAGCGACCAATCACAGGTGCTATCTCTTTCACTTCCTCTTTGGTTAAGCGAGTGCTACCAATCGGCTGCGCTGAAAAGTTGATGTTTTCGGTCGACTTAGGCGGCTTAATCACATTCATTAACGCTTCCGACAGGGCAAAAGTCGCCATGGCGATTAACAGAAAACTGATGCCATCGAGTAAATCTGGCTGACCGAAGGTGAAGCGTTCCATCCCCGAGAAAGGATCGATCCCCACTGACGAGAGCAACAAACCTAAGTGAGTCATCATCATGGCCTTGAGGAAATCGCCACGATTCGAAAACGCCGCAATGGCCGTCAAACCGAGGAACATCAAGACCACATAATCGCCCGATTGAAAGCTCAGAGATACTTGCGCTAATAATGGCGCCGCGACCATCAACATAATGGCGCCGATAGTGCCGCCGGTAAACGAAGCATAGGCCGCAATCGCTAATGCTTTGCCCGCCATGCCTTTTTGCGCCATCGGATAACCATCGAATGACGTCGCAACCGTTCCTGCCACGCCCGGGGCGTTGATCAGAATTGATGATGTCGACCCACCAAAAATAGCGCCGTAGTAAACGCCCGCCATTAAGATCATCCCTGAACTGGGGCCAATGCTGTAAGTCACAGGGATCATCAGAGCGATCGCTGTGATCGGCCCTAATCCCGGCAGCATACCGATCACTGTGCCGACCAAGCAGCCTAAGACCACATACATGAGGTTTTGCAATTCAAACGCGGTCGATAGACCAATAAACATTGCATCGAACATAGTTAACTCCAAAGAGAACCTGAGGCCAAGTAGATACCTAAGACTTGCGTCATCAACACCCAGAACACCAACACCACGGGCACAGAGGCGAGCAGCAAAATCTTAAAGCGGCGCTCTCCCATCAACCAAAATCCAGCGACCAAAAACAATAAGGTAGCGACAACAAACCCCAACGGTTCGAGTCCGGCGGCATACAAGACCATCAGCACAATCAGCGCCGCGGTTTGTTGTAAGGCGGCTTTAGTCAGCAGCGCCCCCCGCTGTTGAACCGTGTTTCCTTTTAGCAAGACGGCAACCAGAGAGAACAGACTAAACATCAATCCCATGGCAGCATAAATCTTCGGCATAGTGGAAGATGTCACGACTTCAAATTCTTCAAACGGCAATAAGGGAATTTGCCATGCCAGCACGCCATATCCAGTAAACACGGCGACAAATAGCAAGGAACCAATCAGATCACGATTCAACATCTGTCACTCCTTACTTAATAAAGCCCAGTTGCAACATAGTGGCTTTAAGCTGTTGCTCCTGTGCTTCCAATGACTTAACAAAATCGGCTTGGGGTTCAAACAGATTGATCCAACCATTACGGGCACGCACTTGTTCCCATTCTGGCGTTTTAATCAGTGCCGCAAACTTGGCCACATACTCATCAACTTTGGCTTTAGGCGTATCCGGTGCCGCGAAAAAGCCGCGCCAGTTAGTAAACGTCATGTCATAACCGAGTGATTTAATCGTCGGAACCTCTGGATGCTCGGCAACGATTTCTGGCGCCGTCATCGCAAGGATCCGACCTTGACCACTGCCTGCAATTTCTAACGCTTCACTGAATCCCGTCGACAGTAAATCGACTTCGCCCGAGAGTAAGCCAGCCTTAGCTTGACCACCCGCATCGTAGGGAACATAACGTAAACGACCGCCATCTAAACCCGCCGCCGCAATCGCTTGCGCCGCAACTAAGTGATCCATACTGCCGCGCGCCGAGCCGCCAGCGATATTGAATCTTTGTGGATCCGCCTTAAAGGCCGCCAACACATCGTCCCAGTTTTTCAACGGTGAATCGTTACGTACCACAAAGGCACCGTAATCGGCGACTATGCCTGCAACCGGCGTTAAATCACGATAACTAAACGGGATTTGCCCAGAAAGTGCACGGAGCACAATCGGAGTCGAGTTAACCAGTAAAATATCGCCCTGTTTGTTTTTCGATTTGATCATAGAGGCTATTGCACGGCCGCCACCGCCGCCCGAGAGGTTCTCAAAAGAGGCATTACCATCAATTTTCGACTTCACTAAGGCTTCACCGACGCCACGCGCAGTAGTATCCCAACCACCGCCTGGACCGCCAGGAATGATAAAGTGGATATCAGCACTCGCCATGCCAGAGGCACCGAGTAACAGCGCACTCATGACTAAAGATTTCATTTTCAACATGATTCATTACTCCTAAAACACGTATTGCAAACGGGCAGCAAAGGCATCACCCACATCTTCATTGCCGACTAAGGCAATCGTGCCTGCGCCATCGACGGAAGAATGGATGTAGTTAGCCATCACTTTGATTTTTGGATTGAAGTAGTAAGACACGCCTAAGGTATAGATCTGAGCTTTAGTACCTTGGAAGTCGGAGCTCGCATCCACGCTAGAAAAACGTGCCGCCAATTCCCATGCATCGGTTACGCCCTTAGGCTGAGAAAACACCGCGCTGCCCTTGGAATAGCTACGCTGTTCGCCCGTTAAGAAATAACTCGCCTGCAGGTAATACGCCTGATAACGCTCACCATCGAGCACTGACTGAGGATCTTGGGTGTTTAAACTGCGCTGGGCGTATTCGCCCTGCAACAACAAGGCATTATGTTGAAATGCCAGCTCTAAACCCGCTTGGTTTAGATTATCAATCGCTGCGGTTTCACCACCGGCGACATAGTTAATCAGGCGAGTATTAGTCTCGCGCAGTTCGCCGCGAGCAAAGCTGGCAGACAAGTCATCGCCGCCCATTTGACGCGCTGAGTACCACAAGCCCGCATGTAACACTTGGCCCGGTTCTTTGGCCTGTGACCAAGTCACTCGCGAGCTCAGGGCATAGTTCAAATCATCAGTTTCATCTTTGCCATCGCTACCAAAGGCATCGTTTTTATAAACACCCAAGGCGTAACGTAAACCTGTGCTTGGGAAATATTGATAGGCAGAAACACCCCAGCGGAAGTACGGCGACATAGTATCGGCGAGGCTAGAACGTTCAATCAGCGCAATGTGATTACTGCTGGTAAGCGCATCGAGGCTGATATCCTCACGCAACTTACCAAATTGCAGTTTAGGGCCATTCTCAAAACCCGAATAACGCATCCGAGCCATGACGATTTCAGCGGTATTTTCAGCAAATTCAAGCAACAGCTTGTAATCCCAATCCTGTAATTCGCCTTCAACAAAGGTACGGACTCGGCGAGGGAAAATATCCTGCGCGCTACTGCCGTTATGTTCGGCGTTATAGGCACCATTGAAGAGGTTGTAATCGAGTTGAATGCGACCACCTATCTCAAAAGCTGGCGCGCTAGGCTTAGATGGAGTCGCAATGGCATTCGCTGCCTGCTGTTGTTTTAGCTGGTTAACTTCTTGAGTCAATTGGGTGAGTTGTGCTTGAAGCTCTTGTGGCGTTAAGTCTTGCGCATTCGCAAAACCAGTAAAAGCCACAGCGGTTGCCGCAGCAAGTAAGGTCAATCTAGGCATCAATGCCTCCTGTATTGCAGTCTGCCATTCCCTGTGGGAATGCCTGTGTTATTAGAATTGTGTCAGGTCTGTGACGGACTACTTCCTCGCCCAGAGGATGAAATGTATCGTTAACATTTCGTTAAAGATATTTAACGCACTTAATCTTCATTAAGGGACTTAAGGTGACTAAAAATCATAAAGTTCATGAACAAAATGAACTTAACTCAAGGGAAACGGCTTGAAGTGCACAAAACGGGTAAGAATGAGAGATAACTCAATGAAAATATGACAGGAATATTAGCTGGCGCTGAATGTTAACAGATGAGTGGAATAGCATAAAAATACGACGGTTCTACCCTTAAAACGTTAAATTAAGCTAGAAGCCATCCATAAAAGCAAAGCGCCGTTAAGCGCTTCTGAGGGAACTAGCAACAATACTTGAAGAGAGATTGAGTAGGATATTGGGCGATAAGCATTAGCAACGATGAGCAAATAACTGTGGTCGAACAAAAAACACCAAATGCTCGACCCAAGGATGCGAGCACTTATTTGTTCGAGCTAATTGATTCAAGCTAATAAATTCGAGCTTTCGCTTAGCAATCAGAGCTTATTGCCTGCATTCTCGCTGGTGGGCGCGGTGCCATTATCACCCTGCGCCATCTGTGCATGACCTTGTTCCATTTGCTGTAAATCTTCCATCGCAGAATCCTGCGATAAAGCCAGCGGATCGGGATCTGCGGATACCGCCACCGTATTGTCGGCATTCGCGGTATCTGGCGCAGTCATTTGTTCAGTCAGTAATGGATTGGCGGCCTTTGCAGCATCTAGCTCCTGAGTCACAGGGGACACTTCAGTATTGAGCGGACTATCACTCACATTCGGTAACCACTCACGCAATGGCTCGGGTCCAAAACTAAAGCCCAAGGCGATGACGACAGTTGCAGCAGCAACATACAACCAAGGGCGAATCGCCCGATTATCGCCTCTTAATGAACCGCTCTCACTGGCATATAGGTGCGCATCCGAGCGTTGAGCCGCTGGGGCGATCGCTTTTAGCATATCAGGCAAGGCATCAAGCTCAGGGCCTTTAATCCGCTGACCAATAAACTGGCCGCCTTCGTAGATCTCCATCTGATGGCTTGCAACTTCGCCGTCAACCACACCAGAACTGGTAATAATCAACTTATTACAACAGACTCGACCACTAAATACGCCGCACACCCGCAACTCATCACAGCTGACTTCACCGGAGATCTCGCCGCCAAGTTCGATCTTAATTTGTCCCGCTGAACCAATCTTGCCCTGCAATTTACCCGCAATTAATGCCGTGCTCTCTAACTGGATGTCACCCTCAATCGAGGTTTGTGCACTGATAAAAGTAATGCCATTGCCTTTGCTAGCCATAGGATTCATTCCATATCATTATTTTTGTGACAAAGATGTTAAGGTAAAAGTCCCCGAGAATAAAGCACTGGTTTCGTTTAGTATTTGACCTAAACCTCAGAGCGGGATTTAAGTCACGCCAGCGACTATGTTACCCTGCGCTAGTGCAATATGGCTCCCGAGTACCTAAGTATGAGTAGCATGATGCCTCAAAAGGCGAGCGCTGATATCGCACTTAATCAAAGCTAAAGCACACACTGACTGCAGTAAACACCTAAAACAACCGCCAACGAGACCCCGACATGGCTTATTCAAACTCCGCTAGCTCGCAATCGATAACGCCAATGATGACGCCACTGGAAGTGTATCGCGCCAAAGTGAGCGAAAATCTAGTTGACGATCCGGCGCAACAACAGGCGGTGTTGGCGCTCGATATGTTATTTAAACACTTGATGCCACAACCCTATTCAGCACGCCACTCCCATTCACAATCCATCAAAGGCTTGTATCTGTGGGGCGATGTAGGTCGGGGTAAAACCTTTCTGATGGATTTGTTTTTCGATTGTTTGCCAAGTGAAGGCAAATTAAGACTGCATTTCCACCGTTTTATGGCGCGGATACACCAAGCATTACGCGAGCATTCGGGTAAACGCGATCCGTTAACGCTTATAGCAAAAAATCTCGCGAAAGAATGCAAGGTGCTGTGTTTCGATGAGTTTTTTGTCTCAGACATTGGCGATGCCATGATACTCGCAGGGCTATTTGAGTGCCTATTCGAACAAGGTGTGGTGCTGGTCGCGACCTCTAATATTCCTATTGAGCGCTTATATGAAAACGGCTTAGCCAGACACAGATTTTTACCTTGTATCCAACTGCTGCAAGCGCACACGCAAATGCTGCATCTCGATGGCAACCAAGACCACAGGATGCACGCCATCAATACTTTATTAAACAACGAGATTGGCATTGATAGCGCTGAAATGAGTGCCTCGATTTCCCGCAATATCGGCATTACCGGAACACTCGATTTTGAGCAGATTTTTGACAAGCTAGTGAATGGGTTAACGCCAAATGCGCTCAGTATGAGTGCTATTGGCATTAGCGATTCTGGTATTATTGATACTGGCATTAGCGGTTCTAGCATGAGTGATAGCAAAATGAGTAATGCTAGCCTCACCATCTGCAACCGTGAAATCCCAGTGATCCGCGCAGCTTTAGAGCCCATAGACAAAGCTGTTGCTTGGTTCGACTTTTATGCCCTGTGTGACGGCCCGAGATCCCAACTCGATTACATCGAAATCGCCAGTCGATTTAAGATCTTAATGGTGAGTGGCGTTCCTAAATTAGGCGGCGAAGTGAAAGGCTGGATCCGTGCCCGCGGCACGGAGGACGGTACAGGTGAAAACCAAGCCGCAACCACGGGCGAGCGCAAACTCTCCTACGCCGCCAACGATGACCCAGCGCGCCGTTTTATCAGCTTAATTGATGAGTTGTACGATCAAAATGTCAGCCTTTATCTCAGCTGCGACGTGCCACTGAGCGAACTCTACCAAGGTGGCGCACTCAGTTTTGAATTCCGCCGCACCTACAGCCGATTAATAGAAATGAGCCGACATGAATTAGCGTAAAACAATTGATTATTTATCGTTTTGCAGAGACAAAGAAAGAGACAAAAAATAAGTTCCAAAATTTTGCTCAAACTATTATTGGACAATCATTAGCAAAAAAATAAAAACGTCCAAAGGAACAGTAGATTACGAAGTAACTTATACAATCAGAATAGTAAAAGCTTGAATAACACCTTTAAAACGACAGACATGACACATGAGCCTAAAGACCTAGATTGCCAATCTAAAACCTTATCAAATCAGCACAAAATTTCACTTTAACCATTTAAAATCAAAATAATAATCACAGTTAGCTCCTTTATCCCCAAAGATAATCTGAATAAAAACGGAAGCATTACTCCACTCAATTCAGCAATACGGTTTGCTAACCTAGATATTTAAGGTACGGTATAACTTAGTTTCAATTATGCTAATTTACGCCCTATAGGTTTAAATCAATTAAATTTACACTCTACGGCAAGAAATTTTAAAAATATAATCTATAGTGTATTAAACCAAAGACTCATAGTTCCGACTCTGCGCAATAACGCTTAGTTTTAAAGTTAGGAAGCATAAGTTTAACTTTATTTACTCGAACTTTATGGCTCGACAGCAGTAGCTCGAAAGTATTAACTAAAAAGCAGTAAGAACGACCTTAGACGGAACTAATTTAAATACAGGGACGATTCGCTTATGTGGTTACGACAAATTAAGATTGGCTCACGACTCATTACTGCGTTTGGCTTACTCGGTCTAGTATTGTTACTTCAGGGACTGATGTCATTACAAACGATGTCATCCATGCGAGTCTCCTCAGAAGAAATTGAAAAAAATACCCTACCAACGCTCGTCACGCTGTCGAGCATCAATCTTAACGTGATGCGCGCTAGGGTATTTACATTTCGTCTATTACTCGCCGATTCGGCGGCTGAGCGCGACAAAGGGCTCGAAACCTTAAGGCAAATTCGCGAGAACATTAAAACGGATCAAAAGGCCTACGAGCCTTTAATTAGTTTGCCTGGTGAGCAAGCCCTCTATCAGGAATTCAGCCATAGCCTTGAATCCTATCTAAAAGATCAAGATGAAATGATCCGTAAACTACAGGCCAATGATGCTACTGAAGCCAAACGGATCATGGATGAAGTCATGACAGTCCAAGCCGATAAAATGACAAAAATGCTCATTAGCATCGGCGATTTAAATACCAAATATGCAAGCAAACAAGGCGAAATCACCGCACAAGCCTACGAGGAAAGTAAGCTACTCAACAGCGTGGTGATAATAGCCTCCTTGATTGCCGCATTTGTTGTGGCCACACTCTTAACCCGCAGTATTGTGCAGCCGATGAAAGAAGCGGTAGATATTTCAGTGACGGTCGCAAGCGGTGATTTAACGCAGAAAATCCGTACAGATGGCAATGATGAAACCAGTCAGCTGATGCAGTCATTAGCAGGGATGCAGCAGAACCTGCGCGATACCTTATCCCACATCGCAAACTCCTCTAACCAGCTCGCCTCCGCCGCAGAAGAGCTCAATTCTGTGACTGAAGATGCTTCCCGCGGTATACAGCAACAAAATGATGAAATACAACAGGCTGCAACCGCAATTACCGAGATGAGTTCGGCGGTGGATGAAGTCGCTAATACCGCAGTCCTCGCTTCGGAGGCCTCAGAAGAAACCGCCCGCAATACTGAACTAGGTAAAAAACAGGTAGATCAAACCGTCGCCGCCATTATCGACATGAATCAGGATGTGACGCAAAGTTCGCAAATTGTCCAAACCTTAGCCATGCAAGCTGTCGATATTGGTAAAGTTTTAGATGTAATCCGCGCAATTGCCGAGCAAACGAATCTACTGGCCCTCAACGCAGCCATTGAAGCGGCGCGAGCGGGCGATACTGGCCGTGGTTTTGCGGTCGTGGCCGATGAAGTGCGCGCGCTAGCCCATCGCACTCAGTCTTCGACCCGCGAAATTGAAGACATGATCAACAAGATCCAGCACGGCACCGAAACCGCTGTGCTATCGATGCAGCACAGTGGTCAAAAAGCGGAGCAAGCACTCGCTGTCGCAAGGCTCGCTGGGGATGCATTAAACACGATTAACGCTCAAATCAGTACGATGAATAACAGCAATATGGTCATCGCAAGCGCAGCCGAAGAACAAGCGAAAGTCGCCCGTGAAGTCGATAAAAACATTGTTAACATTAGCGATCTCGCCAGCCAAAGCGCCGCGGGAGCCCAGCAAACCAGTGCATCGGCACATGAACTATCAAGGTTAGCAGTTGAACTGAACAACCTACTGACGCGCTTTAAGGTGTAAAGTCGTCTCGATTTAAGGTCAAAAGCCTCGCTTTTCGATTTGAGGTCAAATCTCGTTTTACAAGGGAACCAGAGGGTAACTGCACAAGGTGTGCGAAAAAACGCTACCCTCAATGTATAATCACATCTTTAACTTAATAAAATCATTCAGTATCAAAACATGAACTCAGCTAAGACCGAGTTTGCGGCGCCTGATTAAAGTGCATAGCCAGTTCACTGATATCGGCGGCAACCCATTCTGGCTCGATACACTCGGCCAAATGCGCCGCCATAAAGTCCACCAGCTGCATGGCGGCATAGGGCAAGCGGCGATCTTTGCGGCCCACTAGATACCAGTTACTTTCGAGCGGAAAACCCGTTACCGGCAAAATAGCCGGTTTTTCGCGCCCTTCTTGCAGCGTGTGCGCCGAAATCACAGACAAGCCTAAGCCAGACGCGACGCTTAAGCGTATCGCCTCATTGCTCTCAATTTGCATAGTGTCACTAAGCGTGATGCCTTGACCGCTGCACCAAGACTCAAACATCAAGCGGGTGGCAGAACCGGGCTCGCGCACGATAAAACGCTCATTTTTAAGATCGTTAAAATTTACTTGTTCACGGCCCACCGCCCAATGATCCTTTGGCGCAATCAATTGCAGCGGGTTTTTAATGATCCGCGCAGATAGCACGTTATCGCCACTAGGTGGATGACTAAACAAATATAAATCATCTTCTTGGCGCTCAAATCGGCCTAATACATGGGCACGGTTACCTATGTTTAAGGTCACTTTAACCTGTGGAAACTGCCGATAAAAAGCCCCTAAAATCCGTGGTAACACGTATTTGGCGGTAGTGACGATACCGATATTAATATGCCCAACGCTGCCACCTTTGGCCTGCTGCATAAAGGCATCGAAATCCTCAAAACGACTCAAGGTATCGCAGGCGGCGCGGTAGAGTTCATTGCCAATCAAGGTCGGTAACATACGGCCATCACGACTCTCGAGTAACGGCTCACCTAACACATCGGCTAGCTTTTTAAGCTGTAATGACACTGTGGGCTGGGTTAAATGCAAGGCCCTCGCCGCTGCGGAAATATTGCCTAACCGCACCACTTGTACATACACCTGCAGCAAACGGAAACTCAAGTGCCGCAATTTAAGCTGAGTCGATGACGAACGCTTATCCATAGACGATTATCTATACCTAAGTGGTAAACAATTTATTTTTCAATATAACCAATTAGGTCCAAAATCACCAGCCATCAGGACCATCCGACATTTAAGCCTGTTCTGCACGGCTTAAAAATCAAACTTAATGAGATACTTATGCCCGATATTGTCATTGCCTTTTTCGCCTTAGGCTTGTTAGCTGGCCTAGTGAAGTCAGATCTTAAAGTCCCCCCCGCGATCTACGAAACCCTATCCATACTGTTAATGCTCACTTTGGGCTTAAAGGGCGGAATGGCGCTCCACGGTCACACCCAAAACTTAGTGATCACTGAGCTGTTAGCGGTTGTTGCTTTAGGCTTTATTATCCCCTTGGCCCTATACCCAGTGTTAACTCGGCTGGTTCGCATTGGTCACACAGATGCTATTAGCATTGCCGCACATTACGGCTCCGTTAGCGCGGGAACCTTTGCGGTGGTGATGGCTATGGTGGAAAAATCAGGGTTGATATTAAGACCCGAAACCACCCTGTATCTCGTGCTGCTAGAACTGCCGGCGATCGTAGTGATGCTCTGGCTACATAGATACTTAAGCGCCAAAAAAGCAATTGAAACATCACCCAAGAATGAAACTCAATCGAGCGTATTGCACGAAGCGTTAACCAGCCGCGGCGTTGTCTTACTCGTTGGCGGCGTAGTGATTGGTTGGCTTTACGGCCCAACGGGGCTTGCGCCGCTCACACCTGTGCTACTAGGCGGATTCAAAACTTTACTGGCATTATTTTTACTGGAAATGGGCTTAGTGACAGCCAAAGTGTGTTTGCCGCTACCACTAAAACAATGGCGCTTATTGGTGTTCGCCGCCGTAACGCCCTTTGTATTGGCTTGGTGCGGTATTGCCGTAGGATTATGGCTGGACTTACCTTCTGGCAGTATTTTAGTGCTAGCGGCATTAAGTGCCAGTGCATCTTATATCGCAGCGCCTGCGGCCATTCGAGCCGCAATACCCGAAGCCAATATTGGACTGGCTATGCTGGCCTCACTCGGCATTACGTTTCCGGTTAATGTGTTAATTGGCTTACCTTTATACCAACACTGGGTGATACTCATTACGGCTTAATGGCGTAGCTTAGTACTTCTTCGCCGAATAAAATCAATGAAAAGGGAGACATAATTGTCTCCCTTTTCATCTTGCTTAAGCACACATCATTTAAGGCGCATCACTGTGGTGCGCGGCTTTATCCTGATACATGGCTTTATCGGCGGAATCTAACAGATCCTCTAAGCTCACATCAGAATCTGGCGTCCAATGGGCGATACCAATACTGATCGCTAAGCTATGTTGCTTAGGATGCTGTTGATTATATTGCTCAAGTAATTGCTTAAAACGCTCAATCACTAGATCGACTGTATCTCTATGCACAAAACTTAGTAGCACCACAAACTCATCACCGCCAAGCCTTGCGATTACATCAGACTCCCTAAAAGCGGTCATCAAGATATGGGCAAAATCGTATAACACTTGGTCGCCCTTGAGGTGACCAAAGTTGTCATTCACTTCCTTAAAGAAATCGAGATCGAAGAAGAGTAAGGCCGCCTCAGATTCGGTACGTCGACAACTCGCTAGCGCCTGATGGGCCAGTAACTCAAATCCACGCCGATTCGAAATCGTAGTCAAAGGATCTAAGGTGTTTTGCGCGATAGAGAGTAATTCCGCCTCTACCATTTCACCTAAATCCGTCAAGGTTTCAATATCTTCAGCTGTAAACTCTCGCGGTTCAGTGCCGATTAAACACAAGGTCCCTACTCGATATTACCTGTGAATGGTTAAGGGATAGCCAGCGTAAAAGCGAATATGCGGCTGCTCGGTCACCAGTGGATTGTCACTAAAGCGCGGATCTTTGAGGGCGTCGTTTACGATAAAAATATCGTCTTGATTGATCGCATGGCCACAAAATGAGATTTCCCGTGGTGTTTCAGTCACCTCCAATCCTTGGCGAGATTTAAACCACTGCCGCTCGGCATCCACTAAGGTCACAACACAAATCGGCAAAGAGAAAATTCTGCGCGTGAGCCGAGTGATACGATCGAAACGTTCTTCGGCATCGGTGTCGAGCACATTGAGTGCGCGTAACGTGGCCAAACGTTGCAGCTCGTTTTCAGGGATAGTAGGTAATTGCATGGTGCTCTCTGCTAACTGCTCTCATTAAACTCTAGCCTAAATTGTGCATTCTTGCGGTGTTAAGGCTGATATTCGTTTCAGCCTTACTCCCTTTAAATGACTGTAGAGATGACTGTACTATTCCAGCACAGCGCGGTAGATATTGAGCACTCGCTCGGCATGTTCCTCAACCTCTAACACAGGTAACTGCCCCGCCTTTTGTTGCAGAGTCAGGCGATGATTTTCATCCCTGAGTAAGCAATAGGTTTGGGTTAAATGCTGGGCACTCATCATAGGTAAGAGTTCAAGCTCAGCCAACACCCCAAAAATCCGCACATTGTCAGACCAAATCGTCAGCTCAGGATACTCATGGGCATTAGCCAGCACTAAGTACTGGGCGATAAACTCGATATCTGCAATACCGCCGGGACTCTGTTTTAGATCAAACATGCCATCGCTGGCTTTGAGCAAGTGATCACGCATCTTCTGACGCATCTCACGTACTGCTTTTTGCAGCTCAGCTTTATCCCGTGGCTTTTCCAATATCGCAGCACGAATTCGGCTAAATTTGACCGCTAAACTATTGTCGCCGAAAACAAAACGCGAGCGCACTAAGGCTTGATGTTCCCACGTCCACGCCTCGTTAGCTTGGTATTCGCCAAAGCGTTCAATCTCACTGACCATCAAACCCGAGGCGCCAGAAGGACGCAAACGCATATCCACTTCATACAACTCACCCGAAGTGGTACGAGTCGAGAACAAATGCAGAATACGCTGGGCGAGTTTGAGGTAGAAATGGCCGACTTCAATCGGGCGTTCACCATTGGTCTGGCTGTTATCTGCTTTGTTTTCACACAGGAAGACTAAATCGAGATCGGAGCCGTAACCCAACTCTATCCCGCCGAGCTTGCCATAACCAACAACGGCAAAACCTGTGTCATTGCCCTCAAGGTGAGCGGGCACGCCATGGCGCACTGAAACCTGTTGCCACGCCTGCATCACCACTTGTTCTATGATGGCTTCGGCTAAAAAGGTTAAGTGATCGCTCACTTGCATCACAGGTAAAACCCCAGTGACATCGGCGGCGGCGATTTTAAGTTGTTGTGACAGCTTAAATTGTCGCAGCGCTTCCATCTGCTGCTCCATATCATCCTCGGGCACCCGCAACATGTACTGGCGCAGCTCGCTAGGATAATCATCGATGGAGGTTGTGTCATAAAGCTGCGATGGATCGATAAGCTCATCGAGCAGCATGGGAAACTTAGCCAACTGCGCGGCAATCCAAGGGCTGGCGCAGCAAAGGCTCACTAACTGTTGCCGTGCGCCAGGGTTTTCACATAAAAGCTCAAGGTAAGTGGTGCGAGTTAAAATCTGCTCCAGCACCTTAGACACGGGCTCAAAGGCAGCCGATGGACTCTGTTGATTAATCAACTCTTCCAATAATCTTGGCATTAATTTATCTAAGGTTTCCCGCCCGCGTGGACCAATGGAACGCTTAGTGACAGTCTCACGCCAGCTACTGAGCATAGGGCACAGCTTGTCATCGTCGATTTGCTGTTCGGCCAATAACGCGACGGCATCATCAATATCTTGCACATGCCACAGCTGCGTTGTCCAATGCTCAGCCTTTTCTTCGCCTTCTTCACCGCCCACAGTCGCTTTAAAATGACGATGAATTTTGCTCATCGCCGCTTCAATATGGGTACGTAAATCGACCTCGTTGGCCATATCGAGCACATGACACAATCGCGCCCAATCGAGTGGATTATTCGGCAAGGTTTGGGTTTGTTTATCGTCTATGGCTTGCAGTAAATTCTCGACTCGGCGCAGCAGTAAATAGCTGTGTTTAAGCTCATCGACCGCCAAATATTCAAACTGCCCTAAGCTGTAGAGCGTATCGATAGCGCCGAATAAACTCTGCTGACGCAGCGCAGGCTCGCGGCCACCACGAATTAATTGGAAACTCTGCACCACGAACTCGACCTCACGAATACCGCCCGCGCCGAGTTTAATATTGTCGGTCAAATGACGGCGACGCACTTCTTGGGCGATGAGTTGCTTCATTTTTCGCAGGGATTCAATCGCTGAGAAGTCGATATAGCGGCGATACACAAAGGGTCTGAGCAGGCTGTGTAATTCATCGGAGAAATGGCTCCAAGGTCCGAGCGCACGCGCCTTGACCATGGCATAGCGTTCCCAATCTCGGCCCTGTTCTTGGTAATAATCCTCAAGACCACTAAAACTCACCACCAGCGGCCCACTTTCACCGTAGGGGCGCAAACGCATATCCACGCGGAACACGAAACCATCGACGGTAACTTGGTCTAGCAAGTTCACTAACCTTTGTCCCATGCGGATAAAAAATTGTTGATTGTCTAAACTGCGACGACCACCGACGGTTTCACCATGTTCAGGGAAAGTGAAAATCAAGTCGATATCGGAGGAGAAATTGAGCTCGCGGCCGCCTAACTTGCCCATGCCTAAAATCAGCAATGGCTGTGCATTACCTTCTTTGTCCATCGGCGTGCCGTATTGGGCGCACATATCTTTATAGAGCCAGTCGCGGGCGCAAATCACTAACGCTTCGGCAAGCGCCGACAGATCCAGCAGAGATTCCTCTAAACTGGCGTAGTCTAAAAAGTCACGCCAGGCTAAGCGCACCATTTGGTAGTTACGAAACCGTCGCAGGCTAGCTTTTGCCATCTCTTCAGTTGTGGCGCTACTCAGCACTTCGTGTAACTCAAGATCGAAGTTTTTACGCTCAATCAGGCTTAACTCGCCGGCAAACAGCCTATTAATCCACTCGGGATGTCGGCATAACTGGGCCGCCACGTAATCACTGAGCCCTAGAACCTTTTTGAGTTCTTGCTGCTGGGCAGGTGTTAATTGCGCGAGTCCTTCGGACCATACTTCCTCTAACCGCAGCCAGTTGTGCTCAGCGGTTTGATTAACGAGAATAGACAATGACTTATTACTGTCTTTTTGCATGGTCATAATAATCCCTAACAAATTTAGCTATCGACATATTATGTCGTAAATGATATAGATTGACGCCACATCATGTTATGTTCGACGAGACTTGCAGCTACCTGATGTAGCACACAAATAAAGGTATCCCCTTTTATCTGTGGCATTTAAGGGTACTATAACCTGCGCAGCAGGCATATTGGGCAAGCAGATTATTATTGCCTGCAAGTATTTGAGTTTTATTTCATTACCATTTGGAGAAAACATGGCAGGAATGCTAACCCGTGTTCTCACATCGATCCTCTTTTTAGCCGTTATGCTGTCGCTGACGGGTTGTGGCGATGAGAGACCGGATAAAATCGCGAAGTATCAACAACTCACGCAGCAACGCCTCGCAACGCTCACGACGATGATCGATGACGGGCAGTTGCGTAACGCTAACCTCTTAAAACAATACACCACACTGTTAAAGCAGCAGAAACCTGATTTAGCCCCATTACTTGATGAATTAGCAAAGGATTCTGGCACCCAAGGTCCCATGTATACCTCGCTGAAACGTCGATTAGATGAGTCGAAAGTGGCGAGTAACTTTGCCGATCTCGATCAACAGCTGGCCGAAGCGGAAAATCTTTATCAAGCCGCTGATCCCAGTTTGTTTAACGATATGTTGTCCGACCCTGTCAACGTGGTTGCCGATATGTCCGACGGCAAACTTGCCCGCGTGAATGCGATTAGCCGTGAGGCAGCAACATTAGCCAATGGCGGCGAAGATTTTGGTCCAGGCAGTCAGCTAGTTGGTAATCCGTCTTACGGTAACTGGCAAACCGACTCGAGCGGCACTTCGTTTTGGGCTTGGTATGGCATGTATTCGATGTTTTCGAATGTCTTCAATCGCCCTGTTTCCTACGATCGTTGGTCGGGTAACCGAGGTTATAGCTATTACAATGACGTAGGTCGTTATCGCTATACCTCACCCAAACAAGCGGATGCGCAAAATAAGACCTTCGAACAAACGAAAAAACGTTTCGATTCTCAAGGTAAGCGCTTCGACAGCCCTTATGCCAAACCGCGTACCGGTGGCACGGCGTTATCCCGTGAAAGCACCAGCACGCCCAAGGCCAGCAACACCACGAGCGCAAGCAAGAGTTCGAGTAGTAAGTTCCGCTCTAACTATGCTAAAGACAGCAGTTTCCGTAATTCCAGTAATCGCACGACCCGCAGTGTGCGCCGGGGCAAGTAACTAAGGATTTCCAATGACACTATTTCAGGATTTCGGTATCACACCAGAGCTAGCCATCATTCTGGCTATCGATCTCACCATAGCCGTGATTTTGCTAACGCTGATGCGTTATTTGCAAGGTTGGAGCGTAAAGGTTAACAGCAGTAAAGAACTGGCGGAGCGTGATAACTTTGCCTTCGGTATCAGTACCGCGGGCGCCGTTGCCGCATTGGGTATAGTGCTAACGGGCGCTATCACTGGTGCTGCCGCGCACTCTTATCTTAATGAAGCCATTGGCATGAGCGCCTACGGTTTATTCGGCTTAGTGCTGATTAAACTGGGTCGTTTCCTCCACGATAAGATTGCGTTAAACGAGTTCGATAAGAACGAGCAAATCATCAAAGGCAATGTGTCTGTCGCGATTGTCGATGCCAGTGCCGCCATCGCCACTGCGATTATCATCCGCGCCGTGTTGTTATGGGCAGAAGACTTAACCCTAGATACCTTTATCGCTATCTTCAGCGCCTTTGCGATTTCGCAGTTGATGTTAGTGCTACTGACGCGCTGGCGTGAAAACCGTTTTGCGAGCCGCAATCAAGACTCGTCAATGCAGCAAGCCTTAGTACAAGGTCATACGGCATTAGCACTGCGTCATGCGGGTTATATGATCGCAATGGCGCTGAGCTTTAACGCTGCCAGCCACTTTATTATATTCAATCCAACGGCTTATGTGACTAACGTGATCGGTTGGTTAGTGTTCTCAGTCATCATGCTGATCGCGCTTTCCTTACTGCTGTTCGTCGTGAAGAAACTGGTATTAGCCCGTATCGATTTAGCCGATGAAGTAGAAAGACAACACAATATCGGCATCGCCGCCGTTGAAATGGCGATCAGTATCGCTATCGCACTTATCCTCACGGCACTGATGGCCTAATCGAATGCAAGAAACCAGCTTAACCCCCTCGGCGGCTAAACCTAGCCGCCTAGGTTGGTTCGACGATGTCCTATTATTGGGCATCATGGCCGTATTAGCAGGCTGCGGCCTGATTTACGAATATCTTTTATCCCACTATGCGGGGCGCATTTTAGGCGCATTAGAAGCCGCCATCTACACCATGATTGGCTTGATGATAGTCTCCATGGGGCTAGGTGCCTTCGCCGCTCGTAAGATCCGTGATGCCTTTACCGGTTTTGTGATCTTAGAACTCACAGTCGCACTCTGTGGCTCACTCGCCATTTTAATCACAGCGGCGGTGATTGGTTTTGGCCAACAACTGCCCTTAATGATTGCCAACACCTTAGGTTTACCACCAGATCAACTACCCGAAGGCGGCATGATAGGCTCGCTTCAAAAACTCAGCGAATACTTACCCTATGTGTGGGGCGTGTTACTGGGCCTGATGATAGGTATGGAAATCCCACTGATCGCCAGGGTGCGCCAGTCTCTTTCTGACGAGCATTTACTGCACAATGCGGGGACAATTTACGGTGCCGATTACATAGGTGCTGGCATAGGTGCCGCCATTTGGGTGGGCTTTATGCTTGCCATTGATATCCAACTTGCCGCCGCCTTAACTGCCAGCTTTAACCTGTTGGCGGGTTTTGTGTTTATCTGGCGCTTCTGGCCTAAAATCCGCCGCCCTAAACTGCTTTTGACTGGGCACTTTATCGTGACAGGCATTTTACTCGTGTTAGCCATCCACGGCCCACGCTGGGAACAAGAATTTAATAATTTGCTCTATAAAGACAAAGTGGTTTACGCCAAAGCGACACGTTTCCAACAGCTGACCTTCACCGAGCGCCTGCGCGGTAACGGTCTGCCGCCCGTTTATGCGTTATACATCAATGGTCGCTTACAGTTTTCTAGCATAGACGAACACATCTACCATGCGTTTCTCGTGCATCCCACACTCGCAGCCAGTGCCCGTCATAACAAGGTGTTGATCATTGGCGGTGGCGATGGACTCGGTCTTAAGCAAGTGCTGCGCTGGGAGCCTGAGCAAGTGACGCTGCTCGATCTCGATGTCGGCCTAGTGCAATTGTTTAAGTCGCCCGATACGGATATGCCCGAGCGTTTGAGCCGCGCTATGTTGACGCTCAACGGTAATGCGCTAAACGATCCCCGTGTCACTGTGATCAACGACGATGCATTTAATGGCGTCGATAAGCTGATTGCCACAGGCGTGAAATACGATGCGATTATCGTGGACTTGCCCGATCCGAGCCATCCCGATCTTAATAAGCTGTATTCGGATTATTTCTACCGTAAATTAAAGGAACTTATGAGCAGTGATGGCGCTCTGACTGTACAGTCAACATCGCCTTACCATGCCCCTAAGGCCTTTATTTCGGTAGCAAAAACCTTGGCATTGGCAGGATTTGACGTCAAACAGTACCACCATAATGTGCCCAGTTTTGGCGAATGGGGCTGGAGTATCGCCACCGCAGGCGGACTCGATGCACAACACAGATTAGCTAAGTTAACTGAGCTGCCCATCAAAGATGACTGGCTCACCTTAGGTTTAGTGGATGGCGCCTTTGAGTTTCCAGCAAATTTTTATAAAGATGCCGCCAAAATAAAACCCAATGAATTGGGTTCGTTGCAGCTGTATCACTACCATTTGCAAGATTGGTCCGAGAATCAGGGACTGAATCTTTTTTAATAGGATGAGATAGTGCTTGACATATTATGTCTCAGTGCTATCTTTGAACACAGACATAATATGTCAATAAGGACAAATATGAATATCCATACCATTGCCAATCACCTCAACAGTCTTGGCAACACCAGCCAAACTGGCTTTCAATTTGATTGTTATCCAATCGATGGTGAAGTCGAAGTGTTGCAAGTGAATGTGGTTGGCCGTGAAGAAATCCCGGTATTTGTATCGGTGACGGACAACCAAGTGCTCTGCATCAGCTACCTGTGGGGCGAGAACGAAGTAAACCAAGATCGTCGCAGTGAAATGTTTGAAACCATGCTAGAGCTCAACATTCCAATGCCTCTGTCATCCTTTGCAAAAATTGATGACAAATACGTAGTTTATGGTGCGCTATCACTACAATCTAGCATGCTCGAAATCGAGCAAGAATTATCAGTTTTATCCGATAACTGTTTAGAAGTTATCGATGAAATGGTCGATTATCTGAAATAAGGAGCCACAAAATGGGCATTCTGAATAAAATTTTAACAGCGTTTCGTGGTGGTGCTACCGAAGTGGGTCAAGGCATCGTTGACGCAAACTCAACCCGTATTTTCGAACAGGAAATCCGTGACGCAGAAAAGCATTTAACCAATGCTAAACGTGAACTGACCGATGTTATGGCGAAAGAAATGCAAGCCAGCCGTGAAATCGACCGCCTGAAACGTTCGATTGCCGAACACGAAGGTTATGCGACTCAAGCATTGGACAAAGGTAATGAAGCCTTAGCAATTGAAATTGCAGAGAAGATTGCCGAGTTAGATCAAGAGCTGTCTGAGCAACAAAGCGCCAACGATAGCTTTAGCGCCCATGCTGCACGTTTGAAAGACTTAGTGAAGAAAACCGAGCGCCAACTGTCTGATTATCAACGTCAGCTGAGCATGGTTAAAACCACTGAAAGCGTGCAAAAAGCCACGGCTACCATTACTGACTCGTTTGCGTCTAGCAACTCTAAGCTGCTGAACGCTAAAGATTCACTCGAGCGCATCAAGGCTCGTCAGCAACAGTTTGACGACCGCCTGAAAGCGGCAGAAACCTTAGCCGATGAAAACAGTGACAAGTCACTGCAATCTAAGCTAGCCGAAGCCGGTATTGGTGAGCAGAAGTCGAATGCAAATGCTGTGCTAGACCGAATCAAAGCACGTAAAAGCTAAGCAATGATTGACCGAATGCCGAGTCTCAGTGGGATCATCACCCCCTACTGACCTCGGCATTTTTTTGTTTCATCCGCATAAAATAATTGACCACTATTGCCCGTTACGATCCGCAGCCAATCGATTTGAAGCCGCACGCGAGCATAGTCAGCAGGAGTCACTATGGGATTTTTCAATAGTATTTTTGGTAAGAAAGCAGCGCCACAGCGCGAGCTCAATCACCCATCCCAGCTCAAAGTGGGCGATATGATCTCAATTGATGACAGTTTTGCCCTGCCGCCACAACTTCGTGGTCAACAATTGAGGGTCGAAGCCGTACATACCTACGAGTCTGAACGTAAACAGCAAACCGAATGGTTACTCAAAGGTCATGGCAGCGACACACTCTTTTTAAGTATCGAAGAAGACGACGAAACCTATCTCGCCTTTTCGATTAAGATTTCCCGCGCCCAAGTGGAACAGTTATTCGATCTTGAGCAGTTCAGCGCCCTGTTCGATGAGCCGGGTCATACCGAGTTAACCACTCAAATATTACCGGCCGACTTAGCGGAACAACTGGAACAATGGCTTGGAAAGCAATATCACCAAGTGACGTTTGCCGCTTTTGGCTATTTCCATCGTCAGGATTACCGCGGTCAAAAACCACCACAAGACGCCAATGGCGCCACGGGTGAGCCCTTCGAGTACTATTTACTGCTCGATGACGACGAAAACTGCGCCGTCGAAGTGGAAGTCTACGAAGGTGGCGACACAGATGTTGTCTTGACCCTGTATCGTCCACTGACGGATATTCGAGATTACTGGCCAGCGAAATAACCCAAAAATAAGATAAAGTGCGTGCTCGCACTTTATCGATAATCCCAATACAATCTCACAGATAAGCGCTAGAAACGGTTGATAGCAATAGGTAATACGCCATGAGTAAAACCAAACACCCTCTCCCCGAGCAATGGTTGAAGAACCAACAGGCCGCAAAAGCAACGCAAGTGGCTTTCGATCTCGATGAAAAATTTCAATACTCAATTCGTAAAGCCGCGTTAGATGCAGGCGTGAGCCCTTCGGATCAAATTCGCACTATTTTGGGCTTGAGCGTATCGAAGCGGCCATCGCGTCCGCGCCTTACCGTGTCACTCAATGCCGATGATTATGTGCAACTGGCAGAAAAATATGGGTTAAGCGCCGATTCGCAGCTAGAAATTAAACGCCGTGTACTCGACGATTTAGTTCACTTTGTGGATGAAACCTAACGCCGCAATCACTTCACGCGTCAGCCCTTTATGTAAATGGCTGGCGTGATTAATCGACAAATAGCCCTTTTATTGACTAAGACAATTTACTCATAGCCTAAAGTCTTTTACTTTAGTTGAGATATTCGCCGCACTTAACAGGGATCATGTTTGGCATGACAGATAAAACCCCATGGTCACTTCGCACCCTTGGCACCCCTTCTCCATTCGAAATGGCGATGATGCTGTTATCCTTGCTGTCGGTGATCATAGTGCTCGTCATGACCTTCGGTCGCCTCGATAGCGAAACCTACCGCTTACTCTTTTTCGTCGATACCAGCATTTGTATGATCTTCATGATCAACTTCTTTATTGGGTTGGTCCGTGCTCGCGATAAGCGTTTTTTCATTCGGCATCATTGGATTGATTTTATTGCCAGTATTCCGGCAATTGAAGCCCTGCGCATGGCGCGGCTGTTTCAAATACTGCGGGTAATACGCCTGATCCGTATGAGTCGTTCACTGCTGCTTCCGCTGATCAAACAACGTAAACAAGCCACCTTAGCCAGTTTGCTCGTCGCCATGGTGACGATTCTGACCTTGGCCTCAGTGATCATTTTGATCGTCGAAAGCGGCACCGAAGGCGCTAATATCCAAACCGCAGAACAAGCCATTTGGTGGGCGTTAGTCACTATCTCGACTGTCGGTTACGGCGATTATTATCCGGTGACGACAGCTGGCCATATCATAGGCGGTATTGTGATTGTCAGCGGCGTGAGCTTTTTTGGGGTGATCTCAGGTTATATGGCGTCGGTATTTGTCGCACCCGATGAAACTGAGCGTCAAGAACGCCAAGAGGCCCATAAAGCCGAAATAAAGTCAGAGCTTGAATTAGCCTTAGCGAGAATGGAAGAAAACCAGCAGAAAATGGAACAAAACCAAGCGCAAATGCTCGCAAAAATTGCAGAGCTTAAACAGGTTATCGAAACCAGAAATAACTGATTTAGCGAAGAATTGGCTAACAATCTGCAAAAGAAAGGGCTCAATCCAATATGGATTGAGCCCTTAGTATTTTTCAGTACCGAGCTAGAAATAAGTGCTGCGCCAGTCAATAGACTTAGAATTAGTTTAACGTTATAAACATAACCCTACCAATAGGCCTGTTGCTGCATCGCATTACGACGCGTCGACTCCATGGCAAATAACAAACTCTGCTGTTTATCTTCCAGCCATTCATTTAAATCAATATCCAACTCTCGGCTCGCATCCTGCACCGCGCGGTAACAGGCTAAGGTTTTAATCCCAAGCACTAAATCTTGCCAAGGTGCGCGAAATGCATCCCGTGATTTCGCCTCATATAAACTGCCATAGGCGTGACCGACTAAGATGCTCTCATCAAGCACTGCAGCCACTTGTAGGTAATTTGCGCTAGTCATGACAGTATTGAGTGGCATTACCTCAACGATCGCCATCCAAGAAGCTTGCTGGGCGCGGTCAGCATGCTGGCGTAAGCTAGGCTGATTGCTGATATCCACTTCACCGGCACTGACCTTAAGTAAAATCTCGACAATCGCCAGCTGTAATTGACCATATTCAGTTTGCTGCCACAAGGAGAGTAAACGTTCTGTTAGATGTATTTCACTCAGCTGCGCCATGAGTCGCGCTTTAACTTGGGCATGTTGGCCAAGTTTTGCGAATAAGCCCCTTTGGCTCCCAAGCAAGGCGGTTAGCGCCTGTGCTTGCTCGATAAAATCGAGCTGTTTTTCAATCGACATGAATTGACTCGACAGTGTCACATTCAATAATTCGAACTGACTTAAGGTCATCCGCAGTAGACGAATACAGGCGCGCATCCGCCACCACAGTGCCACACAGGCTTCGGGTTTGCTTTCCTCTGCAATCATGCTTTCTAATAATTGCCAACGCTCAAGCGCGGTTTCAAGCAGGATTTGGCAGTTTGCACTTAAATCCTGTGAAGAAGAATCATGTGACTCTGTCAGTGGCAAAAATTCCAATGCGTTTAAATCGAGCGGCTTAGCTTTACCCGCCAATCGATAGCCGCGCTGCGCCTTACTGGCTTTGCCTAAACGCACGGGCACCACACTCGCCACTTGCGTTGCCAGTTTAAGTAGCGCTTCGGTATCGCCACTGAGGAGTTCAAACTCTAGTTCACATAAAGCTTCTTGCTGACCATTGGCGGTGATTTCACCTATATCCAACGCCACTTCGACCACGCTATTATCAATCTGAACATGCCAAGCGCGGCGATAAAAATCGGTATGAAATATACAAGTCAACTGGGCTTGAGTGGCCGCTAAATCGGCATCGACTGGCCAGATACTGGCTGGGAATAGACTTAAATCTGGGCTATCGGCTTGGATAGTCACGTTATATTCAGGCCGCGAATGAATCCCGCCCACGACTTGTCCTGCGGTTTTTATGGTCTGCTCCCTGTGCCCATCGTAACCGCGCACCCGCAACCCCATGTCCCACTGACGCAGTTGTAAGTCAGGGGTGTCGAAATAACCATTCGCCAAACGACGTTTACCTTGAGGTACGGCATTATCGAGACTATCTAACTTATTTATCAGGGATTCTTGATATATCGGCAGGAAAAACAGTTTTAATTCAATCTCAGCATTCATTGCGTTACCGCTCATTTTGTCATCAAACATTCATTAATGCGTCATCTTTAGTTCATAATGTCACAAATGTGTCATAAAAATCCCGTAGGATTTGGTTTTGCAGTTGGTATATAACCCGTTAGAATAAACCTGTCGTTTTTTCTGAAAAAACACAGTTTCAATACGCGGACGCATAGGTTAACATGCGCCCGCTTTTTCCAATAATGGAACAATCTAAATAGGTAAACGGCAATGCCAGTAAACTCTATTTTGGGCGTGTTTGCAAAATCGCCAATTAAGCCTCTTCAAGAGCACATGGACAAAGTACACGATTGTGCATCGTTACTCGTCGCCTTTTTCGAAGCCACTATCACAGGTAACTGGGACAGTGCGGTTCAATTACGTAAGCAAATTAGTTTAGCCGAGAAGCAAGCAGATTCACTAAAGCGTGAAATTCGCCTTACTCTGCCAAGCGGTTTGTTTATGCCAGTAGAACGTACAGATTTATTGGAACTTTTAACTCAACAAGACAAGATTGCCAACAAAGCAAAAGATATTTCTGGTCGTGTTATCGGCCGTCAGCTGTTAATCCCTCAGGTTATGCAAGTCCCTTTTATTGCTTATCTACAACGCTGTATTGATGCGGTAGCACTAGCAAAACAAGTCATTAATGAACTCGAAGATCTGTTAGAAACAGGTTTCCGTGGTCGTGAAGTCGACTTAGTGGCAAAAATGATCAACGAACTCGATATCATCGAAGAAGATACTGACGATCTACAAATTCAGTTACGCCGTCAGTTATTCGCCATGGAATCTGAATTGAATCCTGTCGATGTGATGTTCCTATACAAAACGATTGAGTGGGTCGGTGGTCTTGCAGATCTCGCCGAACGCGTCGGTTCACGTCTTGAGCTTATGCTGGCTCGCGTTTAACAAATAAGGTTATCAAGGTATCAATATGGTTGATGCAGGTATTGAGGTGGCTAACGTCTTAGTCACCAATGGCCCGTGGCTTATTGCCGTTGCGGCTGCATTTGGTTTTCTCATGGCATGGGGTATTGGCGCGAATGACGTTGCCAATGCGATGGGAACCTCTGTAGGTTCAAACGCAATTACGATCAAACAAGCGATTATTATCGCGATGATCTTTGAGTTTGCGGGCGCGTTTTTAGCGGGTGGCGAAGTCACCAGTACAATCCGTAATGGGATTATTGACCCCAGTTACTTCACTAATACACCTGAATTGCTGGTTTACGGCATGATAGGTTCGCTATTAGCGGCAGGTATTTGGTTAGTCGTCGCGTCTGCTTTAGGTTGGCCAGTATCGACTACACACTCTATTGTCGGCGCCATTATTGGTTTCGCTGCAGTCGGTGTAGGCACTGATTCGGTTGAATGGGGTAAAGTGGGCGGTATCGTAGGTTCATGGGTGATTACCCCTGCAATCTCAGGCTTTATGGCATTTATCATATTCCAAAGCGTACAGAAGCTTATCTTCAACACTGATGATCCATTAAGCAATGCTAAGCGTTATGTGCCTTTCTACATGGCATTTGCTGGCTTTATGATGTCTTTAGTGACCATCCTTAAGGGCTTATCCCACGTGGGTATTCACTTAAGCGGCGCTGAAGCTTATATGTTAGCGGGCGCAATCGCGGTTGTGGTTGGTCTAGTGGGTAAAGTGGCGATTTCACGTTTAAAAATGAGCGACAAAACTGACCGTCAAACTCAGTTCAAAAACGTTGAAAAAGTGTTTGCGATCCTGATGGTACTGACAGCCTGTTGTATGGCTTTCGCCCATGGTTCAAACGACGTTGCCAACGCGATTGGTCCTTTAGCGGCGGTTGTTTCTGTCGTTAACAGCGGCGGTGAAATTGCATCAAAATCACCATTAGTCTGGTGGATTTTACCTTTAGGTGCCGTAGGTATTGTGATGGGTCTGGCGATTTTTGGTCAGCGCGTTATGCAAACCATCGGTAAAAACATCACTCACCTGACGCCAAGTCGTGGTTTTGCGGCTGAATTAGCAGCGGCTTCGACAGTGGTTATCGCATCGGGCACAGGCTTACCTATCTCTACCACACAAACCTTAGTCGGTGCGGTATTAGGTGTGGGTATGGCCCGTGGTATCGCAGCGATTAACATCGGTGTAGTGCGTAATATCGTTGTGTCTTGGGTTGTGACCCTACCTGCCGGCGCAGGCCTATCAATCATCTTCTTCTACATGATTAAAGGTATCTTTAATTAAGAAGTTTCGCTAAATAAGTTGCTGAAGTTAAGTAGCATTAGCACCTAGGACTAGAAGGTCATAGGAAAGATTGAGTGAAAAGGGAATGGTCATAGCATGGATGCAGTAAAGTTGAGGGAAGTCTATGACTTCCCTCTTGCATTACAGGCCTCAAATCCCTAGCATGTGCAGACTATTTCGTTGATGAGAATACAAAAGTGTTTAGACTCCTGACTCTGGTAGGAATGATGTTACTGTCTTCCAACCTGCTGGCCGAAGGCCAATCCCGTTACATCTCGGATAACGTGTTTCTTTATCTTTTAGGTGGCCCTGGTACTGAGTTTCGAATTCTTGGCTCGATTGAAGCCGGTCAACCTGTGACACTGCTCAACGAAACCCAAGGTGATTACTCTAAAATCATCGACCATAAAGGCCGTGAAGGTTGGGTACAAACTAACTTAATCAGCTCGACTCAGAGTTTCCGCGAACAAGTGCCAGCGTTAACCACTGAGCTTACACAAGCTAAAGCTAAGCTAGCGGAAGTATTAAGTTCGACAGATAACCACGCCGACGAAGTTGCCGAACTGAAGGCTAAGCTAAGCGAGTTAGAAACAAACCTAGCCAAAACCACTCAAGAGCGTGATCAACTGAAGAATGCTGTAGATCGCACCGCCCAAGACGAGCGTTTTGAACTTTGGCGTCAAGGCGGGTTAATCGCAGGTTTGGGTTTAATCCTAGGCATTATTTTAGTGTATTTACCCAGACCACAACGTCGCAGTAAAAAACGTTGGATGTGAGTCTGACACACAAAAAGTCTTCATTTACCTTCCAAAAGCCAGTGTTTTCAAACACTGGCTTTTTTGTCAATCAAGCGTTACATCTACTTATTAACAAGCCAATCAAACAAGCTTCACAATCTTTCACGCTATAGTGTTGTCCGTCACATTTTGGTTGTATAATCGGCGCGCGCAAACCTTCATATTGTATACAAAATATCAAATGCGTTTGGCGCCTCCCAATTTGTTTCAACAATAGCGCCCCAATAACGGCCAAGATGGAAGCGATAACTATGTTCAAAGCGAGTGAAGTGCTGGCAGGCCGCTACGATTCTGCCAATCTCGACGAACTGTTCAAAGCGATCAGCGACAACTACATTGTCGATGAAGAACAATACTTGTCAGAGTTGATCCAACTAGTTCCCTCAAGTGATGAAGCCATAGAGCGCGTCACTCGTCGTGCCCACGAACTGGTTAACAAGGTTCGTCAATTCGATAAAAAAGGTTTGATGGTTGGCATAGATGCCTTCCTGCAACAGTACAGCTTAGAAACACAGGAAGGCATTATCCTGATGTGTTTAGCCGAAGCGCTGCTGCGTATTCCCGATGCGGCCACTGCCGATGCACTGATTGAAGATAAGCTTTCAGGCGCTAAGTGGGATGAGCACATGAGTAAGAGTGACTCTGTACTCGTTAACGCATCGACCTGGGGCCTTATGCTCACGGGTAAAATTGTTAAGCTCGATAAAAAAATCGATGGCACCCCAAGCAACTTACTGAGCCGCTTAGTTAATCGTCTCGGCGAGCCAGTGATCCGCCAAGCCATGATGGCCGCGATGAAGATCATGGGTAAGCAGTTCGTGCTGGGCCGCAACATGAAAGAAGCCCTGAAAAACAGCGAAGACAAGCGTAAGTTAGGCTATACCCATTCATACGATATGCTGGGCGAAGCGGCGTTAACTCGCAAAGATGCAGAGAAATACTATACCGATTACGCCAATGCGATCACTGAGCTCGGTGCTCAAAGCTATAACGAAAATGAATCACCGCGCCCAACGATTTCAATCAAGCTATCGGCATTGCACCCACGTTACGAAGTGGCCAATGAAGACCGCGTTTTAACTGAACTGTACGACACAGTTATCCGCCTGATTACACTGGCTCGCGGCTTAAATATCGGTATTTCTATCGATGCTGAAGAAGTCGATCGCCTCGAGTTGTCACTGAAACTGTTCCAAAAACTGTTTAATTCAGAAGCGGCAAAAGGCTGGGGATTACTCGGTATTGTGGTTCAAGCTTACTCTAAGCGTGCCCTGCCCGTACTGGTTTGGTTAACTCGCCTTGCGAAAGAGCAAGGAGATGAAATCCCCTTACGTCTGGTAAAAGGCGCCTATTGGGATAGCGAACTGAAATGGGCCCAACAAGCTGGCGAAGCCGCTTACCCACTTTACACTCGTAAAGCCGGTACTGACGTTTCTTACCTCGCCTGCGCCCGCTACTTGTTATCGGATGCGACTCGCGGCGCTATCTACCCACAATTTGCTAGCCACAATGCGCAAACCGTTGCGGCGATTTCAGATATGGCGGGCGATCGTCACCATGAGTTCCAACGCTTACACGGCATGGGACAAGAGCTGTACGACACGATTTTGTCGGAAGCTGGCGCCAAATCGGTACGTATTTATGCGCCCATCGGTGCCCATAAGGATCTACTGCCCTACTTAGTGCGTCGTCTGCTGGAAAACGGGGCCAACACTTCGTTCGTCCACAAGCTCGTTGATCCTAAAACCCCAATCGACTCATTAGTGGTGCATCCGCTAAAAACGCTGACGGGCTATAAAACCCTGGCTAACAATAGAATCGTTTTACCTGCCGATATTTTCGGTAGTGATCGCAAAAATTCCAAGGGACTCAATATGAACATCATTTCCGAATCTGAGCCATTTTTCGCGGCAATAGAACAGTTTAAAAATACCCAATGGCAAGCAGGCCCTCTGGTTAACGGCAAAACCTTAACCGGTGAGCACAAAACCATAGTCAGCCCATACGACACCACCCAAACAGTGGGTCAAGTAGCCTTTGCCGATGATGCGGCCATAGAACAAGCACTCGCGTCTGCTGAAGCGGCGTTTGCCTCATGGGCACGTACGCCGGTTGAAACCCGTGCCTCTGCGCTGCAAAAACTCGCTGACTTATTAGAAGAAAACCGCGAAGAATTGATCGCCTTGTGTACCCGTGAAGCGGGCAAGAGCATTCAAGACGGTATCGACGAAGTACGTGAAGCCGTTGATTTCTGTCGTTACTACGCAGTACAAGCCAAGAAAATGATGGCGAAGCCTGAACTGCTTCCTGGCCCAACAGGAGAGCTGAACGAACTGTTCCTCCAAGGCCGCGGCGTATTCGTGTGTATTAGCCCGTGGAACTTCCCATTGGCCATCTTCCTCGGCCAAGTGTCTGCGGCATTAGCGGCAGGTAACACAGTGATCGCGAAACCTGCGGAGCAAACCTCGATTATTGGTTACCGTGCAGTACAACTTGCTCACCAAGCAGGTATTCCTGTTGAGGTTCTGCAATTCCTACCAGGTACGGGTGCGACTGTGGGTAGCGCAATTACAGCCGATGAACGTATCGGCGGCGTATGCTTTACCGGTTCAACTGGCACTGCAAAACTGATTAACCGTACACTGGCCAACCGTGATGGCGCGATTATTCCTTTAATCGCCGAAACTGGTGGTCAAAATGCCATGGTAGTGGACTCAACCTCACAACCTGAGCAAGTGGTTAACGATGTGGTTTCATCGTCATTCACCAGCGCGGGTCAACGCTGTTCAGCATTGCGCGTACTCTTCCTACAAGAAGACATCGCCGATCGCGTGATCGAAGTGCTGCAAGGCGCGATGGATGAATTAGTGATTGGCAACCCAAGCTCAGTGAAAACTGACGTAGGCCCAGTGATTGACGCCACCGCCAAAGCCAACTTAGATGCGCACATCGACCACATAAAGCAAGTCGGTAAGCTTATCAAGCAAATGCCGCTGCCTGCTGGCACTGAGAACGGTCACTTCGTTTCGCCCACTGCGGTTGAAATCGATTCGATTAAAGTGCTTGAGAAAGAACACTTTGGCCCAATCCTGCACATTATTCGCTACAAGGCTGCAGAGCTAAGCCAAGTGATCAACGAGATCAATAGCACAGGCTTTGGCTTAACCTTAGGCATCCACAGCCGTAACGAAGGCCATGCCCTTGAAGTTGCAGATAAAGTGAATGTGGGTAACGTCTACATCAACCGTAACCAAATCGGCGCTGTGGTGGGTGTACAGCCTTTCGGCGGTCAAGGCCTGTCTGGTACTGGCCCTAAAGCCGGTGGCCCACACTACTTAACCCGTTTTGTGACTGAAAAGACTCGCACTAACAATATCACCGCCATCGGTGGTAACGCGACGTTGTTATCACTGGGTGATGGCGAAGAATAAACTCGCGCACCTAATAATGCCTGCTAAAAAGCCAGACTGAGTCTGGCTTTTTTATTGGCTGCGGTTTATCTCTTACAAAGATGTATTCCTAAACCTCAGGATGAAATATCTAGCCTTTAATATCGAACGAGTGCGAGCTAGCTCAAATTTTTAATCCTTGTGATTTCAAAGCACTTGCGGGGGATTGCGTACGGCTGATAAAAGCCCTCATAATCACACAGTAATTGAGCTTGATGGTTTTGACTTCTACTTTTGACTTTAAAATAAGGTGGCTATGACATTTTCGCTGTTAGATATTTCTGCATTGGTGTGGTTTATCGTTTCTTGGGCTGGCTATACCGCCTTTGCCCGTCGTAAGGCGAAAGATACCGACTGTATTGCCCGAGGTCTGCATAAGCATAGAATTTACTGGATGCTTGAGGTGATGACCCGCGGCGTGCGTGTGGGTGATGCGGCGCTGCTGGCCAACCTTGAGCGCAATATTGCCTTTTTTGCCTCGACCACGCTGTTTGTACTCGCGGGTGTGCTGACCTTATTTGCACAAGTTGAGCGACTAGAAAGTGTTATTGCGACGATTCCCTTCGCCACACCACCGAATCATGCGCTGGTGCAAGTCAAACTTGCTTTGCTAGTCAGTATTTTTGTGATGGCCTTCTTCCAGTTTACTTGGTCGATGCGCCAATACGGTTTTGTGAACGTGATGATAGGCGCCGGTCCTTTAGACAGCGATGGCTCAAACGACAATCTCAAAGCCTACGCAAGGCAGATGGCGACGGTACAAGATCAAGCGGCGCACTCCTATAACTATGGCTTACGCGCCTATTACTTTTCGATGGCAGTATTGTGCTGGTTTGTACACCCGATACTCTTTATCTCGGCGAGCTTATTTGTGGTCGCAACCTTATATCGCCGCGAGTTTAAGTCCCGCGCAGTACTAGCGATCACAGCGGCAAAAGGGCATCTGCAAATAGAGAGTCAAGTGCGGGAAACGGCACGCAACCATAAAATAGAATCATAACCTTAGCGGTTTAGGTCGCAGGTATCATCTTGGTTGAAATTATTGTTCTATACTCTTTGGGTTATGTTTCTATTGAAATACTGGGAGAGTGCTATGAGCGATAACTTATTAACCTTAGATGAAGTGTGCAAAATGTTAGATAAAACACCTGCGACCATCAAACGTTTCGCTCGGGAGAATTTACTCTCGAGTGTTCAAGATGGTGACGAATTGAAATTTCCTGAAGCGGAAGTGAAACGCTATCTCGCCTTTTCACAACGCTTAGGCTAAAACGCATTTGGCAATTAACGGCAAATAAAGCGGGGTAACCGCTGCTTAAATCGTTTGATTTTGAGTTTGAGTTTGAGTTTGTGAAAGTGGCTTGAATGTAAATGCGATGCTTAAGTTTAAATACAAGGCTTAAGTTTAAGTCGTCGATAGCGAGTTAAAACAAACCTTGAATGCGATATGGACAGTGACGCTCAAAGGGATTTGAACTTAGCCATAGCGGTTTGTTGCGAGAGATTGCTTAGCCGGATTTAGCATCCGGCCATTAAACTTACACCGCTAAACTTTAAGCTATTAAACGTTAAGCCATGAACTTTAAGCTTTTAATCCAACAAGATTGAACCATCACTGATCATTTAAAGCCTGCTGCAACTGCCGATAGGATAACAACTCCCGCTGCGTTTCACTTAAACCCAAATCGGCGGCGAGTTGTTGTAATTGCGCTTCATACTTAGGCAACAAGGTTTCATCGTTAGTCATAATCGCAAGCTCGGCAAAATCTCCTAAGCCTTCGAGATGATCGATTGTTAGATGAAATTCACCGAGAAAATAGATACTGCGGCGCTTTTTAATTTCCAGTACGCACTCATAACCTAAGGTATGCAGCATACTTTTTGCCTTGGGCGCTTCAGTGATATTAACGGCTTCACAGCGGTCTTTTTCCGGCCCTTTCACTATCCACAGCATAATCCCCGATGGCTGCATCTCACGGATACACAAGCTCTTGTGTTCGCCTTTAAGTGATTGTGATGGCAGATCAAAGTAACAGTCATGCTCAAGATTATCTTCGAGCATGATCTCAGGATTTCTCATCTGTAAGGCAGAGAGAAAAGCGTGGCGATCCAATAAGCGATATTTAAGCTCGACCTCAAATTTACCATTAAAATGGGCATTGATTTGTGGGGCTAATGCTTCTGGCATCGCAGGGTTCATCGATTTATATCCGCTTTTAATGGGTAAAATATATCGCTATTCATCATATTGAACGTCAAAGGTTTGAGCGTTAAAGGCTTGAATACAGGAGGCTTAAGCGAGTCTTTGGTATAAGGCCTGATACTCTGCACTGTCTTCAATTAAGCTCTGGTGAGTGCCAGACGCAATAATCTTACCCTGACCGAGTAGATGAATGTGATCCATCTTCGCCATAGCAGTTAAACGATGGCTAATCATCAGCAAGGTTTTATCCTGAGCAAATTCAAATAGTAAACTTAAAATTTCCCGCTCGGTACGTTTATCTAGCCCTTCAGTCGGCTCATCGAGCAATAGCAGCGGCGCATCACGCAGCAGCGCTCTTGCAACACCAATTCGGCGCTGCTCGCCACCCGAAAGCTGACGTCCACCTTCACCAATCCACATATCCAGCGGTTTATCACCCGTGAGTAAAGCGCCAAGTCCAACCCGCTGTAACACATCAATCAAGCGCGCGTCGTGGGCCGTGCGTTTCTCGTCTTCGATAACAGGTAGCGCTAATACTAAATTTTCCCGCAAGGTGCCCGCAAACAGATAGATGCGTTGGCTAATCACAGTTATCGCATCCCTAAGGCCGCGCTCGCTGTAATCTGAAAGAGGAAGACCATCGAGCTTGATGTGCCCTTGCTGGGCTTGCCATTCGCGGGTAATCAGCGCCAGTAAGCTCGACTTACCGCAACCCGTTGGCCCAAGTAGCGCGACTTTTTGCCCCGCTTTTATCTCAAGGGACAAACCTTGCAGCACGTGTTGATCGTCTCGATAACCAAAGTGGATATCTTCAATCTGCAATGCGCCAGATTTTGCCCTCAGGCCAGTATCGGCAACAAATTGAATATCGGCCTCTTGTTCAGTGATTTCATTAATCCGTGTCGCCGCCAATACGCAGCCAGACAAATGCTGAAACGCGCCCGCAATCGGCATCATCATCTCAACGCAGGCCATAGTGGCAAACACCATAAGCGCAAACATGGGGCCCGGCGGCACCGCATCACCCACACCTTGAGCGGCTAAATACAGCATCATGATCAAGGCTGAGCCAGTGGAGAGGATCAACATGGCTTGGCTGAGCGCTGTGATATTGGCCATCGCACTTTGACTGCGAAACAGCTCTGTCTGCGCATCATTCAGTTTTTGCCTGAATCTGTCGTTGGCGCCAAATAGGCTGAGCTCGGCTTGGCCTTGCAACATATCCAATAATTGCACCCGATAATGGCGCTTGGTTTCGAGCATAGTCCGGCTCGGCGCGTGTCCAAGGCGATAAAATAGCAGTGGTATCACCAGCCAAACGGCGACTAAAAATAGGCAAAGACTGAGGGCAAGTTTGGCATCGAACCAAGCGAGAAATAGATACAAGAGCCCAGTCATCAGCAGTGATGCCGCCATAGGCGTGAGCAGTCGCAGATATAGATGATCGAGGGTATCGATATCGGCAACTAAGCGATTAAGCATGTCGCCACGGCGTAGCCCCTGCAGATTTTTAGCACTGAGCGGCAAGAGTTTACGCCACGCCCAAACACGAAGCTCAGTCAGCAACTTAAAGGTTGCCTCATGGGTCGCTAAACGCTCGCCATAACGACTGGCAGTACGGGCAATTGATAAGAAACGCACGCCGCCCGCAGGAGTGAAAAAGTTAAAGGACTGCGCCGTGACTATCGTCAAACCCGCGACCGCGGTAGCAGAAAGAAACCAGCCCGACAGTGACAGTAAACCTATACCAGCCATCAAGGTGATGATGGTCAGCAGCAAGCCCACGGACATCATCAGCCATTGGCGCGAGAACAATCGAATAAAGGGGATTAGCACTTTCATTGGGCCTCTCCTTTAGTAAGCTCTGCGGCACTGTCGAGTGGAGCATCACTGTTAAGCGGCGTATCACTGGCGCTGGTCGGTAAAGGCACAAGTTCAATATCCGCCACGGACTCAATATTCTCACGCAGCAAGGTTTGGAATAAGCCGTGCGTGTTAGACAAAGTGATAAAGTCGCCCCGCTGTACTATCAAGCCTTTATCGAGCACAAGAATAGTATCCATTTGATCTAACTGATCTAATCTGTGGGTTACCATAATGCACATCTTACCCGTCATGGCCCGATTTAACGCAGAACTCACCGCCTGCTCACTCTGGCTATCTAAGCTGGCCGTAGGTTCATCAAGGACAAACAAACTCGCCTTTTGCCCAAGCGCCCTTGCCAAGGCAATACGCTGGGCTTGACCGACGGATAGACCGGAAGATTGCTCACCGACTGGCGAGTCTAAGCCCAAAGGCTGCGACTTAAAGAACTCGGCAATATTCGCCGCGGTCAGCAAGTGCCAAATCTTATCGTCAGACATAGTCGGATCTGCCAAGGCAACGTTATCCCGTACTGTGCCGTGGAATAACTGCGGCTCTTGTCCAAGCCAAGCTAAATGTTGTCGCCACTGGGATAAATCTAATGCCGATAGCTCATGACCATTAATCAGCAAATTACCCTTATAGGGCAAAAATCCCAGTAAGGCATTAAGTAAACTGGTTTTCCCCGCACCGCTTGGGCCAACTAAGGCTAAACGTTGATTGTCTTTTAATTCAAAACTCAGCGGGCCGAGTAAACGCGTGCCATTAACACTAAACACTTCAAGATGATCAGCACTCAGGGTTTCTATGCTATTGATACGCACTTGGCCGACAAACTCAGGTTCAGGATGTTCGAGCAAGGTAATCAAGGCTTCCGCGGCGCCGATGGCCTGCGCCTTAGCGTGGTAATGAGTGCCCATATCCCGCAGCGGTTGATAAAACTCAGGGGCTAAAATCAGAATAAACAGCCCAGTAAACAGGCTAAATGGAATACCGACTATTTGAGGATCTGTACTTGAGCTGATATTGGCATGGGCGCCATAGTGGCCAAAATCTAAGTGACCTAAGTAACTGAAACCAAAATAAACCGCCAGCACAGCAATCGAAACCGCCGCAAAAAACTCTAATACCGCCGAGCTTAAAAAAGCCATGCGCAGTACCGACATAGTGCGACTACGGAACTCTTCCGAAGCAGTGGCGATTACCTTTAGCTCAGCATCACCACGGTGGAAGAGTTTCAACGTGCTTAAGCCTTTTAATCTATCCATAAAGTGGCCGCTCAATCTTACAAGCGCACTGAAATTCTTGCGATTGGCATCGGCAGCGCCCATGCCAACTAAGATCATAAACATAGGGATTAACGGCGCTGTGAGTAACAGAATTAAGCCTGCCGCCCAGTTAATTGGGAAAACCGCCGCTAAGATGAGGATGGGAATAAAACCAGCAAGGCTGATTTGTGGGAGGTATCTGGCATAAAAGTCTTGTAAATCTTCGACTTGCTCTAACACTATGCTGGCCCAACTGCCTGCGGGTTTACCTTTAATAAATGCCGGACCTAGCTTAGTCAACTTGTCCATCACTGCCGCGCGGATATGACCACGAAGGCGCTTACCCGCCTCAAAACTGGCGCGTTCACGTCCATAAGCCAGCAAGGCGCGCAGTAACATCAAGGCGATTAACGCAATAAAATGAGGAATATAAGTATCAATACTCACGCTGGAGCTGACCATTTGGGCATTGTCAGTTAGCGGTACGACTTGCTGCCCCATGATCACGCCATCCAGAATCGTCGCGATAATATAAGCCTGCGCCACCATAGCGACGGCACTTATCATCCCAAGCCATAACGACAATTTAAGGAACAAGCCACAAGCTTTTTTCTGGGCTTTAAGCCAAACAAGAAGGGATTTTTCTAACGACTTATCCATGGTGCTCCAACAAGAAAACAATTAAGCGACTCGTAGCGGGGATCGGCTATCGATAACACTCAGTTTAAGGGGGCTTGCAACGGCTAAAAAGTTCCGATAGGGACGCAGTATCGCAGGCATCTAAAGCAGATGAAACCCTATTACAGACTTTTGCTAGCAGACTCACAAAAACGAGCTAAAGATAAACAAATCCCTGAGTTAACGGAACTTTCCCTAGCACTAGCCTGTTTGGGGAAACTTAGGTAGCATGAACATCTTTGTATTAATTATCCCCTACCTATGCCAAATAAAAATGCCGGTTTTACCCTGATTGAACTCGTTGTGGTCATTATTATTCTAGGAGTATTAGCTGTAGTTGCTGCACCTAAATTCATTAATATACAATCAGATGCCTATAAGAGTCAGCTATCTGGTGCACTGGCTTCGATGAAATCCGCCGTCACCCTATTCAAAGCTAAGTCGGAAATTGCTAACAGCGGCACCACCAATCGAGTCGTTTACGATGGGATCCGTGGCGAAAACTACCAACCTTGGGCAGCCAGTGCCAGCGGTACAGCACCAAGCGCCGCTTATACTACGCCGCCAGAGATCTTTAAGGCTGCTGGGCTCAATGTCGATGAATGGTCCTATCGAATCCATACTACTGGTGGTACCTACCAAGTCATTGCCACACCGAAGCAAAAACTGAACCTTGACACGCCGACTCAGGCGCAAGTCGAAGCGACAAATTGCTATATCGACTACAAGTGGGAAACGACGGGAATCCCCACCTATAACAAGGTCGACACAGGTTGCTAGAACGACCTTAAAGCTGAAATATAATAGAAAAACAGCGAGCTAACCTGAGGTTATCTCGCTGTTTTTGTTAGCGCCACATCTTACAATCAAACGTTTTTTTAAAAACGTAACCCTTACTGCACTGCGCCGTATTTCACTAACACATGCCAGAGTAACTTAAGTTCGTGGGCTACTTGAGCACGGTTACCGCGTTCGCGCCAATGCTGGGGTGAATGATATAAATCCCGCGCGGCCACACCTATGGCATAGGCATCGACTCTGTCTTCTATGGCAATTCGATTTGCCAGCGATGGCATAGTCGGCCCGCGAAAATCGCTGGGGATCTGCGCCGTATGTAGGCTAAAGCCATCATGATATTGCAGCTCGATATCATATCTGTCGCAAATATTGCTTAAGCTGGCGCCAATATCAGTGCCTTTAAAACTTGGATCGGCCACCAGCATGGCGATATCTTCATCGAGGGAAACATCACCGTGGATCTGCGCCTCGATATAATGATCGAGATTATTCGATAACGGCCGCTCGAAACGTGACAGCAAGGAAGCATTGAGCTGATGCCCCAAATAATGAATCACATTCAGTGGCTTAAAGTCGGATTTGCCTAAGGCATAGTGACGCTCAAAACTCTCGGTCAGCAGCGCCGCTAACACATCATCGAAGCATGATAGCGTGCCCTTCTCTTTCGGATTGCGGTACGAGTCGAGATAACAAAAGGTTGAACGTGCCATCACACTGGCGTGGGTCAGCAAATAACAGCTACCAAAACGCGGCGCGGGGCCGTCCTGCCACATGCCCAGATCGAGTGCGCCATATTTAGGCCGAGATTTAGTGCCCTTGTATACATCACCAAATAGCTGATTTTCCCAGTGATCCCGTGGACCGCCTAATTCAGGGGATAACTGACCGTTGGAAATATGGGTCTCAAACTGACTGCGGTATTGACCATCGCGCAGCAAACCTTCGGCCACTGTCATACCACGGCTGTCGATTCTATCGGGGTGAAAATGCAGCGCAATTCGGCCGCAGTTAAGTAATTGTTTGAGGGCGAGTTGCATCTCATGCATGGGGATGTTCGACATCTGCTGCACATTTTTAATCACAGCGACGGCCTGTTCACTGCGACCTCGAGCAAGGCGTTCAATATGCTGTATCGCTGTCATAATCCACCTATAAATGAGAGGCGTTTAACCGTTTCCCGCGTTAGCTCATCCTAAAATAAACACGAGAGTAATCGCAAGCTTGCAGAGAATAGATATTGATGAATTCTACTCCTATCTCCTTGAGTTTATACCACTCAAATTAATCTAGCGTGATCTACCGCTAACTCACTCTAATTTTTAGATAAAAAGAGCAGACGAGTTAACTTTAAACCGGCCTGTTTAGTTGATTGAATCAGCCTGATAGCCATACTGTACATTTGGTGAGTCCATTAGGCTCAACCGCACCCCAAAATAACAGTAAAAGTGCGCCCACAAAGCCTCTACCAATACAAAACGGGCACTTCGTAGGACGCAGATTCGCCCTCAATAAGCTCAAATTCGGCTGAGGAAACTTGCGCCTAAAAGATAAGCGAGACCGAGTGAAAGCCGCTGACAAGCGATTTATGTGCCAATATGAATGAAACCCTATGTAAAAGTCTTTATTAGATGGCACTTAAAGCCCTGATCCTGTAAGCTGCACGCCCGCCAGCAGACCTGGCTATTGACCATAAATGCAGCAAAGCGTTGCCACAAGAGACCAATCTATGAGTTTTACCTCCCTGGGCTTATCGGCCCCGATACTTAAAGCCGTTGCCGAACAAGGCTACGACACACCTTCGCCAATCCAAGCTCAAGCAATTCCCGCTGTGCTTCAAGGCAAAGATGTGATGGCGGCCGCCCAAACAGGAACAGGTAAAACAGCAGGTTTCACCCTACCTATGCTCGAACTCCTGAGTAAAGGTAACCGTGCCCAAGCAGGCCAAGTGCGCGCATTAGTGTTAACTCCGACACGCGAATTGGCGGCTCAGGTTGCAGAAAGTGTTGAAACCTATGGTAAGAATTTACCACTGCGCTCAGCGGTAATATTTGGTGGCGTGCCTATCAATCCACAAATCGCGAAATTGCGCCACGGTGTCGATGTATTAGTCGCCACACCAGGTCGATTGATGGATCTGTACAATCAAAAAGCGGTGAAATTCAGCCAGCTTGAAATCTTAGTATTAGATGAAGCCGATCGCATGCTCGACATGGGCTTTATCCGCGACATCCGTAAGATCCTGGCCATTTTACCTAAGCAACGCCAAAACCTGATGTTCTCAGCCACCTTCTCCGATGAAATTCGTGAACTGGCAAAAGGCTTAGTGAATAATCCGGTCGAAATTTCGGTTACGCCACGTAACGCGGCGGCGACCACAGTAAAACAATGGGTTTGCCCAGTCGATAAGAGCCAGAAATCGGCACTGTTGATCCAGCTCATCAAGCAAAACGATTGGCAACAAGTGCTGGTATTCTCGCGCACTAAACATGGCGCTAATCGTCTGGCGAAAAGCCTTGAAGATGCGGGTATTAAAGCCGCCGCTATCCACGGTAACAAGAGCCAAACAGCGCGTACTAAAGCCTTGGCCGACTTTAAAAATGGTCAAGCTCGCGTACTGGTTGCAACCGATATCGCTGCCCGTGGTTTGGACATTGACCAATTACCACAAGTAGTTAACTTCGACTTACCGAACGTGCCAGAAGATTATGTGCATCGTATCGGCCGTACTGGCCGCGCTGGCGCATCGGGTCAAGCCGTGTCACTGGTGAGTAACGAAGAAATCAAACTGCTGAACGATATCGAGCGTTTGATCAATCGCGTATTAGACCGAGAAATGGTTGAAGGCTTTAACCATGTATTGCCTGAGTCACGTTTAGGTGGCGGCGGAAAAAGCAGCGGTAAATCAGTACCAAGCCGTAGAAATACCCGCAGCTCAAACCAACCTAGCTCACGCGATGGTGCCCCAAGAAGCGCCGAGCATAAAGACGGTCAACGCAGCGGTGACGTCGCGCGCGGCCACAAGCCGAACGACAAGAATCCAAGACACAGCGGTGAAGCCAGTAGCGCACCTCGTGCTGATTCAGCCAAACCACGTCCAGCACGTTCAAACGATGGCCGTGCGAATAGCGCAGGCGCTAGTCGTCCAAGTGAAAGCCGTTCAGGCGCTGGCGAAAATCGTGGCCAAGCGGGTGAGAACCCTTACGCCAATGGCCCAAAGAAAAACACCCGTCGCCCAAATAACGGTGCGAGTCGTCCAAGAAATTCACAGGATTAATGCACACGCTGAGCGAACTCGCTTGGCGATTTAGCCGCATTAAGCCCTAAAAAGAAACGCCCAACTCCGCATGGAATTGGGCGTTTTTGTTTGTCTTTGTTTATATATTCAACAAGCTGCACAATACGTTTAGCGCGTTATCCACACTTTGACCAATAACTCGCTTGAACAATCACCACTTTAAACAACAGCCTAAACAATAAGCTAAGTTAATTCGCCTTAATATCTGGCAACTGCTGCAGGACTTCATCCGTAAAATAGGGTTCATCTTCAACCCAAAAAATGTAGTCTAGCCCTAGGTAGTTTTGTGCAAAATCCAGCAGATCAGGCACAGTATTCTTTTTACCTGTCTTGGGATTAATCTGCCGCAAATTACCGTCTTGCACCGCCATACCTTTCACCAATGCCGCTGGATATTCTTTAATAAAGGCGTAACTCTGTCCCATATGGCCTTTACGATATGGCATTAAATCTGGGCCACCTACGCCCATATTGAGCGCTTTGGCTTGCGCAAATAAGCCTCGCATATAGCCTTTGTCATTCCATGGTAGCCATTCGTCTGGTAAAAAGTTCAAATACACCATAGCGGTTGAATGCTGAAATGACTCAGCTAATACCTGCATGTTTTCGCCAATCGCATCGATATAGTCTTTAGGATTAAAATCACTGGGGAACGTGGTTGTTCCGTCGGCGTTTTCAGTCCCCACTTCAATTGAGCTTTCACTAAAGTTAATACCAGTGATTTTCCCATCAAACTCTTGGCCTAGCTGGCGCACCAATTGCTGATAACGCGCACGTACTGCAGGCTCCCACATTTTGGCAGACCAACCATATTCGTCATCCGTCACAGGTTTATTGGGATCACGCTCTGGCGCGCTCAGCATGCTTTGCTTCAACACACCGCCTTGATAAATCGGATCATCGAGTAAATACTGAGGCACGTTAAACCTCGGCGTAAAAGATTTATCTTGCAGCTGGATCCACAATTTTTTGCCTATCGAATCGAGATACGCAATATCGGCCTTAATCGCGCTGAAATCATATTCGCCCTGCTTAGGCTCTAAACTGCGCCAAGTATAAACAATCTGCGCACCGCCAAAACGGGGATCGCGCAGCGCCTTGTCGGCACGAATATTTTCTCCGTTGGCCTCACGATGGTTAATGTAGATGAAGTGCTGTAACGGTTGCGACGCTGGCTGAGACTCTAATTGCCGCTCTGGTTGCAACTCTGGTTGAATTGATGCACCGCTCGCTGCGCTCAAGAAGATACTTAGTAAAATAGTCCTTCGAAACATAAATACTCCAAACCGATGCACGCCTTATCACCTGACAAAGCTGTTAATCTGCTCATTTATTTTTTACTCAGAATCACTTCTACCACAGGCAAGCTGAGGGGCATATTAATTAAGCAGGCGAATACAAAGTGTTACTTAACTGCCCACCTTAATTAGCATTTAAAAAACAAAAAGACTCAGTCATTGCATTAATCACACCCAATAAAAAAGGGAATAAACCTGAGTTCATTCCCTTTAAAGGTGAAGTGAATTAAATCGAGGTACGATTCAACTCAAGCTAAGCTTACTTCATTGGCCAAGCGCGGTAAGATTTACCTTTAATGCGGCCGCCAGTAATTTTGTTCAGTGCTTTCTTGGCAACCTTACGATTAACGGCCACATAGGCGCGGTAATCGGTCACTTGGATTTTACCCACCTGCGAGCCTTCGATACCGTTTTCGCCCGTCAGCGCGCCTAAGATATCCCCTGGACGCAGTTTTTCCTTCTTACCGCCATCGATCTGCAGAGTGATCATGGTTGGCGCTGCAGGCGTGTTGCCGAGCAGGCTTTCTGATGGTAGTGATTCGCTGGTGATTTCGCGCTCTAAATACTCTTCTAACAAGGCAATTTTGTAACCGTCTTGGTCGTTATAGAAGGTATAAGCGGCGCCTTTACTGCCCGCGCGGCCAGTACGACCGATACGGTGAATGTGCACTTCGGTGTCGTAGGCGACGTGATAGTTAAACACGGCATCCAGTGCATCGATATCTAAACCACGGGCGGCAACGTCGGTCGCCACTAATACACAGGCACTCTTATTAGCAAATTGCAGCAGGGTTTCGTCCCTGTCTCTTTGCTCTAAATCACCGTGCAAAGCCAATACGCTGAAGCCTAAGCCTTCAAGCTCATCGGCCACTTTTTGGGTTTCGCGTTTAGTGTTACAGAACACCACAGCGCTTTCAGGCTTATGTTCTAACAACAATAATTGCAGCGCTTGCATGCGCGCCTTGTCATCGTCTAAGTGATAAAAATGTTGGGCGATGCTTAAGCTGTCGTGATTACCTTCAACTTTAACCATGCTTGGGTCATACATGATTTGCTTAGCAATCGATTGAATTTGCTCCGGGAACGTCGCGCTGAATAGCAACGTCTGACGCTCACGTGGCGCTTGTTCGATGATCGCATCGAGGGCGGGTTGGAAACCCATTTCTAACATGCGATCGGCTTCATCGAGTACTAACATGTTGAGATTGCTTAAATCTAAGCGATTGCGATCTAAGTGATCGACGATACGACCAGGCGTACCCACAATAATGTGTGCGCCGTGTTCCAGAGAGCCAACCTGTGGCCCCATAGGCACGCCGCCGCAAAGTGTCAGTACTTTAACGTTATGAATACCACGGGCAAGGGTACGGATTTCCTGCGCCACTTGGTCGGCCAACTCGCGGGTTGGGCATAATACTAAAGTTTGAATACGAAAGCGTTTAACGTCTAACTTGTTCAGTAATCCTAAGCCGAAGGCGGCCGTTTTACCCGAGCCAGTTTTACCCTGACCTATCACATCCTGCCCCGCTAAAATGGGTGGCAAACTTTGCGCCTGAATTGGCGTCATCTCGTTGTAGCCCATAGAAGAAAGGTTCTCAAGCAGTTCGGGTTTTAGCTTAAGAGTCGAAAAAGCCATTGATGGATTAGGCTTAGTATCAGAGTTGCTCAAGGTGAATATCCTGTGGTGGGTAACGAAGCGGCTGCTAGGTTACTGAAATTGCGTTACTTATCGATTTAACTGGTCTATCAAGATTCAGGCTAGCTTGAGTTAAGAATAAAGCGCTAGGCTCGCTCAACCCAAAAGCATGGCTATTGTAGCAACAAAGCGCGGCTTTTGCCTCAAGTCCTTAAGCAATAGAAATAGCGGGCGTGAACAGCAACAAAAAAGCCCTGTAGGAATACAGGGCTTAGGGCTAATTTAGGTTTGGGTTTAGAATTAGCTCAGCGCGGCTGATTTAACAAATTACGCGATTTGGCCGAAACGCCCTTCTTGATAATCGCGAATCGCCTGCTGAATTTCCGCTTGGGTGTTCATTACAAATGGACCCATCTGGACGATTTTTTCACGGATAGGTTTACCGGCAAACAGTAGCATCCCAGCGCCGCGCTCATCGGCTTTAAGCTTAAGCACACTTTGACTATCGACCACTAAAAACTCGCCCTCATGGTATGACCACTGTGAATCTTCACCCTTGCTTAAGTCACCTTGGTACAAGTACAAGGCGACAAACTCATGTTGAGACAAATCAAGCGTGGCCTCAGCGTTTGGCGCTAGGCTCAAATCAGCAATGGCAGCCTCACCCGCTAATCCTTGGATAGCCGCACTAATCAGTGGTTGATCTTTAAAGCCCCAATCACCCGCTAAGGCTTTTAAGCTAGCGCCAGTGTTATTGGTCGCTTCAACGCTCGCGCTACCCGCAGTATCTTGATACTTCGCTGGACGCAGCTTGTCTTTGGCGGGCATGTTGACCCAAATTTGGAATCCATGCAGACCATCGACAGCATCGGCCAGCGGCATTTCAGAGTGCACTACTCCGAACCCCGTACTCATCCACTGCACATCGCCGGCACGAATCGCCTTCACATTGCCCATTTGGTCACGGTGCTCAAAACCGCCCTTACGAATATAAGTGAACGTCTCCATTCCGCGATGGGGATGTGCAGGGAAACCGCCAATAAAGTCTTGTTCATCATCGGATTTTATTTCGTCGATCATCAAGAAAGGATCAAATTTAGTCGTCACAAAATCGGCGACACGGCGAATATTGACCCCATCACCATCCATCGCGGCTTTAGCGGAAAACTGACTTAATACTTTCATTGCTGCTCTCCTATCGGTTGAGCAAAGCGGTGCATGAAAAGCCAAGATCATACGGCTAAGACAAGACGCAAACGCTTTGCTGATGGAGGCAGAATAACAAGGAAGTTTACAAAAGAATAACGCGAAATCACGGCCTAAACATTCGATAAAATAGAACGGTAGGCAGTTGATATCCACTCACACAGGTTGGCCATAGCATTGACTCGTCGACTCACAGACTGTCCGTTCTTGGATGCTCGACCGCCCTGTCTGATGTGAAAGGATTCACAAATGCCGCGATGGCATGGACGCCAAAGAGCGGCCATCGGGCGGTCGCCTCGCTAATCACCATGGCTCACCGTTTTGGCTTTAGCGTAACCTGTAGATTTAAAAGACATACGCAACACACTTTTTGGACGAAAGCTTCTTAGTGCGAATACTCTAATATGTAACTTTCGGATTAAGATTTCTATGGGTAACGCTCGCCATCAGCCGAGCGATGTACGAGCGTCGGTTGCATGGCATTGTTATAGCGCAACCGGTTCATCACGCATTTTTTCCCATGTTTGAACCATCAGCTTCTTGGTTGGTCCCCAGCGATACCCCCCCAGCGCGCCACTTTGCTGGATAACCCGGTGACAGGGGATCAGCAAAGCAACTGGATTTGCTCCAATAGCGTTACCAACAGCCCTTGCAGACCTAGGTGCGCCGAGTGATCTGGCGACTTCGGCATAGCTGGCCACAGCGCCCGGTGGTATTTTCAACAAAGCACGCCACACGGCGATCTGGAAATTTGTCCCTGTCACATGGAGCGACAGCGGACCTTGCCCGGAAGCTGTGTCACTGCTAAAAAAGGCATCAATAGCGTGTCGCGTAGATGCCAAATTTTCTCTGATCGAACTAAGAGGCCAATCGTTATGCAAGTCATCCAGTAACTCTTCCATGCTATTGAAGTCCATAAACGCTGCCCGGCAAACACCACGCAGGGTTACAGCCACAAACATGGGCCCCAGTGGGGTCGGATGGACTCCATACTCGATCTGTACGTCCTTACCTCGATTTTTATACTCGCCAGGTGTGACGGCTTCCAGCTGCACAAAGTGATCATGCAACCTTGAACTGCCGCTTAATCCAAGCTCATGTGAGACATCAAGCAAGGAGCGGGAATTATCCAGCAATCCTTTGCCCCGCTCCAATGTCAGGACCTGTAAAAAGCGCTTCGGCGTAGTACCTGCCCAACGACAAAACAGCCTTTGAAAGTGATAAGGACTCAGATGCACATGGGCGGCTATCTCTTCAAGGCTAGGCTGATCAATTGCCCGCTCAACCAAATAGGCCATAGCGCTTGCGATTCGGTCATAGTCTGACATGGGCCGGCCTCTCAAACACGATTTATAGATACACCGCCATCGACCAGCATTGCAGATCCCGTGGTGAAGCTGGAGGCATCGGAGGCAAGGTACAAGGCAGATTGGGCAATTTCATCTGGTGTCGCCATACGCTTAAGAGCATGCAGATTATGCACAAATGCCAATGCTTCTGGCGTATTGGCAAACTCACGTCCTGCCGGCGTATCAGTACCACCGGGCAAAAGGGCATTGACCCGGATATTCTGGGGGCCGTGCTCGGATGCCAGCACCTGAGTAAGTCCAATCAATCCCGCCTTACTGGCTGCGTAGGCTGCCATGCCTGGCATACCTGCGGTGTAACCAACGAAGGTAGAGGTGAAAATTAACGAACCTCCTTTTCGGGCAGCCATGGCAGGCAACTGGTACTTTGCGCCCAAAAATGCGCTGGTTAAGTTGATCGCAATAACTTGATTCCAGTCCGTGAGCGACATCTCCGGGACAGGGCCCATAGCACCCAGAATGGCAGCATTGTTAAAAGCGATATCCAGGCCTCCAAAGTGGCTTACTGCCTTATCTACCAAAGCCTTGGCAAAAGCTTCTTCGCTAACATCACCGGCAAGCGCCAGTGCCTGCCCACCTTCCGTGATGATTAAGTCCACCAGGTCATCAAGCTCCTTCTGTCGCCTTGCAGCCACCACTACGGCAGCACCTTCTCTGGCAAAAAGCTTCGCGGCTGCGTAACCAATGCCGGTACTGGCACCGGTAACAATAGCGACTTTGTTGGCAAGTATGTTCATCGTTATTCCTCTAGGGTCTGCTTGCTATAAAAGGGCATCTGCCCGAACAGAAGCTATATTAGGAGGCGAAATAATTACTGCCGACCCGAATCTTGCTGTATTTCAATTGCGCTATAACGCCCAAAGCCGCTGCGCGGTACACGTCAGTTGCCTTTGTTTGTTATATACCTTGCGTAAAAACTTATCAGGCTTTTGATTTGCCATTTTTTGCCAATAAAAATAAGCCAGTTATTGGCGCAAAAAACCATCCCATAAAAAACCATAACCAAGCACTTCGTTTAGTATTTTGTGCCCAATGAGCGCAAAAAATACCAAATAGGAATTGAACCAAGCTAACCGTTGCGTAGGCATTTTCTGCAAAACTAACTTCCATTTAAAAAGTACTCCTAATCTCATTGGTATATAACGTCTTAGTATTTATGCGCTGCGCTGTTTACCTCATTAGGCCGGTGAAAACGCGCACAGTTAACTGATTGTATTGCAAAGAAGTTATCAGCTTTACTTTAAATACGCACCTAGAAAAACGCTCATGCGCGTTTTTCAAACCTAACACCCACTTAATTAAATATGCAAGACATTGATTTTGATAGAATTAACTTGAGAAAAAATGAGAAGACGCGCACAAGTGCAGGATAAAAATCGTTCAAAATCCTTATGATTTGAATACGACTGTATAATTATCCAGTTTTTTGATGGGCAGTAGTGAATTACATCACACAGGCGTAACGATGAAAATGTCTAAGACAGAAAGTACGTTCGTTATAGCTCTACTGACAACTTGTTAACTCGTTTTGGGGCAATAACTTTTTAGCTGAACGAACAGCCAAAGGGTTAGTGTAGATTGGTATTGTTGCACCAGTGACCTTCTAAAACAGGAATGCTCTAGTTGAGTCCTCAGGGATACTTCTTTTAAAAGAAATAGGCGGCGAGTCACTGGGAAACAATAACAATTCATGCTGCACAACTGACGAGACCGTTATCTTGAATGGTTAGCCAAGCTTTAGAATGTGACCTTAAAAGTGGTCACATTCAGATTCTCACTTGAATTGAATCTTCAACCTAATCCGGTTTAAATACGCCGATTACAGCGCCGGTGGCTTTTTCTGTGACCTTTTCATCGGTTTGCTGTTCACGGTAATCACACTCAGTACATTCAACGGTTTCGATGCCGTTTTCCTTGTAGAGTAAAATGCTGTCTTTGGCGCTGCATTTTGGGCACTTAGCACCGGCTACGAAACGCTTTTTGATTTTAGTGTTTGTCATAATAGATAGAGGACCAGATAGCAGGGCCAAGGGACTCGGCCGAAGAAATTGCCGCTATTTTGCCACACTGATGATTGAATACCAGCGTTACCTGAAAGTATGAGGCCTTAGGTCGATGTGATGCAATTCGCTGAAGATCGTCCTGAAAAGTCGAATAATTGTCCGAGTTATCGGGTCAGGCTGTGGTTTGAAACTGGGTTGTACGCTATTATCTGTGCCCTGACGAATTCACGTTCTAACCAAGTTGTAGTCAATGATCAGCATCAACCAAGCGCAATTAATCCGTGGCAGCAAAACCCTGCTAGATGAGACCTCTCTCACGATTTATCCCGGCCATAAGGTCGGTTTAGTCGGTGCCAACGGCACAGGCAAATCTTCACTGCTCGCATTAATTTTAGGTCACTTAAGCCTAGATAAAGGTGAATTTAGTCTGCCTTCTGGCTGGCAAATTGCCACTGTGGCCCAAGAAACCCCTGCGCTCGACGTCTCGGCACTGGAATATGTGATCGATGGCGATAGCGAATATCGTCAATTAGAAGCGCTATTACACAAGGCCCAAGAAGATAACGACGGCAATGCCATCGCACTCTTACACGGTAAAATCGACGCTATCGGTGGTTATGCGATTCATTCGCGCGCGGGTTCATTGTTAGCGGGTCTGGGCTTTAGTGAAGCCGATCAAAGCAATCCAGTGAAAAGCTTTTCGGGCGGCTGGCGTATGCGCCTCAACTTAGCCCAAGCGTTACTGTGCCGCTCTGACTTATTGCTCCTCGACGAACCCACCAACCACTTAGACTTAGATACCATGTACTGGCTCGAAGGTTGGATTAAGTCCTATCAAGGCACGCTGATTTTAATCAGCCATGATAGGGACTTTATCGATGAAATCGTTGATGAAATCGTCCACGTTGAAAATCAAAAACTCAATTTCTACAAAGGCAATTACAGTGCCTTTGAGCGCATTCGTGCCGAACGTATGTCGCAGCAACAGGTTGCCTTCGAACGCCAACAAAAAGAACGTGCGCACATGCAGTCTTTCGTTGACCGTTTCCGTTATAAGGCGAGTAAAGCCAAACAAGCGCAGAGCCGCTTAAAAGCGCTAGAACGCATGACTGAGTTGTTGCCGTCTCAAGCCGATAGCCCCTTTTATATGGAGTTTCGTGCTCCAGAAGCCCTGCCCAATCCGCTGATTAAGATGGAGCAAGTCGCGATCGGTTATAGCGATAAGCCAATCCTGAGCAAGGTGCATTTAAACTTAGTACCGGGTGCGCGTATTGGTTTGCTTGGCCGTAACGGCGCAGGTAAATCGACATTAATCAAGCTGTTATCGGGTCAGTTATCGCCAATGACAGGTTTGTATGAACCTAATCCTGGCGTCAATATCGGTTACTTTGCCCAGCATCAAATCGAATTTTTGCGCCTCGACGATACGCCGATGCAGCATTTAGTGCGTCTGGCGCCCAATGCCAGAGAGCAAGAGCTACGCAACTTCTTAGGCGGTTTTGGTTTTAACGGCGATATGGCTCTCTCACCTGTACGCCCCTTTTCTGGCGGCGAGAAAGCCCGTTTAGTGTTGGCGCTATTAGTTTGGCAACGCCCTAACCTATTGCTGCTCGATGAACCCACCAACCATTTAGACTTAGAGATGCGCCACGCTCTAACGATGGCATTGCAAACCTTTGAAGGCGCTATGGTTGTCGTCTCGCATGATAGGCATTTACTGCGTTTAACCTGTAGTGATTACTACCTGGTCGATCAAGGTGAAGTGCGCGCCTTCGACGGTGACTTAGACGATTATCACCAATGGTTGCTCGATGCGGCGAAAGCCAACTCGAATCAAAACAGCACCAGCGACGAGATCAAACCTGCCGCCGATAAAAAGCAGCAAAAACGCCTCGAGGCCGAAATCCGCCAAAAGGTATCGCCGCTCAAGCGCAAACAAACTAAGTTAGAAACCGAACAGCAAAAGCTGAGCGAACGCCTCGCCGAGCTTGAACACTTGCTGGCCGATAGCGAATTGTATGATCAAGATAACAAAGCCAAGCTAACCTCGGTACTAACCGAACGAACGAGCTTGACGCAAACCTTAGAAGACAGTGAAATGCAATGGCTCGAGTTGCAAGAAGAGATAGATGCAATGGAACTTGAGGTCATGGAGCAACAATAACTCCAGCATTCTTTTAAATAAAAGTCAGTAGCAGCGGCAATACAAGGAAATAGTATGGCGGTTTTAACCCAGTTCGACAGTCAACTCTGGCAATGGTGTGATATGAGCTATGCGCAAAACAAAGCGCTCTGTCTCGAATTGCAAAATAGCTGTCAGGTGAACGTCAATCTACTGCTACTGGCACAATATTTAGATATCACTATGGATGTGTCTGGGCCGCAGCAATACAGTACAGACCAATGGCAAACGCTGATGAGCGCCGTGGGTGAATGGGATGAAAGATTTCTCATGCCCTACCGCAAATTACGTAAACTCGCTAAGTCCAGCTTGAATGAGCAAGAGTATCAGCAGATGCTCGCCGTTGAGCTGATGATGGAACGTAAAGCGCAGCGAACCATCTCAAATAAACTCAATGAACTCAGCCCATGCGGCCAAGCAACGAATCTGGTGAGCTACTTAAGCTTGTTTGGACTCAGTGACATGGACGCCAACGAAATCGGCCTCACCGCGCCCTGACCTAATCTAAAAAAACAAATTCAAATCAATCACATACAAGTAATAACAAGCTGAATCAAATTAACACTATGATCATCTGAACCGCTAACAGCTGCGGCCTTGTGGATAGCGTTGACAGTCATCCTTGATCACCAACCAATTCAGCTGACTCTCAGTATAAATATGGTACCTAGGCTGAACTTGGTTAGCGTCGTCCAGACTCGCTATGCTCAAGGTCGAGTAATCGGGATATTGAGTATGTCGGTAGGTTAACGATGTACCGCATTGGTCACAAAATCCACGGCGAATAAACTCAGACGATGCAAACTCAGTCACCAGACCTTTCAACCATCTAACTTGGCCTGTTTTAAAATCCATCCAAGCCCCAAATGCAGAGCCCGTGCTTTTTTGGCACGAACGGCAGTGGCAATAATCCGCATCGAAGGGTTCACCTTCAATCTGATAACGAATCGCGCCGCATAAGCAGCCACCTTCACGTACTCTATTTTTAGGCATACACACTCCCATTTCCGACTACCCGCATGCTCCCTTGAGTAGCGCTTCATCTCGATAAAATAAACCGCTGCGATTTACCTTACCGACATTGAACCGCTACAAAGGAAAGTTAATTAAGCATCGATTTCTTGCTGTAACTTTTCCAGCTCATCCAAAATATGCAGAAATTTTTGGCCAAACTCAGTCACTTGATACTCGACACGCGGCGGCAGCTCGTTATAAATGACCTTATCTAAGATGCCAAATTCTATGTTCTTTTTTAAACATTGATTCAATACCTTAGTTGAGAGCCCCTCAACGGAGCGCACCATTTCCCCCGGTCTTTGTACCCCACTGGCCAACAGCTGATAAACCGTTAATGACCATTTACAGCCATAAATCGTCTCGACCATACGCGCTGAACGCTCAGGGGGCGATTTGCGTGAAATAAATTTTTCATTGTTATTCATAAAGATGTACCAAAAAGTACCTGCCTTACCTATTTGTACTTACTGTTCAGACAGTTATTGAGTTCTTAAGATTACCACCTTGATAATACTTAGGAGTAGAAAATGCAATTTAATACCTCAAATCTCGCCATTATTGTCGGTGGTAGCAGCGGCATAGGTTTCGAAACGGCGAAACAACTGGCCGAACAAGGCGTATCAGTACTCATCGTCAGTAATCAGCAAGATAAACTCACCGCAGCCGTTGCTGCGATCAAACATGCCCATCCAGCAGCCGAGTTACGCGTCGACGGTTTTCAAGCCAACCTTTACCAAGCTGCCGATCTTAATCGGTTGATTGCACACATCACCCAGCTTGAGCAAAAGGTTGGCTACCTCGTCAATGCGGCGGGGTATTTCAATCCCAAATCCTTTATCGACCACTCAGAGGCTGATTACGATCTCTATATGGCGTTAAATAAAGCCCTATTCAAAATCACCCAAGCCGTAACCCACAAGATGATTGATGCGGGCGGTGGTAGTATAGTGAACATAGGTTCTATGTGGGCAAAACAAGCGGTTAAAGCCACACCTTCGTCAGCGTATTCCATGGCCAAAGCAGGATTACACGCATTAACCCAGCACTTAGCGATGGAACTGGCGGACAAGCATATTCGCGTCAACGCGGTTTCACCCGCCGTGGTTAATACGCCCATCTATAACGCTTTTATCCCAGAGGCAGAGCTAGACCAAGTGATTGAAAGCTTCAACGCTTTTCACCCGATTGGTCGAGTCGGCACGCCGAGCGATGTGGCGAACAGCATTTGTTTTCTTTTATCCAATGACACCAGCTGGGTGACCGGCGCGATTTGGGATGTTGATGGCGGCGTGATGGCTGGACGCAACTAATATTGCAGACACAGCAAGTATGCTAATACACAGCTAACATCGCAGAGCGCAGCTCGCACACTGTTAGCGCAGCAAGACGCAACGAACACAGTAAACAATCACTATTCTAAGTTAAGGTTAAATAAGGTCTAACACTATGCTCAATATGAACTTTAGCGAACGTGTCGTTATTGATACACAGCAGCAACCCTGGCTGCCAAGTCCTGCTCAAGGCGTTTGGCGCAAACCACTCGAGCGGGAGGCTAAAGAGTCTGGACACACCAGCAGCATAGTGAAATACGACGCGGGTTCGCAGTTTGCGACTCACAAGCATCCGCTAGGCGAGGAAATTTTTGTACTCGAAGGGGTATTTTCCGATGAAAACGGCGATTACCCCGCGGGCAGTTATCTTCGCCATCCGCCAGGGAGCCAACACGCGCCGTTTAGCCAAGAAGGCTGCGTTATCTTAGTCAAACTCAATCAATTCAATCCGCGAGATCTTGATGTGGTCAAGATTAATACTCAGCAGACTCCTTGGTTACAAGGCATAGGCGGCTTGCAAGTGATGCCGCTACATGAATTCGAGCATGAACATACCGCGTTAGTGAAATGGCCTAAGGGTGAAACCTTTCAACCCCATCGGCATTTTGGCGGCGAAGAAATATTGGTGTTATCGGGCAAGTTTCAAGATGATCAAGGGGAATATCCGCGCCACACTTGGATACGCAGTCCGCACATGAGCGGTCATTTTCCTTTTGTCGAAGAGGAAACCATTATCTTAGTGAAAACAGGACATTTACCCATTAGCACCATTCAGCCCTAAGCCACGGCGAGCATTGTCTTAAGCTACATACATTTCTGCAGCTGAGCCCTCTGCAACAGAATCATTGGCTAGAATAAAAAATCACCCTTTGCCCTCGGTGAGCTTTTGCGCAAGTGCGGTGGCATTACGCGCTGTGATGCCATAAATCGACAGCTGCGGGTTAGCGCCAAGGCTGGTAGGGAAGATAGACCCATCCATTACAGACAGATTTTCTAAATAGTGCGACTGGCCATAACTGTTGACCATAGAAAGCTTTTCATCTTCGCCGAAGGGACAACCGCCCATCACATGGGCCGATGCGACGATAGTACGCAGTGGCGCGAGTGACATCTGCGCAATGCTCTCTTTGGCGTCCTTCCACGAAGATAAGTAAGGCATACCATCGCTGATCGGCAACACTTTTAATGCGCCCGCCGAGAATTGTAACTCCGCCATACTAGCAAAAGCGCGTCTCGCGGCCCGCCAAAAGGCATCGGTCAGCGGATAATCTAGGGTAAATCCCTTAGGGGTTAAGTGTACTTCACCGCCCTGACTGTCGGGATGATAACCATCGCGGATTAAGGCAATCGTCACTTGCAACTGATTGAACTGCGCCATTAACTCGGCATGACTCGCGCCATAACCTAAGGTTTTAGAGGCGATTAAAATCGGATGCACTGGTGGCACTTCGAGTTTATAACCGAGCTCCCCATCGGCGTCATTCTTCCACACAAACTCATCGGAATAGATAGATTGCGGCGCGCCACTATGGCCGTTTATCGAATCGGCAAACACGCCGCCGGATAACAAAGTCGGATGTAAAAAAGTGCGTTTACCCAAAAGTTTGTGGGGATCTGGCACCTGCGAGCGCATCAAAATCGTCGGCGTATGGATAGCGCCCGCACTCAAAATATAATGTTTAGCCTTAAATAACAGCTCAACGTCAGTGGGTCGTAAATTCACATCCAACGCCTGCGCTTTTAACGCAAACACTTGGCCATTATGGTGCTCAATCTTAGTCACTTTAGCGCGGCTGATCAGTTGCGCGCCTTTCTCAAGTGCCGAGGGAATCGTGGTGACTAACATAGATTGCTTCGCATTAACCGGACAACCCATGCCGCAATAGCCGGTATTCCAGCAACCCGCCACATTGCGTTTAATGACTGTGTATTCCCAGCCAAGATTGATACAACCTTGCTTCAGGGCGGCATTATTACGGTTAGGCTCATAGTTCCATTCATGGATATTGAGCCGCTGCTCCATTTGCTCAAACCAAGGGTCTAAGCTCTCGCGATTAAGCCCTGCAACCGACTTATGTTGCGCCCAAAAAGCTAACGCCTCGGTCGGCGTGCGAATAGAAGTGGTCCAGTTAACTGTGGTTGAGCCACCGACTGCGCGGCCTTGAAAAATCCCAATCGCCTTGTCGGCGGTTTTCATCGCAGCGGCTTGTTGATACAAGTTGGGATAAGCGACCCGCTCTTCCATATTAAAATCGCTGGAGGATTTTAGCGGCCCCGCCTCAATCATGATCACGCTTAGCCCTGCTTGGGTGAGGATTTCGGCCGCCACACCGCCACCAGCACCCGTGCCGACAATAATCACATCGGCTTCAAACTGTTGGTTTTCTTGCAATTGGCTCGCGTCGGTATGTAACCAACCTGAGTTTAAACCATTCACTATGGGATCTATGACTGCCAACTTGAGTGCTCCACTGTCGCGGGTAAGATGCTTATTATTGGACGTTTTATTCGGTTACAAACGGGCGAGCTATTTGAACAGTTCAGGTTTGGCATAATGCAGGCGGCTCCAATGTTCAGGGCAAGCGTAATAACTGGCCATCACTAATTCCCGCAACCCGAGATAAGCGGTTTGTAACAGCGCAAAATAACTGTGGCGCCAGGTTTCTAGCATTTCAGTTAACTCGGCGGGAGAGCGCATCAATAACGGTGTCATGCTTGAGGTCAGTACGAGTAAGCCGAGGCGATTTTCGAGCATATCGAGCAGTTCAAATAACTCGGTTTGCTGCTCCTCGGGTAGCACAGAAATTGACTGTTTGATGGCATCTAAAGTGCGATTTTGCGCCGCGAGCTTGTGAGTTGCCACATCGGGCAAAGCGCCGTCGAGCATCACAGGTAAAAGCACGCTAAACAACAAACGATAATCTTTGCCTTCGCTGTCCTCGGGCAAACTAAACTCAGGAGAATAAAGATTGACTCCTAAGGCTAACGCCGCCGTACCGGCAAACGCGCCCATCAAAAAGGTTCGTCGCTTCATCTCTATCTCCTAAATATCAATCTAAATGTCGGCCTAAATATCAGCATAAAAAACAATTGTGCTACACTGCCCACGCGTTTATATCCAAGCGACCTCAAAATAAGAATTTCAGCATTTTGAAGTCGCTTGGATATAAATTAAACACACGTTTTAATTTTCAGCAATAGCCGATACCAAGATAAACACCCATGCCAAATTCCTTTATGCCGCCTTGGTGGGCCAAGAGTCCCCATGTACAAACGATTTTACCCGTATTCACTAAGGTGGCCAAACCAGCATTACAGCGGCAGCGCTTAGAGTTGCCCGATGGCGATTTTGTCGATTTAGATTGGCAGGATTTTCCGCAGTCTGGCAAACCGATAGTGGTGATCATCCACGGCTTAGAAGGAAGTGCTCAGTCCCATTATGCGCGGCGGATACTGCAAGCCTGTAAAGAACAGCAACTCGCAGCCGTCGTGCACCATCACAGAAGTTGCTCGGGTGAGGCCAATCGCCTCGCGCGCAGTTATCACAGTGGTGACACGGACGATTTACAGTTTAGTCTATCGACACTGAAAAGCGCGTATCCGCAATCGCCATTATTCGCCGTAGGTTACAGCTTAGGCGGCAATGTGCTGACTAAGTATCAGGGCGAATATCAGGATGACAGTTTATTAGCCCGCGCAGTGGTTGTCTCGGCGCCGCTGCAATTGTCCGCCTGCGCAAAACGTTTAGAAAATGGTTTTTCGAAGGTATATCAAAGCTATTTAATCAAACAGTTGCAGCAAAAAATCAGCCATAAGCTGAACGATCCCGACTTAGCCATCTCTATGCCGCTGAGCCAGTTGCAGGTCGACCGTTTAAATACCTTCTATGATTTTGACGATAAAGTCACAGCGCCATTGCACGGCTTTGACGGCGTCGACGATTACTATACGCGTGCCAGTGGTTTACCCTTTGTCAGCCGCATTACTAAACCGACGCTTATCATCCATGCCAAGGACGATCCCTTTATGACCGATGAAGTGATCCCCCAGCCAAACCAATTATCGGGTTATGTAGAATACGAACTGCATCCCTATGGCGGTCATGTTGGCTTTATCGAAGGCGGTACACCTTGGAAACCGCGCTTCTATCTTGAGCGACGGATTTTACACTTTTTACTCGGCGATCAAAGTGTTGACCCACTTAGCGTAGACCCCATCACCAGCGGCAATATTCTCCAAGGAAGCACCGATGCTCATTCCATATGAAACCCTATTACAACTCCCGAAGGAAACGCTCGCCAATTTGATCCGCGAATATCTCTTCGGTCAAGTGGAGGATGGCAGCTTTGCCAGTCTCGATGAACAGGAACTGGCTCAGGCGATAGTCCAATGTCAACAAGCACTTAAACAAGGTAAGCTGAAATTAGAGTACAGTGAGGACGATGAGTCCTTCGCGATACGCTCGGCAGATCAAATAGCACAGCAGCAAGATTGACCAGTCCTACCTCTGTACCGTATAAATAGTACTCGCGTTTTTATCGCTTCCCCATAAGCGGCTCTTTTGGTTCCTAGCTAGGTAGAAAAAATGTCAGCAAAACATCCCATTATTGCAGTTACAGGCTCATCAGGCGCGGGAACCACTACGACGACCACCGCCTTTAGCCATATTTTTCGCCAACTAGGGATTAACGCCGCCTTTGTCGAAGGCGACAGCTTTCATCATTTTACCCGCGCTGAAATGGAAGTGATGATCCGTAAATCCCAAGCTGAAAACCGCAACCTCAGTTATTTTGGTCCAGAGGCCAATAACTTTGCCCGCTTGGAACAATGCTTTCGAGATTACAGCGCCACAGGCCAAGGCGAAACCCGCAGCTATTTACACACCTTCGATGAGGCCGTGCCTTTTAACCAGATGCCCGGCACTTTTACCCAATGGCGACCCTTGCCAGAAAATACCGACATGCTTTACTACGAAGGCCTGCATGGCGGCGTGGTTACCGGTGATGCCAATGTCGCCCAGCATGTCGATCTATTGATCGGCATGGTGCCCATAGTCAACTTAGAGTGGATCCAAAAAATTATCCGTGACACTTCGGAGCGCGGCCACAGCCGTGAAAAAGTCATGGGCTCGATTGTGCGCAGTATGGATGACTATATTAAGCACATGACGCCACAGTTCTCCCGCACTCACATTAACTTTCAGCGGGTGCCAACGGTCGATACCTCTAACCCCTTTAGCGCCAAAGATATTCCGAGCCTAGACGAGAGCTTTGTGGTGATCCGCTTTCGCGGCATCAATAATGTCGATTTTCCCTATTACCTTAATATGATCCAAGGATCATTTATGTCACGGGTTAACACCTTAGTGGTGCCCGGCGGTAAAATGTCGCTAGCCATGGAGCTTATCCTCACGCCTTTGATTAAAGATTTGATGGAAAAACGCCAGCAACTCAATACTCCAGAAGCGAACTAAACCCTAGCGGATTGGGGCGGGTTTGACTAAAGGCTAAGGAAATAAAGTCTTTTTTTGCAATAGATTAAGTTTGATTTAAGCCATTAGCGCTAATCTTGTCGGCATCGGGATTTCAGGCGAAAGAACGATAGTTGGCATACTCTTGGGAGTTAATTCCCCCATCTTGATCTGTTGATTTCCTTGAGTATGTCAGCAACCTCTTATGAACAGTTAATTCCACATCCATGCTTGATCTGTTGATTTCCTTGAGTATGTCAGCAACCTTTTAACGTAACGTTAAGTCTTCAAAGTTAATTCCATATCCGTGCTTGATCTGTTGATTACCTTAAGTATGTCCGCAACCTTATCTTAAATTCTAAGTTTTCAGAGTTAATTCCACATCCATACTTGATCTGTTGATTTCCTTGAATATGTCAGCAACCTTTAAGTCTTCAGCGTTACTTCCGCATTCATGCTTGATCTGTTGATTTCTTTGAGTATGTCAGCAACCTCATCTTAAGCTTTAAGTCTTCAGAGTTAATTCCACACCAATACTTGATCTATTGATCACCTTAAGTTTACCAACAACCACTTAACAAACAGTTAACTCCATACCTGTGCTTGATCCAGCCTGAATTTTAAACTGATTTTCTACGTACGAGATTCTTGTACATCACCATGCACTCTAAGGCTATGCCTCTGGGCGAGCAGTAGATGGATTCCTCTTCTAAACCTTCACCACCAAAACCGCAGTGGCGATAGAAATCCACCGCATTCAAAGTCGATTCTAACCTCAGCTGGGCAATACCTTGATTAAAAGCCATGGTTTCAATAAATTGCAGTAGCACTTTACCGACCCCAAGCCCCATAGTATCGGGGGAGACAAACAGCGCTTCTAACTGTGCGTAGGGTTCATCCAACATAACCATACCGACCACTCTCTTAAGCGGCGGCTCGTCATTGGATTGTTCTGCCACATAAAAATGCGCATCGACGATACGACTAAATTGCTCAGTCAGTTCGCCTTCGGTCCAAATAATCAGATCGCCCGCATCATAAAATCCGGCGCAGCCTTTATTGATAGCAGCATTGCGGATATCCCAGCAGGCCTGAGCATCTGCTTTCGTTGCTTTTCGTATAGTTATCATAATGTTTCCCGATTAAAAACGCTCAGCCATAACATGCCATGAAGCCGCTGAAACACCAAGTAAACTATCGGCCTAGTATTTCACCCAATAAAAAACCGCCCGTAGGCGGTTTTAATCCAGTCAGCAGAACCTTAATGGATCTGCGCAGACTTATCTAACTGAGTCTTAGCGCTAGACTTAAATCTAGGCTTAGCCTTTGATCAATTCACTAATGGTCAATACGCCGTGGGTCGTTGCACCCGCGCCCCACATGGCAGAAGCTGAATCTTCAAAGGCGCCCGCTAAATCAACGTGCAACCATTTAGCTTCTGGTGAAACAAAGCGCCATAGGAAACCAGCCGCATTAGAAGCACCACCTGCACCGCCGCCTTTCATTGCGCGGCTGTTGGCTGTGTCAGCATAGGCAGATGGACACATTTCTTTGTGCCAAGGATCCAATGGCAACGGCCATACACGCTCGGCAACACTCGTGGCTTTTTGCTGGGCCAGTTGCAACACATCAGTCTGTGGCGAGAAAATCGCGTTGTAGTTAGAACCCACTGCCATCACAGCGGCGCCTGTAAGGGTCGCTGCATCGATAATAAAAGGAGCGCCTGTCGCAGAAGCGGCTTGCAGACCATCTGCCAACACTAAGCGCCCTTCCGCATCTGTGTTCACCACTTCAACTGTTATACCATTTTTGTAGGTCAGAATATCACCTAACTTATAGGCGCGGCCGCTGATCAAGTTTTCAGCGCAACATAAGAAGAGTTTAACCCGTTTGTTTAGGCCAGATTTAATTGCTAAACCAAGCGCTGCAGTCACAGTCGCCGCGCCGCCCATGTCGCATTTCATGCCTAACATGCCTTCAGAGGCTTTGATGCTGTAACCGCCAGAATCAAAGGTAATCCCTTTACCCACAAGCGCCACAGACACGGGTGCATCGGCGGCTAATGGGTTGAAGTCTAACGCTAACATTGCCGGTGGACGCTCACTGCCGCGGCCCACTGCATGGATACCAATCCACTGTTCTTCGAGCAGCGCTTCGCCTTCGATAATCCGATAGCTCACCTTATCGCCACCGATTTCAGCCAACCATTTCGCCGCTTGTTGGGCAAGCTTCACTGGCGATAGGTTTTCAGGCGTATCGTTGATCAGTTGACGGGCAAAGGTTGCCACATCGAGTCGACGTTGCAATTCAGCTTGTACAGCTTCATCACCACACCAATGGATTTGATAACCTGGTTTTGCCGTCGCGAAACCTTGGGCAAACACCCACTGACTATTGAGATCCCAAAGCTGCCCAGCTAACATCACACTGCTAATACCTTGGCTGCGCAGTTTACGGGCCGCCATTTGAATTTGACGCAGCTCATCGCCACCCGCTAAATGAATTTGCGCACCGTCGGCGGTATAAGTCACATCGGCTTTGCCCCAGTGGGCGGCCGGCGCTTCTTTGGTTAATTGCACTTTCATTAATTCAGTTACTTTTAGTTCACTCATTAGGGATCCTTATTTTTCGATTCGTTTTAGAACAATCAGAACAAACTTTATGGCGGCAGTTTACTGCTAGCAGGCGATGACGCAAAGCGATTGGCTAAAGTTACTCAGGTAAAATCTGTAAACATTTGCGAAATTTGCTAGGCTTTGCGGCCTAGAACAGCCGATATAGGTCTACCGATGGAATTTACTCCGCCACTACAACAGGGCATTTTACTGCGCCGCTATAAACGTTTTCTGGCCGATGTGCAGCTAAGCGACGGCAGTGAGATCACTCTGCATTGCCCCAATACAGGTTCTATGCGTAATTGCTTGTATCCCGGTGAAACCGTATGGTTTTCTACCTCTGATAACCCTAAACGTAAGTACGCCCATACATGGGAACTGATGACCACGCCAGATGCTGGCCTAATCGGTATCCACTCGGGTCAAGCGAACACCTTAGCCGAAGAAGCCATCAATAAAGGTATCATCAAGGAGCTCACAGGTTATGACAGCCTAAGCCGTGAAGTTAAATATGGTGATGAAAATAGCCGCATCGACATCCTGCTACAGGGTGCTCAAAAACCCGCCTGTTATATAGAAGTCAAAAGTTGTACTTTGCTTGAGGATGGCCAAGGTTATTTTCCTGATGCGGTGAGCCTACGAGGTCAAAAACATTTACGTGAATTGATGCACATGGTCAGTCAAGGCCACAGAGCCGTATTGCTGTTTGTGGTGCAGCACAGTGACATATTCAGTGTTGCCCCCGCAGCACATATCGACCCTGAATATGCTAAGTTACTGAAAAAAGCAGTGTTAGCTGGAGTTGAAGTCCTTGCCTATCGCTGCGAAATGTCCCCGACTGAGATTCACCTAGCCCAAGCCTGTGTTGTCCGAGTATGATGTTAAGGCTGAGTTAAATTTGATTTCATTTGAATTAGCGAACATAGTCAAAAAATTCAATCAAAGCAGAATGAAAAGTTTGCCTCGATGTGAAGATTCTGCTATAGATAGCGGCCGTTCTTAAGGACGCCCTACAAACGCAAATGATTACAGGAGATGCGTTATGCCTGAAGGCACCAAAAAACTTGGCGTACTCGCTATCGCAGGTGTAAATCCTTACCAGGAAAAACCGGGTGAGGAGTATATGAACGCTAAGCAACTGGGTCACTTCAAGACAATTCTTGAAGCTTGGCGCAATCAGTTGCGTGAAGAGGTCGACCGTACTCTTAGCCACATGCAGGACGAAGCCGCAAACTTTCCCGATCCTGTTGACCGTGCAGCACAAGAAGAAGAGTTCAGCCTCGAACTTCGTGCTCGCGATAGAGAACGTAAGCTGATCAAAAAAATCGAAAAAACACTGCAAAAAATTGAAGAAGACGATTTCGGCTTCTGTGATTCTTGCGGTATCGAAATCGGCATCCGCCGTCTCGAAGCGCGTCCAACAGCCGATCAATGTATCGACTGTAAAACGCTTGCAGAGATCAAAGAGAAACAAATGGCTGGTTAATCAAGCATACTGGGCGGGGATTTCCCCGCCTATTTGTTTCTAACAACACCTTGACTCTTAGAGTTGAAGCCAAGCTCACTCCAATTTACCCCGATTCGCTTTTATCTTTGTATCCCTCTAAAATACGCCCACTTTGACTGACACTAGCTGCTAACTCAGTAATATGGCGACTTTATCCTCCCCAACTTCAATTTATCGCCCCTATGTCGGACGTTTTGCGCCTTCGCCTTCGGGTGCCTTGCACTTTGGCTCGCTTATCGCCGCCCTTGGCAGTTATCTGCGTGCGCGTTCGCAACAGGGTAAATGGTTAATTCGCATTGAAGACATCGATCCTCCACGGGAAGTCAAAGGCGCCGCCGATGATATCTTGCGCACCTTAGAAGCCTATGGATTTGAGTGGGATGATGTGCCTCTGTATCAGAGCCAGCGCACTGCTGCCTATCAAGCACAAATTGATTCGCTTCTCGCCGAAAATAAAGCCTATTTCTGCCAATGTAGTCGCAAGCAAATTCAAGCCATGGGCGGCGTCTACGATGGCCGCTGTCACAGCTTGCCACAAACCCAAGCTGCAAATGTGGTTAAGTCTGGGGCGGTGCGGATAGTTAATACCGCGCAAGTGCAGCAATTTAACGATAACCTCATGGGGCATATTTGCGTCGATAGCCATTTTGCCGCCGAGGATTTCATCATCAAACGCAGCGATGGCCTGTACGCCTATCAACTGGCCGTGGTGCTCGACGATGCTTATCAAGGCATCACTGAAGTGGTTCGAGGTTGTGACTTAATCGAAGCCAGTTGTCGCCAACTGAGTTTGTATCAAAACTTTGGCTTGGCGGCACCGCAATGGTTGCACTTGCCACTCGCCTGTTTAAGTCAGGGATTTAAACTTTCCAAACAGAATCATGCGCAGGCGATTGATACGCTTAATCCACAGGCAAGCCTCAATGCGGCGCTGGCATTTTTAGGCCAACAACCTGTTGAGATCCAAGGTTCTGTGGCACAAATGCTCGTTCAAGCCGTGGATCAGTTTCAATTATCCACTATACCGCAACAATCTGAGATACTGATCGAGCCCTGATATACTCATTAGGCTGCATTTGGTATATGATAGCCGCCAGATTTTTAATCAAATAACAGATCATATTTCGAGGTGTCCCATTTTTCGCCGTATCAGCCAATTCTGCAAACAGCTATTTGAAGACGCGCCTAAAACGACCGCTCCGACTCAAGCTCAGATTGAACCAACAACACCTGAACAAAGTTCCGGTGCGTTAAGCTTAGAGTTAGTGCCGAGAGATGCCCATACCATCTCGCGCAAACAAATCAGCGAAAATGCCCTTAAGGTATTATACAGACTGAATAAATCAGGTTTTAAGGCCTATTTAGTCGGCGGCGGTGTACGCGATTTACTCTTAGGGATTGAACCGAAAGATTTCGACGTAGTGACCAATGCGACACCGGAAGAAATCAAAAAACTATTCCGCAACTGCCGAGTCGTCGGTCGTCGTTTCCGTCTGGCGCATATCGTTTTCGGCCGCGATGTTATCGAAGTGGCGACCTTTCGTGGTCACCATGGCGAAAGCAATGAGAAAGTTTCCAAAGCCAATGCCGAAGGGCGTTTGCTACGTGATAACGTCTATGGCGAAATCGACGAAGATGCTGAGCGCCGCGACTTTACCGTCAATGCCCTCTATTACGATATCAGCGATTACTCGATCCGCAGCTACGGCGGCGGTATGACAGATCTTAAAGCGGGCACGCTGAGACTCATTGGCGATCCAGAAACCCGTTACCGTGAAGATCCCGTACGTATGTTAAGGGCGGTGCGTTTCGCCACTAAACTCAACATGGGTATCGAAACCGTCACTGCGGCGCCGATTAAACAATTAGCGCCACTGCTAAAAGATATTCCTGCTGCGCGTATGTACGAAGAAGTGCTGAAACTCTTCTTTGCAGGCAAAGCCTTAGCCAACTTCGAACTGATGCAAGAATACAAGCTATTTGCGCCGCTGTTTCCGCAAGTGGCCGCTCTGCTAAAAGATGATCCTAAAGGCACGACCATGAAAATGGTGCAAGCCATCATGAAGAGCACAGATCAAAGAGTTAACGAAGATAAGCCGGTGACGCCTTCATTCTTCTATGCTTCGCTTCTCTGGTATCCACTGCGTCAACGCGCCGAAGATATTGCCGTTGAAAGTGGCCTGACGTTATACGATGCCTTCTTTGCTGCTATGGGCGATGTGATGGAGCAGCAATGTCAAACCATTAGCATTCCACGCCGTTTTAGTACGCCAGCAAAAGACATTTGGCAGTTACAGTTACGCTTTGACCGTAGCCAAGGTACTCGTGCCTTTAAACTAATGGAACACCCTAAGTTTAGAGCCGCATACGATTTGCTATTGCTCAGGGGCGAAGTCGAAGCAGGTAATGTCGCTAAGAGTGCCGCTTGGTGGCAACAGTTTGTTGAAGCCGATGAAACGGAACGCTTAGCCATTGCGCGTAGCGGCAGTAAATCGCCAAATCGCAACCGTAATGCCACTCAACGTCGTCGCCGTCCTCGCGCGCCGAATGCCGATGGTTCAGCTGCGACGAGCGCACCTAAAACAAGTGGCACGCCAAAAGCGAAAGCGGCGGAATAATGCCTCGCGTCTACGTCGCATTAGGCGCGAATCTCGACGATCCCAAGGCGCAATTGGACAATGCCGTCACGGCATTGTCCGCATTAGCCTTAGGCAATAGTCTACTGGTTTCTCCTTATTATCATTCGACGCCTATGGGCGATGTCGTGCAACCCGATTATGTTAATGCGGTGGTCAGTTTCGATACTGATCTTGAGCCATTAGCCTTACTCGATGCATTGCAGCATATCGAAAACACCCAAGGTCGAGTGCGCCTTGAGCGTTGGGGACCCAGAACCTTAGATCTCGATTTACTCTTGTATGGCAATGAGAACATTGACATTCCCAGACTCCAAGTGCCCCACTACGGCATGAAAGAGCGCAGCTTTGTGCTCGTGCCTTTAGCCGCAATCGCACCGAATCTTATTCTGCCGTGCAACACTGCAATCGGCAGTCTTATCGATACAAAAATGTTGGCCGAGTTACAACAACTGGGCATTGATCATTGAAGTCCGTCCCCAGTTAGCTTATAACACCACTTCTATTTGGTTTGAAGATCATCCATATGTCTAAAATTACTAGCTCAACCCTGTTGAAATACAAACAGGAAGGTAGAAAATTCACGGCACTGACAGCCTATGATGCCAGTTTTGCCAGCGCGTTCGATAGCGAAGGTGTAGATGTGCTGCTCGTCGGCGATTCTCTAGGAATGGTTCTCCAAGGCCATGACGATACCCTACCCGTCTCTACGGCGGATATCGCTTACCATACTCGCTGTGTCCGTCGCGGTATCGAACGTGCCCTGCTGATCGCCGATATGCCCTTTATGAGTTACGCCACACCAGAACAAGCTATGGTTAACGCCACTGAGTTGATGCAGGCTGGCGCGAACATGGTCAAAGTCGAAGGTGGCCACTGGTTACTCGAAACGGTCACTAAGCTAACCGAACGCGGTATTCCCGTGTGTGCTCATTTAGGCTTAACGCCTCAGTCAGTCCATGTGTTTGGTGGTTTTAAAGTGCAAGGCCGCGACGCCGAAAATGCCCAACGCATCCTCGACGAAGCAAAAGCATTAGAAGCAGCCGGTGCTCAACTATTGGTTGTGGAATGCATTCCTGCGCCACTCGCAGCGGCGATCACTCAAGCCTTAACGATTCCGGTTATTGGGATTGGCGCGGGCGCATCGACCGATGGCCAAATTTTGGTTATGCATGATGTGTTAGGTATTTCAAGTGGTTATATTCCACGTTTCTCGAAAAACTACCTAAAACAAACCGGTGAAATTCGTTCTGCCGTGCGTGCTTATATCGACGAAGTTGCCCAAGGAACATTCCCTGGCGAAGAACACACTTTTAACTAATAACCGATTTATGCAAGGTAAGGCTCAATGATCACTAGCGCCCATATTGATGATATTCGCACCCAAGTGCGTGCATGGCGTGCCAAGGGCGAAACTGTCGCCTTTGTGCCTACCATGGGTAATCTCCATCAGGGACACATTACTTTAGTCAAAGAAGCCGCGAGCAAGTGCGACCATGTGGTGGCCTCTATTTTCGTTAATCCAATGCAATTTGGTCAGAACGAAGATCTGGATGCTTACCCACGCACACTCGCTGCCGACAGCGAAGCCCTCACGGCCGCTGGCGCTGAGCTATTATTCACCCCAACGCCAGCCGTGATGTATCCCAAGGGTCTAGAGCAACAAACCTATGTCGAAGTCCCAGGGATTTCCGACGTGCTTTGTGGTGCTAGCCGTCCGGGGCATTTCCGTGGCGTTGCGACTATCGTTTGTAAACTGTTTAACATAGTACAGCCCGATGTGGCGCTATTCGGTAATAAAGACTATCAACAGCTATTCGCGATCAAAACTATGGTTGAAGACTTGTCATTACCGATTGAAATTATCGGTGTAGATACCATACGTGAGGACTCAGGTTTAGCCATGAGTTCACGCAATGGTTACCTCACTGCCGCAGAAAAAGCCGCAGCGCCTGCACTAAAACAAGCCATAGATGCCATGGCCGCAGGGATCAAGCAGGGTGAGAGCTTTGAGCAAGTAACTGAGCAAGCAAAAGCCAGTTTAGTCGCAGCAGGTTTTACGCCGGATTACCTCGAAATTCGCCACGCTCACACGCTTGAACAAGCCCAAAATCAAGATCAAACCTTAGTGATTTTAGCCGCGGCCTATATAGGCAAAGCGCGGCTTATCGATAACTTAAGGTTCGATCGCTAACACTTAGCGTTATCAATCAATAAAAAGGAGCGCTCGCTCCTTTTTTTATGTTTTCAATCTCCCTAGCATCCTCAATTTTCTTGTTTAGAATCAACCCTAGCGCCAAAAAATTGAATCGTCAAAAAACTGGTTTTATCCCTAAACTTACGCCATAGTATGATGCAGATGTTAACGCTAAGTAAAAAGCTGACCGCAACAATAAACGCAGTAAATTTGCCCCTTTACTGATATATGGCTAATACTTTAATGCCTTAGGTTTAATGGCTCAAGAACCCAGCGTCCCACCAGGACGAGACATAAATCACTGGTTGAACAGACTTAATAACGCGAGCATTAATACCAATCGTATTAAATATCTGTTCATTCAGCGGGAGTTCAACGCGCTTTAGACAAGGCGAAGGCTTGAAGGCATAGTGGTGCTCTGTCGAAAGCCTTAAACGCAGTATTAAGCGCGTTGCCATGTAGTGAACATCAGCCGCCCTTCGGGAGCCACACAGGCACCCCACTCCGGTGTTGCATTGACTTAAAAGGGAATAACCATTTCTGCGTCAATGCGCCTTGGATTGAGATGCCTGTGAGGCTCTGAACTGATTAGATATTTAATGTGATTGGTATAAGCTGACTTTTTATCAATTGTAATCAAATAACTAAATCATAATCGCTATGCTAGTGTACAAAGGATTTGTGGCCTAATGGCAAGACTGATACTCACCCTAATTTGTGTTATGTTGCCTAGTGCAGTACAGGCAAATACCATTTATAAATGCCGTAAAGATGACAAAATTGTCTTTAGCCAAACCGCTTGCCCGCAGGAATTTAGCCAACATAAAATCGAATATCAGCTGGGGATCACCACAGAAGTCGACTCAGATAAAAGGGACATTCCAGTCGATCCCCTGCAAGCGCTACTGAATCGCCAAACCATTTCTAAAGAGAAATTATTGCAATTACTCGATGGCGAGATCTATCGACTTAAACAGGAGAACAGCTATTTTGAAATCCTGCGCGCCAGTGAATTACAAAAACTAGAACGTAAGCGTTACTGGCAGAATAAAGAGAAAAGCGATCCTGAATACATTAACGAAATGGACGATATCAATACTCGCTTCAATGCGTTAACCGTGAGCAATAACAGTGCGATGCAGCAACTGAAAGATCGTAAAAGCCAAATCAGTACTGAGGTATCCCCTGAAGAATCAAAATAACCAGAAAAACACTGATCTCATATAAAAGGTTAATGCTCAGCTTGCCACTCATTCACCAAGGAATTCGACCACTATGGTCGAATTTTTCTACTCATCAAACCGCTCATTGACTCTTCATCCTCTTTAAGGACTGCTGTAGATAAAACCTCCTAGTTCGCCTTTGAACACGCTGTAATACCGCTAAATAGCCCTTGAATTGAGTCAATCCACACACCAGTATTCCCACCATATTTTCTATAATTTGTTTCCCCGAAAAATATCACGTGACAGTCGATGCATTGCTTGATTTTGTTGCAGCATTGTTTAAAAACTGAAGAATAACTTAGCAACGAGTACGACTTAACTACTAGACCAACTAGACTACTCTACCTAAAAAAATACTCTCTAAAAAACAGATAAACATAACTGAATCAATTGGATGACAATAAATCCATCATTTATCTACTGTGAATCCTTTGTGTAATAAATACCCTTTTGGCCAATTGCGGCATATTAACGGGACTCGTATCTTCAGGGCTGAATTTGGAGTGTCTGTTGTTTTAGACACCCCAAGATATTTGATGCAAGGAGTCACCCGTGCCAAATACCTCTATACGCTTTTTGGTACCGCTGATCTTGCTCTGTAGTTGTATGACCTCAGCACAAGAGCTGAATGTCAATGAGTTACCCGTAACCCTGCAGGCATTAATGGAACGTTCCGGTCGCGATAACCTTATCGAACTGGTGCAACAAGGCAATGCTAACCAAGGATTACTGTTCCAATCAGGCAACGATAACAAGGCCGATGTGACACAAGTGGGCAATGATAACGATGCGCTAATCACGCAGATTGGTTCAAACAATGAGGTGCAACTACTGCAGGTCGGCAGTCGCAATACGGCTTCAGTGACACAAATTGGCAACAACAATCTAGTGCAACTGAACCAACTAGGAAGCGGCAATTTTTCGATTCAACAGATTGCAGACGGTGCTGCAATCTCAATAACTCAATATTAAACAGGGAGCGTCACATGAAATCACAAGCTAAAAAATCACTTATTGCTTTAGCCATTGCAACGGGTTTAAGCGGTCAAGCTTTTGCCGCCAGTACTGTAAGCGAGATTAGCGTATTGCAAGCGGGTCAAGCCCAAGACACGTTAGTCTCACAAACGGGTGTCATTAACGCTGCAGCGGTTGTGCAAACGGGCACAGATCAAACCGCAACCGTTATCCAAGACGGTGTGTGGCATGAAGCCGCGATTAATTCGACGGGTGTTGATAACAAAGTCCAAATAACGCAACAAGTTGACTGGCATGTGGCAAGCGCAAATGTTGTAGGTGACAACAACAATGTCAATGTGTCGCAAGACGGTTTCTTTAACCAAAGCAGCAATGATGTTACTGGCAACGATAACACGGTAATCATTAACCAATTAGGCGAAGTCAACGAAAGCCAAGTTGAAATCACTGGCGCTGAAAACAGCGTATTTGTTGAGCAAGAAGGCGATGCTAACTTTGCAGTATTCCGCGTTGAAGGCAGCAACAACGATGGGAAAATAACCCAAGTGGGTGACAACAACCAAGCGGGTTTAATCGCTCTCGACTTAACCGCTAACGTAGGGAACAACAACGACGTTTCTGTTAATCAAGCGGGTAACAATAACTTTGGCGCGGCTAAAGGTATTGCAGGCGACAACAACACAGTAGACATGGTCCAAAAGGGTGATAACCATGTTGGTTTCGTTTACGCACTTGCAGGCAGCGACAACGATATTTCAATGGATCAAAAAGGTAACGGCAACACGGCTTATCTTGCTATGACTACGGGTAATGACAACACTGTCGATATTACCCAAAATGGCAGCGGCAACACTATCGGTGATACTTTAGTGGCCGATATCCAAGGTAATGATAACGATATTACTATCACCCAAAAAGGCGATGTCAACGGTGCAGAGTTCCAAGTATGGGGCGATAGCAACGATGTTGACTTGAAACAAAAAGGCGATGCTAACTTCGCGACCTTTGGCGCATACGGCACAGATAACGACTTCGATTTATCTTCTAAAGGCGATAACAACGAAATCGTTGCCTTCGCATCAGGTGAAGACAACAGCATTGAAGTGAGCCAAGAAGGCGATATCAACTTTGCCTATGTCGATGCAGTGGGTAGCGATAACGAAGTTGATGTTGAGCAAGATGGCGCTCAAAACGAAGCCGTCATTTCCATTGCTGGCAACAATAATGCCGATGTCACGGCACTGCAAGATGGTGATCTTAACCTTATCGATTTGATTATCGAAGGTGATGAAAACACTGCACAAATTGCTCAATCAGGTAACGGTAACTGGGTCGGTGGTGACGCAAGTAGCTCATTCGCAGTTAGCGGTGATAATAACAGCCTGTTGATCACTCAAACGGGTAATGACAACTTAGTATTAGGTTCTCAAGCTGGCAATAACAACAGCATCAGCGTTAATCAATCAGGCAATATGAACGTTGCTACTGTAGTACAATACTAACGAGTGCAGTTAAGTCGTCACAGTTAAATTCTTTAGCTGTGACATTTAAACGGCAATCAAAAATAAAGCGGGAATGTTTATTTAAACATTCCCGCTTTATTTATATTGATGAATCACCAAATGAGCTAATAATCATAAAAAAAATCAACAGTAACGACAAAAGACTCATTACAAAAACCTTTTACTGACTAGCTGCATAACTCAAAGTGGGTCTGATAGGTTTGCGCCCAACGCAACAATTCAACACGATTACGGGACTGGGTTTTACGGAAGATAGAGGAAATGTGTGCCTTCACCGTATGTTCGCTGATGCACAATCGGTGGGCGATTTCTTTATTCCTTGCGCCACTCGACACAAATTGAATAATAGTGCGCTCACGGGATGTCAGCATCTGCAGCATAGCCACTGAATCGGAGGGCATCTCATTATTGCCATCGAGCTTTTGTACTACCCGACGGAACACCTTACTCAGTAGTGTTCTATCGTACCACAGCTCCTCTGCCACCATTTTACGTAAACCCGTCAACATCAAATCCAAACGTTGATCGGCAAACAACAGGCCACGAATACCGAGTAACATAGCCGACTCTTGATCTAAAGAGTCTCGCTCGACTTGGTACAGCGCCACGGGGAAATGTGATACTAAGCGCGAAGCCAGTAAAGGTATTCCCTTGTTATCGAGTGCAGAGCCTTTTTGGGTGATCAAATAGAAACTTCGACGACTTTTATCTAAATCCAATTCCGCCGCATGTTTAACGACGCGAGTTTTCAAACCTATGGATTCAGCGAGTAACGCTAAATGACATGGCGCCGCCATTTGGTGTAAAAAAACTAACTCATTAATTGTGCTCAATGACTCTCCTCCCTGAAAAGTATTATCTATTAGCAAAATGGTATGTTTGACCAGCCTCTTTAGTTTGATTTTTAAACATTCCATTAACCTAGTTGATTCTGACTAGTTAAAGACTGAAAAACATCACCCAAATGTACTATTCCCTCTTTAATCCTAGTAAGTTCGACTAACTGACCGAAGACAATTGGAATAACAGTAGAAAATACTATTGAGCTTAACCGACTCACGAAACCTAGTACTTTCAAACTATGAAGACATCACCCCCAAAGTTGCAACAAAAAACTAACACCATAGTGTGACAGCTAAATGCCATCACACTCACGCCAAATGTTTTATGGAAGGATGAACTAATGATTCGAGTAGAAACAATCAGCAGCTCACTGCCACTAGCTCCTGAGTTTAAGTGCCGCTATTTGTTTATCTTGAAAACGAGACAATAAAACGAGTGCGACAACCGCGCCAATTAATGCCATCAACATGTCTGATTGAGTGTCCCATACATAGCCTTGGGTACCCAAAAAGGCTTCGGCACCTTCACCTGTTGCCACGGCAACCCACCATTCGATGAGTTCATAAAACGCCGAAAACGCGAGCACAAAACACGTGACTAAAAAAGCACACCAAGCACCGGGTTTGACCGCTTGATTACGCAGCATAATTTCACGCGCTAACATGGCAGGGATAAAGCCTTGAGCAAAATGACCTAACTTGTCGTAATTATTACGTTCTGAGCCCATCCAATGGGCAATAGTGTCGAATAATGGCACTTCGGCGTAGGTGTAATGCGCGCCGACAAACAACACACAGCAATGGGCTAACACTAAAACATACACCAGCGGCGTTAATGGGAAGCGTTTGCGGGTAAAAAATAGCAGTGGCACAGCCACTAATGCGGGAACCGCTTCGAGCCACCAAGTGAAAGGATCTGCGGGATTTATCACCGACCACACGAGCACTAAGAGGTAAATAGCACACCACGCGATTTTGTTATTCAATGTTTCTTCCTCTTATGCGATATTGTTCTTAATTTAGAATATTAACTTTAGCCATCTAGCCCTCCACACTGAGTAAAAAAAGTGCTATTTTGGTGGGTGAAGGTTGTCAGCATATCATAAGAAACATTTCTATTAATTAGAGGGTACCCATATCATGGCGAAACATTCGCTGGACAAGGATAAGATCAAGATCCTGCTGTTGGAAGGCGTCCACCAATCTGCGGTCGATGTACTTGAGCGTGCGGGATACACCAACATCGAATACCACAAAGCCTCATTAGGCAATGAAGCATTAATTGAATCCATCAAAGATGCACATTTCGTGGGACTTCGTTCACGTACCCAATTAACTGCCGAGGTGCTAAAACGCGCCGAGAAGTTGATCGCGGTCGGTTGCTTCTGTATCGGAACCAATCAAGTTGATCTTGCCACCGCCGAATCCCTTGGTATCCCAGTATTTAACGCGCCATTCTCCAACACTCGCAGTGTTGCCGAACTCGTGATTGGCGAAATCATTATGCTGATGCGCGGTATCCCTGAGCGTAACGCCATCGCCCACCGTGGTGGCTGGATGAAAACCGCCGCAGGCAGCTACGAAGTGCGCGGTAAAACCTTAGGCGTAATCGGTTACGGTCATATCGGTACTCAGCTTGGCATTCTGGCTGAGACGCTGGGCATGCGCGTGGTGTTCTTCGATATCGAAGACAAATTGCCACTGGGTAATGCACAGCAAATTCATTCAATGGAACAGTTACTGGCGCAAGCTGACGTAGTGAGCTTACACGTACCAGAAACCCCACAAACCAAAGACATGATAGGCGCAGCTGAATTTGCGGCGATGAAAAAGGGCAGCATCTTTATCAACGCCTCACGCGGTACTGTGGTTGATATCGAGGCCTTAACGGTCGCCTTGAAAGAACGTCACCTCGCTGGCGCGGCGATTGATGTGTTCCCAGTTGAGCCGCAATCTAATGACGATGAATTTATCAGCCCACTTCGAGGTCTTGATAACGTATTACTGACACCGCATGTGGGTGGGAGTACTGCAGAAGCCCAAGAAAACATTGGTATCGAAGTCGCGGGCAAGCTCGCTAAATACTCAGACAACGGCTCGACCGTATCTGCAGTTAACTTCCCTGAAGTATCGCTACCTATGCATAAAGGCACCTCACGCTTACTGCATATTCACCAAAACCGTCCTGGCGTGCTGATCAAGATCAACCAAGCCTTCTCGGAAAAAGGCATCAACATTGCCGCGCAATATCTGCAAACTACCGCTGAGATTGGTTATGTGGTCATGGAAGTCGACACTCACCAAGCCGAAGAAGCCTTAGTTGAGTTAAAGGCAATTGAAGGCACACTGCGTACCCGCGTGCTGTTTTAAGAGTTAAGCCGAATCGCATTAAGCGTTTCGGCTAAAGTACACAGACTGAGGCGCACATATCATTCACAGATATGTGCGCCTTATGCTTTTGAGCCAACAGGAATTCCGTTACAATCTAGCCTCTCACATCGCCTTCATTTTCAGGATCTCGCTATGACTATTTCAGTTTCTACGCCCCATTGGGATCTGGACGCTTCTTTGCCTCCACTCATGCTTGCCAACTTATCTCATATGGGCCTTATTAAAGTGGTTGGAGAACAAGGCCGCAGTTTCATCCATGGCCAAGTGACCACTGACATCAGCTCATTAGCCGATAACCAATGGCGCTGGGGTGCACATTGCGATCCAAAAGGTAAAATGCTGGCCAGTTTCAGGACCTTTGCCATCCAAGATGCGCTCTTTATGCTGATGCCAAAGGATGCCATCGAAGTCGATTTACCCCAGTTACAAAAATATGCCGTGTTTAGCAAAGCCACCTTAAGCAATGCATCCGCTGAATGGACTTTGCTCGGGGTCGCCGGTGAACAAGCAAGCCAGTTCGTGAGCGAACATTTTGGCGACATTCATCAAAAATTCACGCCAATTGAACATGGCGCGATTTTAAAAGACGCTGACCGTTTCATTTTAATGTTAACCCCAGAAGCTGCTGCAGCTTTAGTGGCCAAATCAAAGCTGAGCGTATTTGATGCCAGTGCTTGGCAAGCGTTAGAAATTACCGCGGGTTATCCCAACCTTGCCGCCAGCCATGCCAGCCAATACGTACCGCAGATGTGCAATCTACAAGCGGTTAACGGTATCAGCTTCAACAAGGGCTGTTACATGGGACAAGAAACCATAGCGCGGATGAAATATCGTGGCGGCAATAAACGCGCCCTGTATATTTTGCATGGTCATACTAACCTGCAAATCAGCCCAGAGTCAGGCCTTGAAATCGCGATGGAAGATGGCTTCCGCCGTGGCGGCCATATTATTGAGTTTGTACAACGTGGCAACCAAGTGTTGTTAACTGCGGTGCTTGCCAACGATACCAGCAACGATACTAAACTGCGTTTTGCTGACGATAAGCAATCAAGCTTAACCATTCAAGCCCTGCCCTACTCATTAGACGAAGCATAAGGCTTTGATTTAATAACACGGTATAGAGATTGAAACAGAATAAAGGCGCCAATGGCGCCTTTAGCTTATCTTATACTCAAGCCCTCGAGCATTCGAGCATCAGTTTTCCAAATAAGTATCTCGAATAGCGATCGCCTCAGGCAGGATTTCTTTAAACATTTCCACCAGCTTAGGATCAAAATGTTTTCCCGCTTGATTGTCAAATAACTCCATCGTCGCTTCGATCGTCCAAGCCTGTTTATAGGGCCTTTGCGAAGTCAAGGCATCGAACACATCGGCAATCGCAGTGATACGCCCTTCAAGGGGAATATCCTCTCCCACCAAGCCATTAGGGTAACCTGAACCATCCCACTTCTCATGGTGAGTTAAGGCGATGCGACGGGCCATCTGCAATAACGGATCGCTATGTTCCCCGATAATTTCGGCGCCGATAGCGGCATGTTGCTGCATGATGCGCCACTCCTCGGCATCAAGCTTACCCGGTTTTTTCAGCACAGCATCGGGGGTGCCGATTTTACCGATATCGTGCATCGGCGCCGCATTAAAAATTAAGTCGCAGAAAGTACTAGGTAACCCAAGCTTTATCGCCAATATTCGGGCGTAGTGGCTCATGCGTACCACATGTAAACCTGTCTCGTTGTCCTTATATTCGGCGGCGCGGCCAAGACGGCGGATGATTTCGAAGCGGGTTTCTTCTAATTCGTGGGTACGTATTTTAACTTGTTGTTCGAGTAGGCGTTTTTGATCATAGAGCGCAAGATGGGTTTTAACTCGCGCCTTAACCACAGGCGCACTCACGGGCTTAGTGATGTAATCCACTGCGCCCAAAGCAAAACCTTGGGCTTCATCGGAGGATTCAGATAAAGCAGTCACAAAAATGATTGGAATATGACTGGTCAGCGGATCTTGCTTTAGCAGCTTGCATACCTCATAGCCATTCATTCCCGGCATCATCACATCAAGCAGAATTAAGTCGGGCCGCGACTTTGCCACTAAGGCTAATGCCCTTGGCCCGTCGATCGCCACTTTGACTTTATAGTCATCACCCAAAATACCGATCAAAATATCGATATTCTCCGGTGTGTCATCGACGACTAATATTGTTGCCTTTTCCATTAACAGCTCCACTTCATGTCATGCGTTTGAATTCAGTGTGCTACTTTTTTAACCTAACTGAGCAATGACATCATCAATCAAGTCGATCGCCTCATCAAACTGGTACTGATTAATCATAGACAAGGCAGGGCTTAACGCTTGCCACATTGCACTGCTCACCTGCGGCTTTAAGGCATCAATTTTTGCCACTGCGCTGGCATCGGCATCATCTAAGTTCTGCCGCAAGGCCTGTAATGCCGCCCTTAAATCTTCAGCAGATAATAAATCAGCGGCTTGGGGTTCGGCTTGATTCACCGCTGCGGGTTTGGCGTATTCAATCGCATCGCAAATAGAAGCCACTAGCGGTTGAATTTGAACTAACTCATCTTCACAAGGCGCATTTTCAGTTAAATGCAACTCAAGTAAACGCGCTAACTCCACCAATTTAGCCGAGCTTAAATTGCCCGCTAAGCCTTTAAGGGTATGGGCAATACGCACCGAATCTTCGATTTGATTCGCCGCGATGGCTTTGCGAACCTGTTCCACCACATTACGCTGACTGCTCACAAAACGATCAAATATGCGTTGATAAAGCCGCGTCGAGTGTTGCACCAGTTGCAAACCTCTATCGATATCCAGCTCTGGGTGCTCTGGCCACTTAAGCAATACGGTTTGTTCTGCACTATTGCCTGCCTCACCCTTGGTGTTACTCAATATCGATTGAGTAAAGGTATCTACTGCAGCCGTGTCAGATGCGGGAGCGAGATATTTCAACAGGGTTTGATAAAGAACATTCACTTCTATCGGTTTGGCGATATGGTCGTTCATGCCCGCCCTGATGCACATGTCCCTATCGCCCGCCATCGCATTAGCCGTCATGGCGACGACAGGTAAATTTGCCAACTCAGGCCTTTTTCTTATCGCCTGAGTGGCTTGATAGCCATCCATCACCGGCATTTGGCAGTCCATTAATACTAGATCGAAATGCTGCTGCGACAGTTTGTCTAAGGCGATTTGACCATTGGTCGCTATGGATAGAATAATCCCCACTTGCTCTAAAAACTCGCTGGCGACTTCGAGATTCATCTCGTTATCTTCCACTAACAGGATACGCTTCCCTTGCAGTGGCAATAACAACTGTGGTGCCAGCTCTTCGGTACGGCGCCTTACTGGCAAAATGCCTTCGCGGCCAATCGCATTCATTATGCCGTCGAGTAAGCGTGAGGCACTGATGGGTTTACTGATGTATCCCGCTAAAGCCAGTTGCTCAATTTGAGTGAGGAACTCATGATCCGCATGGGCAGATACCATTAAAATTTTGGGCTGAGACTGAGGTTGTGATTGTGATTGAGATTGCGACTGAGCCTGCAATTGGATTTGACGCGCGGTTTCCAGCCCATCCATGTTAGGCATTTTCCAATCAATTAACGCCACTTCATAGGCTTGCAATAAGCAGCGGCTTATCGCTTCTTCACCCGAGCGAACCGTATCGACCCTAAAGCCCATACTTTCAAGCGTAGTACGCATAATATCTCTGGCGGTCGCGTTATCATCGACCACCAGCACAGACATGCCTTCAAGCTCTTGTTCGAGTACTAATTTCTGACCATCGGAAATGTGCAACTTGACCGTGAAATAGAAAGTGCTGCCATGACCGAACTGACTTTCTACCCCTATCTTCCCGCCCATGAGTTCAACTAGCTGCTTACAGATAGCTAAACCTAAACCTGTGCCACCGTATTTACGGGTGGTTGAAGTATCCGCTTGGGTAAAAGATTTAAACAATTTTGCTTGCTGCTGCTCAGTTAACCCGATGCCGCTGTCACGCACGCTAAAACGCAGCACGACATCATCATCTTGCTGCTCAACTAAACTGAGCGACAGTAGCACCTCACCGCGTTCAGTGAACTTAATGGCGTTATTCATCAGGTTAATCAACACTTGGCCTAATCGCAGCGAATCCCCTAACAGATAACGAGGCACATTGGGCGCAACGGCGAACAATAATTCAATCTGTTTGTGGGCAGCTTTCTCAGAAAACATATCGCTGAGATCTTCCAACATAGTATCGAGCTGAAAGGGTACTGAATCTATGTCTAGCTTACCCGCTTCAATCTTAGAGAAATCCAGAATGTCATTGATAATCGACAGCAAAGACTGCGATGCCCGCTCAATCTTCTCTACATAATTCTTCTGTTTTTTATCTAATTCGGTCTGCAAGCACAGCTGGGACATGCCGATAATGGCATTCATTGGAGTACGGATTTCGTGGGACATATTCGCCAAGAAGTCACCCTTGGCTTTACTGGCCGCATCGGCTTGCTCTTTGGCGAGTAACAGCTCATCTGAGAGCAATTTAAGCTCTGTCATATCGACCATGCTGATCACGGCCGATTCAAATTGTCCTTGGGCATCAAGCAGTGCCGACACATTGACTGTCATCCACAAAGGCGCACCGGAAGGACGAATAAAACTGCGCTCGCCGCGATAATGGTCAATCTTACCTTCAACCAACTCCTGAAATTGCGCCTTAGCTATGGGTTGATCTTACTCACTGAGAACCTCAAAAATAGCAGTATTACGTAAATGGTTACGTGACAGCGCCATATCGGCACAGAATTGGTCATTACAATCTAAAATAACGCCTTTAATATCAACATTGACTATGCCAATGGTCGCCCCATCGAACAGCGCCTTAAAGTGCGCCTCACTGAGGGCTAACTCTTGCTCTATGGTTTTGCGTTGGGTAATGTCCATCACATAACCATTCCACGTGATGGCACCCTCTTCACCCAAATGACCGCTCGCGCCCGCTTCCATCCAACGTATGCTGCCATTAGGGTGGCGATAGCGAAACTCGCGTATCCATTGCAGTCTGTCTTCACTCTGACCCGACAAGGCCCGCACAACATCGGGCCTTTCTTCATCAAAAATCCGCTCGGCTATGATGTCAAAATTACTCATCAGATCATCGCGATGCAGCCCAAGCATCTTCATTGCCGCACCAGAGAGGAAGGTAAATCTTCGGTCTATAGGCGAGTGCCACTGCAATTGATACACAGTGCAAGGAATAGACTCAGTAATATTGGTCATCTGTTGACGCGATTGCTCTAACTGTACCAGCGCGAGTTTACTCTCGGTAATATCGTCGATACTGCCGTCAAACCAGAGTGGAATGCCCTCTTCGGTATAACTCGCCTTACCTTTCTCATGTACCCAGCGAATACTGCCATCGCGGTGGCGAATACGATATTCCACTTCAAAGGTTTCTTGCTGCGCGAGTGCTCTATCAATATGCAAATGACATGTAGGCCTATCCTCCTCTAAAATCAGCGAAGCAAAGGTACGTTGGCGATTTTCAATAAACTGACTCGCTGCATAACCCGTAATCTCGGCAATATTGTCACTGATATATTCCATGAACCATACATCCCCGATGCGAGTCCGATAAACAGCGCCGGGAATATTCGTCACTAGCCCACGAAAACGCTGTTCGCTATCACGGATTTTCTGCTCAACGGCCAGTTTTTGTGTCATATCGCGTATTGAAGCCGCCACTTGCCTCTGTCCATCAAAGGCGGTGGGAAGAATACTCAGCGCTATTTCCGCAATAAATTCATTACCATCGGCTTTTAACGCCCGCACATGACGGGCATTTGCCATGCTTCTATCACGGCCTTCTCGCAGGAATGTTTGCCGTTCAAGTACATGCCTTTCTCCCAATTCTTGCGGCAATAACGCCTCAACCTGCAACCCCAGCATAGCGCCCGTTTCGTATCCAAAGAGCTGTAGACAGCGACTGTTAGTGAACACGATTTGCCCTAGCTCATCGACAATCAACATGGCCTCGGGCGCGGCTTCCAGTACCGCATTTGACCAGACCGCCGCTGAGAACTGCTCTGTCACATCGGTAAATAACATCTCGACCGACATTAACTCACCTGTGTCAGACATTAATGGCTGCATAAACACATCGAGCCTTCTTAAATGCCCTTGATCATCCAGCATTTCCACTTGATGCGAAGGAACATTTTGGCCTTTCAAAGCCAAATCAGTGTATTGCCAGTTTTTCTCATTGAGGGGATTGGCCGAAAACAGTCTTTGATATTTGCGCTTGAGCAGATCAGGGGAGATCCCCAGCACCTTAGTCACGCCCTCGCTCACTTGTGCTAGTTGGCCGTCGGGATCGAGGGAACAATAGAAAGACTTATCGCTCATACCATCAATCAAACGAGCAAAGCGGTTGCCACGGGAATCAAGAATGGCTTGCTCACGTTCGGCGAGTAATTCCGCCATTTGATTGAAGGTATTGCTCAGCGTCACAATCTCACTCACAGCACCTTTAGGTACAATGAGCTGCTGGGTTTTACCCTGTCCAAAAGACAAGATACCCGACTCGAGTAGCTCTAATGGCCGAGTCAGCCGCTTAGCGGCCAGATAGCAAGTCAACAATAATAAGAGGGTTAGCAAACTCAAATTGAGTATTATGGATGCCACATCATCGAGCAGTGAGCTGAATAATTCTTGCTCTGGTGCTAGCACTATGACGCGCCATTTTAGCTGCGGAACGGTTGCAATACTCGCGAGGTAAACCACATCCTTATCGTCAACAAACCTTGCCTGACCATCAAGTCCTTTCGCTTGTAAGGCCCAAAAGTCAGCATTCCTGTATTTATTTTTATCGAGCCACTGTGTTGAAGTGGTGGCCAACACTTTTTCCCTATCGACATGATAAATAAGTCGCCCTTGATCGTCTAAAACCACCAGCCGATTAGGCGCAATTCCTAATTGCTTTGGCAAGCCATCTAGCGCTAAGTCAACCGTCGCGACACCAAAATAATGCTCCGCCTCACCAAAAGGAGCCGAATAAGTCACCATCAGAATATTGCCCGCCCCCTCATCAAAGTACGCCTTTGACCAGTAGCCCGCCGCTTGATTGATGGCATTGTTCCACCAATCCCAAGTGCCATCGGTATAATCGTAACCCTCGGCGCCAATATCGAGATAATGGAGATCGTCGCTACCACTGGTGTCGCGGTAAACATAGGGAGAAAAGAGTTTGCGATTGGGGAAGGTGTTGGGTTTAAACGCGACTGCGGAGCCAAAGAAATCAGGATTACGTTTGAGTCGATTCATCAAGACACTTTTAACGCTCTCAGCGTCATTCATATCTTCTTTGCTTGACAAAAAACCAATAAAATCAGCAAGGCCTTGGGTATTGGCTTGTGCGTGCTCGAGTAACAATTGCAGACGAGAAGCCGAGTGACTCGCCTCCTGCGTAAGGCTATGGTAGAGCCGTTTCTCCGAGGAGAGATAACTAAACCAAGCATTAACAGCATAAACACTCGCCATGATTAAAATGAGAGGCAAGGCTATGTGGGATAAGATTCTGCTGCGAAAAGTACGAAGTTTACTTTTGTCCATGGCGTCGCCCTAAAGTCCTCGATTTTATATGCACTATTTTTTAAATAGTGCATATAAAGTAAACGAAGAATCCAGTGGCGACAATGTCAAAGTTAAAATAATGTGAAGTAATTTATTGTTTTAAAAACACTAATAAGCGGTATCTAAGGTTTGATTTGGCAAGATACGGGCAAAATAGCTTTGGGTTTCGGCGATAATGATATGCCTCAAGCCTACAATCGCGATCAAGTTTGGAATCGCCATCAAGCCATTAACCGTATCGGCCAACAACCAAATCACATCGAGCTTGATAAAAGCGCCACCGGCGATCAGTACTAAAAACACCACTTGATACAAGCGTAAACCGCGCTCGCCGACCAAGTAATACCAACAGCGTTCACCGTAATAATGCCAGCCTAGAATCGTCGTAAATGCAAAACACACCAGCGCAATGGTCACCAGATACTGACCCACAACCGCAGAGCCACCGAGGGCGAACGCCGCGCTCGTCATCGCCGCGCCCGCAGTTTCACCACTCCATACTCCTGTGATGATCAGCACTAAGCCCGTCATAGTACAAATAATGATGGTATCGAAAAAGGTGCCCGTCATGCTGACTAAACCTTGCTCAACGGGTTCATTGGTCTTAGCGGCAGCCGCTGCAATCGGCGCACTACCAAGGCCTGATTCATTGGAGAACACGCCGCGAGCAATACCGATTTGAATCGCCTGCGCAACTGTCGCCCCTAAAAATCCTCCCGCTGCCGAGAGTGGCGTAAAGGCCGATTCAATCACTAAACCTAAGGCGGGTAAAATTTGCTCAGAAAATCCCACTAAAATCCACACGCAGGCCAGCACATAACCAATCGACATGGCAGGCACGAGCTTTTGCGCCACATTCGAAATGCGCTTAACCCCACCTAAAGTGACGGCGGCAACTAGCACAGTCAACACAGTCGCGGTCAACCAAGTCGGCACCTCAAAGGCAATCGTCAGCGCATCGCTGATAGCGTTAACTTGTGCAAAAGTACCTATGCCGAAAAAGGCCACACCAACCCCGAAGATAGCGAACAATTTCGCCATCCAAGGCAGACCAAGTCCGCGCTCGATATAGTACATTGGGCCACCCGCAATCTGCCCGCGCGCATCGGTCGTGCGATATTTTACCGCCAACATACACTCGGCATATTTAGTCGCCATGCCAAAAAATGCCGCCAGCCACATCCAAAATAATGCGCCTGGTCCACCCATTTTGATGGCTGTCGCTACACCGACAATATTACCGGTACCGATAGTGGCGGACAGCGCAGTACAGAGCGCTGCGAAGGAAGATAAATCCCCATGACCTTTTGCCGGTTTGAATAATAATCCCAGCGCCATAGGCAGACGGATAACTTGGATAAGCTTGAGGCGTGCAGTGAGATAAATCCCCGTGCCCACCAGCAAACAAAGGGTGATTGGGCCCCAGACGATGCCATTAATGCTGGCAAGAAAAGCTTGAAAACTCATGATATTCCTCGAATATTAAACAACAAAATTAATAAACGGAGGAGGAAAAGAAATGGCTGTGACGCGCCGCAGTCGGACGCTATTGCAAACTATTTCTAGCCTGTGCTCGACTGAGATTCACCCCAGCTGAACGCGAAATGCGCAGTAAGCGATGACTCAAACGAGTGCTTTTAATAGATGCAAAAGTGCGCTATCTCAAGCAAAGGGTAAAAATAGCCCACGACGACAAACGACAGGGACTGTGCAGTCATCCTCTCCTCTGTCCTTTTGCCTGAGCGTTTCGCGTCGCGGTTCAATAACACCACGACACTTTCGCCTTCGGCGCCACCTGATCACACTTTAAATTAAGTGCAATTGGCAGTCTCTCCAGAGGCTCGTCCAGTAACAGTCCACGCCTATCGGCACCTGAAAGAGTGCTTTGTTTTTATGGGAAGATTCGATTCAATAAAACCGTCGCTTCAAATAAAACCAAAGTTGCCTCGTCGGTGTGGGGTCAATTCCCCACTCTCCTGCTACCTTCATCCGAACGGATTGTTAGATTGAGATTGACTCCCAAGCTAACAGGACGCACAGAATGCAACAAACGCGGCTTCAGCTCAAGCCGTTTGCTCACAGTTCGTCGAGGATTTAATTCAATTGACTATTTTTACGGCAAGTGACGATTTATGTTTTGTGATCCCGTTTATGATCCCATTACAGGAAAAATCAGTATCTATCTGAATAGAAAATGCTTTATCTTGAACACGGGATTGCAATGCTAAATTGCAGCCAGGATATGTTGGAGCCACAGCTTGAAACACTGCTTACCACATAAGCCGCCAATGGATATAAAGGAGTTGCTCAATGGCCGACGTCGCTAAACCAAATCCTGTCGACAAGCTCCACCCAGTCGCCAAGCTTAACCAAATCAGCAAGTGCTTTCGCGATGGCGAGCAATATCATCAAGTGCTGCAAGCAGTAGATCTACAGATCCATAGAGGCGAAACCGTAGCGCTCACCGGTCCCAGCGGCAGCGGCAAAAGCACCTTACTTAACCTTATCGCCGGTTTTGAAATGCCTGACTCGGGCGAGATCTTGCTAGAACAAGCGTCCACCTCAAATTGGCAAGACAAAGATTGGAGCCGTTTCAGGCGCAATTCCTTAGGTGTTGTATTTCAGCAATTTAACTTACTTACGCCACTCAACGTGAAAGATAATATCGCCTTCTCCTTAAGTTTAACCGCGCAGCCGTGGTCAGCCTGGTGTGACTATCTGGTTGAAAAACTTGGACTGATGCCATTACTTCACCGCCAAGTTGAAGCCCTGTCCGGCGGTCAACAACAGCGGGTCGCCATCGCCCGCGCCTTAGCCCACAAACCGACGTTACTGCTGGCCGACGAACCCACAGGCAACTTAGATGATGTATCGGGTAAGCAAGTCATGGCATTACTGTGTGAACTGGCACGGGAAAGCCAAACCAGTATCTTGATGGTGACCCACAGCGAAGAGTGCGCCGCCTTTATGCAAAAACGTTGGCACTTATCCCAAGGTGCAGTCGCTATCTATGAACAATAAACCGCTCACGAAAGCAACATCTGCTGGACTTCAGCAGACTGGGCTGAGGCTGACGTGGCTCAGCCTAAAGGTGTTTATCGCCCATTATCGTCATGCGCCCTTGCAGGCGTGCGCGATTCTACTCGGTATCGCCTTGGCCGTGACTCTGCTGATTGGGGTTAAAGCGACCAACGACAATGCGGTGCGCAGTTATAGCGATGCGACTGAGCTTTTGAGCCAGCGTGCCGATGTACTACTTACTCCGCCCCTTGGACAAAACACCTTAGATGAATCTGTTTATTTCGCCTTAAGACGAGCCGGATTAAGTCAGGGTCTCGCCGTGGTGAATGGCAAAATTTCCGGTAAGAATGGTCAGTTTTGGCAACTGGAAGGCAGCGATTTGATTGCCGCATTAACGCTACAAAAATCGAGAAGTCACGCCTCGACTGAAACGCAGTCAACGACCTCGCCGCAGATGAATGAGTTACCGCTTGCCGATCTCCTCAACGGCGCCCCCACAGTAATAATGAGCCGCAGTCTAGCCGCCAAAGTTGCGCCCGACGGTAAACTTGTTTTAGAAAATAACACCTTAGATGTCATTGCAATTGATGATAATTTTGGCCTCGGCAGCGCCATCTTGGCCGATATTTCCCTCGCCCAGCAATTACTGAACATGCAAGGCCGATTAAGCTATATCGCCATGTTCAGCGAGCGAGAAAACTTACCTCAACTAAAATCCCAACTCGACGCTTTAGGGATTACGCCGCAAAAGGCCAGTTTTAGCCAGCAAGATCAAGGCCAAGCACTGATAGCGCTGACCCGCAGTTTTCATCTTAATCTCAATGCCATGAGCATGTTAGCCTTCGTTGTCGGCCTTTTTATCGCCTACAACGGTGTGCGCTACAGCCTAATGAAACGGCAAAAACTGTTAGTGCAGTTATTACAACAGGGAATCGAGCGCCGCGCCTTGATGACGGCGCTGATGTTAGAATTAATTTTGTTGGTTGTCATAGGCTCAAGTTTGGGCTTTATCAGTGGCTTGCAACTCAGCCACTGGCTGCAACCTATGGTCGCCATGACCTTAGAGCAAATGTATGGCGCCCACTTACTCCCCGGTATTTGGCAATGGACTTGGCTTATCGAGGCAATTGCCCTCACCTTAGGCGCTGCGTTCGCCGCTTGCTTGCCCTTGTATTTAGATCTTACGCGCCAAGCATTGGCACAAGGGGCGAATCGTTATCAGCAAATGCAGGCACACCGCAAAACCCATAGCATTCAATTTGCCTTAGCCTGTGGTTTACTGACCGTAGCGGCGCTGCTATTTCCCTTCAGTCAAAGCTATAACATCAGCTTAGTGTTGCTCGGTATCGTCGCTATCGCGATCCCCTTGTTGTTGCCGCAATTATTACATTGGGGCGTCAGTGCGTTAATGCCCTTGGCGCGCCCCGGATTATGGCAATATTTGCTCGCCGAAACCCGCGAGCTTATCGCACCGCTTTCCTTGGCTATGATGGCAATCTTGCTGGCGCTCAGTGCCAATGTGTCGATGAACACCCTAGTGGGTAGCTTCGAGCAAACCCTGCGGACTTGGCTAGAAACCCGCTTGCATGCCGATCTCTATATCCGTCCACCGAGCCAGCGCATCGACACGATTCAAACCCAACTAATGCACGATCCAAGAGTCAGCGGTCTTTATCAACAATGGCAAATTGAAGCCCAGCTTTCACTCCCAGTATCGACGGATAATTCGAGCGAGTTGACGATTCCAATTAGCCTACTTAGCCGTGATGAATATTCGATTCGCCACACCAGCGCCCTGAAAGAAAGCCTACCGACTCTGTGGCAATCCTACTTTAATGCCCCCGTGATCTTAGTGAGCGAGCCCTTAGCCATCAAATACCAATTGCAGCTTGGCGATAGCGTGTCATTGGATGCGCTTAAGCAAACCGGTAACAGCCAAGCCATTATCGGCGGCATTTATTATGACCACGGCAATACCCGCAACGAGGTAATTATCAGCCAGCCATTATGGCAAAAGGCACAATTACCTGTGCTGCCAATCAGTTTGGCGGCGAATTTTTACGGTAAAGAGCGAGGCAGCAAGATCAGTGAAACGGATCTCGATGAACTGCAAATCCAACTGGCTGCCGAGTTAGGCTTATCGCAAGCGCAAATCTACAGTCAAACTAAGATTAAAACCCAAGCTATCGCCATGTTTAAGCGGACTTTTTCAATTACCTTAGTGCTGAATAGTTTGACGCTGATTGTCGCCGCGATTGGGCTCTTTAGTGCCTGTTTAATGTTAACTCAGGCACGGCAAGCGCCACTGGCACGACTGTATTCCCTAGGCGTGAGTCGTAATGCGCTGCGCGGTATGGTGTTTATGCAGATGCTGATTGTAGTGCTGATCACTTGTCTGCTCGCTATGCCAACGGGTGCACTGCTAGGTTACCTGCTCATCAACAAGATCACCTTGCAAGCCTTTGGCTGGACGATAAAAATGATTTGGGATTGGCAAGCCTATGGCAAAGCAATACTGATTGCCTTAACCACCTGCACCTTAGCCGTGCTCTTGCCGCTGTATTGGCAAACCCGCAAGCCACTGGTCGCCAGTCTGCAGCAGGAGACCCTATGATGAAAACACTCAGTATTGTATGGGCAGTGGTTGGGTTAATGCTTATCGGCGGCTGTGATAAAACGCCATCGACGCAAAACACTCAGTCCAAATCCATTGCCAATGTGGTGGGGAAAACCTCTACTAATCAAGATGATTTGGCCTTTACCCCTGTCGTTCCCGGCTATAGATTTGAATTTCCGCGAGATCACTTGGCGCACAATAACTTTCGCCAGGAATGGTGGTATCTGACCGCCAATTTAACTACAGAAACAGGTGAGCAACTCGGCGCCCAGTGGACGCAGTTTAGAGTCGCCCTAAAACCCACAGATTTGCAAGCAACAGTACCGCAAGCAACAGATGTGGTTCCTCAAAGTGAATCCACTTGGGTGACTCAGCAGCTTTACTTAGCCCATAGCGCATTAACCTCGAGTAATGCTCACCTCGCCCATGAAAAATGGTCACGCCGTCATAGCGAGTTTGCCGAGGTTAAATTGGAACCCTATCAAATCCGCCTTGATAACTGGCGCTGGCAGAGCGAAACCAATGCACTCTTTCCCGCGACCTTAACGGTGGAGAATCCTGATTTTAGCTATCGACTTCAGCTTAATAGCCAAGCGCCACTGCAATACCAAGGCGTTAACGGCTATAGCCTTAAAAGCCGCGATGGCCAAGTGGCCTCTTACTACTACAGCCAGCCCTTTATTGAAATTTCAGGTGAAATCAACCGCAATGGCAAAGTGGAGCGAGTCACAGGCCAAGGTTGGCTCGACAGGGAATGGAGCTCGCAATTTCTCACTAAAACGCAACAGGGCTGGGATTGGTTCGCGCTCAGATTAAACGATGGCTCGACGCTGATGTTGTTTCAGTTACGGGATCAGTCTCCAGCAGAGAATACAAAGAATGCGCCTATCTCGGCATTTTATAGCGCCAGAAGAATGTTTGCCGATGGCACTGGGCGCAGTATTAATTCCACCGACAATCCTAATGACATACAGATGACGCCACTGAAATGGCAACACACAGTCAATGGCGACTATCCCGTCAGCTGGCGGGTAAAAATCCCCAGCGAGAATATCGATCTCACCATCACCCCGCTCAATCCTAATAGCGCTATGCCATTATCGACGCCCTACTGGGAAGGACCAGTGCAACTCTCTGGCAGCCATACTGGTACAGGTTATATGGAACTGACGGGCTATTGAGCCCAAACATAGTTCTTATAACCAGAAATGCTAAGTCAGCGCGAAGTAACATAACAAGATCGTTATTCAGAGAATGATCTTAAGCTGCTGTTGTATAAAGACATCGCAACACGCAATACGTGACCAAGCCCACAATAACACCCTATTTGCGATCGAGTTCAAGACTAATAATCAACCAATTGTTGCATTTTAATGTCAACCCAAATACATTATCATAAATTGAAATGACAACGTTGTCATAACGTACAGATAACAGTTTAACTCTCACGTTAATGAGTAACTGCAATACGCATCAACCAGCACAAATGGAGTTGTGAATGAGTTCTATCATCCGCATAGAGAAAGGTTTTACCTTAATTGAACTCATGATCGTCGTAGCCATCATCGGCATTCTCGCCGCTATCGCTATCCCTTCTTTTTCCGAATACCTAAAGCAAGGTCGTCGTTTCGATGCCCAGCAATATTTGATGACGAGCGTGCAAGCATTAGAACGCAATTATTCCCGTCAAGGTAAGTATCCTGCTGCGCAAACCTTAACCAACAGTCCTTACTACACTTTTAGCTACACACCGGCGGACGACAAGTTAAGTTTCTCCCTCTCGGCAGTCCCAACCAGCCGCCAATCGGATAGCTGTGGCACCTTAAGCATTAATCAGAAAGGCGTGCGAACTCCTGCTGCCAATTGTTGGACAAATTAAATGTCGAACACGTGGAATCAAGGATTTACCTTAGTTGAGCTTATGGTTACCGTCGCGATTATCGGTATTTTAGGCAGCTTAGCACTCCCTTCGTACCGCGATGTTATGGCACGTGAACAGCTAACCGCTGCCGCGAATGAATTGGTCTCTAGCTATAAATTTGCCCGCAGCGAAGCGATAAAACGCAGCACTTCAATTACCCTCACGGCAACAGAAGCGGGACTTTGGGTCATTAAAGATAGCGACGATAACGAATTGAAGGTTTTTACGCCCCCGACACGTGGGGTTGCTGTAACAGGACTGGCTAGTATCAGTATCAGTGCCACGGGCAATACAGCCAAAACCAGTATTTCATTGGCGAACAGTCAAGGTGAAAACATGAATTTATGCATTTTACCGAGCGGCCAAAGTCAGCTTCAGAGCGGGGATTGTGCATGAAAGCCTTTAATCACATAGGTAAAAAACACCTTGGCTTTACCATGACAGAAGTTTTAGTCTCACTCGTGGTATCAGTCACTTCATTGCTTGCACTGGCAAAAGCGCAGCTATCATCGCTACAACATGCCACCAATAGCTTTCAATACACAGTTGCCACAGTGCAAGCGCAAAATGTCATTGAACAGATTTGGCCAAGGTTATGCGAAGTGCAAAAGCAACCCGCCCGCTTCGAAGATATCAATTTTAGAGCCAGTTTAAGCCAAGATTTCCCCGTAGGCTTTGACTTAGTGTTACCCGCCACTTATCAAGACAACATGGCAATTACTGTGACTTGGCAAGATGGTCGAGTCGATACCGATAATAGCGTCAGTCTTAACGCCAGTTTTCCCCATCTGTGTAAGGCCTAACTGTGATTTCAGCTCATCACACTCAATGGAGACACATTAAACCCGCCTTAAGACAATCGGGGTTTAGCTTATCCGAACTGATGATTGCCATGGTATTAGGGCTGATCATCATGATCGCTGTGATCAATTTCTTTGCGCCACTTAAGGCCACCGTTGAGGAAAGTAAACGTCTAGAAAATGCCGCTGACGCCTTAAGATACGCCACGCTAACGCTCAGTAAAAGCATCAAACAGGCTGATAACGTCGCAAATGTATCGGCTAACGAACTCGTCTTAAGCACGCTCGCCTCTGCAAGCCAACCGAGTATTAGCTGCTTAGGCCAAAGTAAAACCGCTGATTACATTGAAACATTTAGCTTTATGGCACCTAACTTATCCTGCAACGATGGTGATGGAGCGCAAACACTCCTCACCGGGCTAGAAGCGGTTCACTTCTCGCAAGCTGGTGAACTCGTCAGTATCAATCTGAAGCCCTTAGCTTCGCCGACGCAATATGGTCAGGGTATTAGCTTGCAGGTCGCACTGCGTAAACCCCTTTGGCAACAAGCCATTAATTCACAACAAGTGCCATAGGCACGAGGAAGCACAGACATGCACACGGAACGTTCATTTGCTCACGCTTCGCCACCTCGCGGCAGTATCAATAAGCAAAAGGGTGCAGTGTTACTTATCGTCTTAGTCTTCAGCCTATTAGCCAGTTTATTAGTCGTGACATCACTGCGAGATAACTTAGTACAAGAGCGACTGAGCGGGAACTTCCAGAAACAAGTCAATGCACAACTCACCGCCGAACAAGGCATGTATGAAAGCTATAACACCCTCAAAGCGACTTTAATTAAAGTGCCCCAAAGCACGGCAGCCTCTTTAAATGACAGCCTGCCAAAAAGTGCCTCAGGCAGTATCGACAGCAGCGCTTATACGTTGACAAAAACCGTGACCCCGAGCGCCGAACTCAGCGTCAACAGCACAGGGCAACACTTAGAAGGTCAGGCCAAACTCAATGCACTCTTCGCCCTAAAAGGCGCAAAGGGCAATAACATTTTTAACGATGCTATCGTTTCCTGCGAGAGCCTCAATCTCACCGGCAGTAGCACAATCGATGGTTACGACTCACGTAAAGGCGCCTACGGCGATAGCTTCAACAATGCTCAAGGCAACAACCAACTCAATAAGCATGGCAAAGGCAATGTAACGACGGTTGAACCGAATGCCGATGTAACCTTGTCGGGCAATTCGCCGATTTACGGCGATGTCAGTGCAACGGGAAATGTCACCCTAACAGGCTCATCGTCCCTAATTGGCAATATTCAAGGCAATAAAGATGTCATCTTAGGCACAGGTACTGTCGGGGGAAATATCGCTGCGGGTCAGAATTTCGAGCTAAAGAATAGTGGGACAGTTGAAGGCTCAGTGCAAGCCAATAACAACGCATCAACGGCTCCCGGTGCCAAAGTGAATGGGACACTTCAATATGGCGGCGATGGGACCTTTCATCAAAATAGCAGCATTGGCCAAACGGTGAATCTAGCACCCAATGTCCCTCCCGTTCCCACTAAGTCCTGTGATCCATTAGATATTGGTGCCGTAATGGGAGGGTTTAAAATGCCCAACAATGGCGCAAGAACAATTGCATCAACCCAGAATGTTACCCTTTCCCCAACGGGTTCGACTGCGAGTTCAGGCAACAGTAATGCATTTCCAGCACTGTCCTCAAGCTCCGAAAACATCTTCGGTTCTGAAACCCCAGTATTTAATCTCGACAGTTTAGTCATGAGTAGCGATGGTGTATTAAACATCAGCGGTGGGGATGTCACACTGATTATCAATGGTGACTTTAAAATGAGTGGCGCAAACCAACTCAATATCGCCCCGGGCTCAAGCCTAACGCTATTTGTGAATGGTGAGATTTCCTTTACGGCGGGTACCAACAACGGTAATAACATTAAAAGCCAAACCCTAACCAGCAGCAATAAACCGCCGTTAGCGATTTATTCGGGTTCAAATAAAGATGTGACTGTCAGTGGAAGCGTGCCGATTTACGCCGCGCTTTATGCGCCTAAATCCAAAGTCAATCTGCCCGGAGGTCCCGAAATCTTCGGTTCAGTAAGAGGAAAATCCATTACCGCCACGGGCAATGGCAAGATCCATTATGACAATGCCCTAGGCGAAGCCGATTTGGGCAGTGACAATGCCATTCCGCCTGCGATAGTGCTTAAAGGTTGGCAATATTTATAATCTTGAATTATTGGCCGTATCCCATATACGGCCAAGTACAACACACCTCATCAGCAATAAACTCACCGCTTAAATTTCAAACTGAGAGTTAGATCACTCGCAAAACTTTGATCCGGATCGACTATCGCTTGCAATACCTCTTGTGAGGTATACCCACATTTTTCATCAGGTCTAGACTCACCAGTATCAGTACTCGGTTGCTCTCCTTTTTAATATTAAGCAACCGAGTTAACGCCACTACAGGTCAGCCCTTATGAGTCAGGAATACCACGTCACCAGCCTTGTGGTGCATGCCGCACCTAAAGTCTTACAGCAGGTTGAAGACAATATCCGCTCATTAATGGGCGCCGATATTCATGCTGTTACGCCCGAAGGGAAATTGGTTGTCACCCTCGAAGGGAGTAGCCAAAGGGCGATACTCGACAATATTGAAGCCATTAATGCCCTGTCCGGCGTGTTATCTGCCAGTTTGATTTACCACCAAGTCGCACCTTTAGAACAAGAGAGTAAGGAAAGATTATGAGCATAAGCCGCCGCGAGTTTCTCAAGGCCAACGCAGCGGTTGCCGCCGCAACAGCCGTTGGTGTCACGCTTCCCATTAAAATGGTTGAAGCCGCCGAACAGCCAGACAATATCAAATGGGATAAAGCCCCTTGCCGCTTTTGCGGTGTGGGTTGTAGCGTATTAGTCGGCACCAAAGCGGGTAAAGTCGTTGCTACTAAGGGCGATCCTGAAAGTCCAGTCAACCGTGGCCTTAACTGTATCAAGGGCTATTTTTTATCGAAAATCATGTACGGCAAGGACAGATTAACCACGCCATTACTGCGGATGAAAGACGGCAAATACCATAAAGAAGGCGAGTTCACCCCAATCAGCTGGGATATGGCCTTTGATACTATGGCGGCTAAATGGAAACACAGTCTCGCCACCAAGGGCCCGACATCAGTGGGTATGTTTGGCTCTGGCCAATGGACCATTTGGGAAGGCTACGCCGCCTCTAAACTCCATAAAGCAGGTTTTCTAACGAACAATATCGACCCTAATGCGCGCCACTGCATGGCCTCTGCCGTTGGCGGCTTTATGCGCACCTTCGGTATCGATGAGCCCATGGGGTGTTATGACGATTTAGAAGCCGCCGATCAGTTTGTGCTTTGGGGCGCGAACATGGCCGAGATGCACCCAATTCTGTGGGCACGTTTATCCGATAGACGTTTAAGCAGTCCAACGTGCCGCGTGCATGTGCTGTCGACCTTTGAAAATCGCAGCTTCGATTTAGCCGATAATCCTATGGTGTTCCGCCCGCAATCGGACTTAGTGATCCTCAACTTTATTGCCAATTACATTATTCAAAATAACGCGGTTAATAATGACTTTGTAACTAAACACACTAAGTTTGCCTTAGGCGTTGACGATATCGGCTATGGCCTGCGTCCAGATCATCCATTAGAGAAAAAAGCCAAAAATCCAGGCAATGGTAAATCGACACCGATTAGCTTTAACGAGTATGCCAAGTTTGTCAGCACATATACGCTGGAATACGCGGCTAAGATGAGTGGTGTTGAGCCCGAGAAATTAGAAACTTTAGCCAAGGCCTATGCCGATCCTAACGTTAAAGTGATGAGTCTGTGGACCATGGGCATTAACCAACATGTTCGCGGTGTATGGGCAAACAACATGCTCTACAACATCCACTTACTCACGGGCAAAATTGCTACACCGGGTAACAGTCCATTCTCGTTAACCGGTCAACCTTCGGCTTGCGGGACTGCCCGTGAAGTGGGGACTTTCGCCCATCGTTTACCTGCCGATATGGAAGTGACCAACGACAAGCACCGCGCTATTGCCGAAAAACTGTGGCAAGTGCCTGCTGGGACTATTCCAGCCAAACCTGGCTACCATGCCGTACTCCAGAGCCGCATGCTCAAAGATGGCAAGCTCAACTGCTACTGGACCATGTGTACCAATAATATGCAGGCAGGCCCCAACATCAACGATGAGATTTACCCTGGCTTTCGTAACCCAGAAAACTTTATCGTGGTTTCAGATCCTTACCCAACCATCACAGCTATGGCGGCAGATTTAATTTTGCCAACGGCTATGTGGGTTGAGAAAGAAGGGGCTTACGGCAACGCCGAGCGCCGCACCCACATGTGGCACCAACAGGTTAAAGCCCCCGAAGGCGCGACCTCAGATCTGTGGCAATTAGTCGAGTTTTCAAAACGCTTTAAAGTGTCTGAAGTCTGGCCAGCTGAGTTGATCGCTAAGCAACCAGAATATGCGGATAAAACCTTATATGAAGTGCTATTCGCCAACGGCGTGATCGACAAGTTCCCAACTTCCGATTGCAAAGCCGAATTAAACGATGAGAGCGAACACTTTGGTTTCTATCTGCAAAAAGGCATTTTTGAAGAATACGCCACATTCGGTCGTGGCCACGGCCATGATCTAGCCGACTTTGACCGTTACCACGAAACCCGTGGCCTGCGCTGGCCAGTCGTTGATGGCAAAGAAACCCTGCGCCGTTTCGTTGAAGGTAGCGACCCTTATGTCAAAGCGGGTGAAGGCTTTAAATTCTATGGCAAACCCGATGGTAAAGCGGTGATCTTCGCCCTACCTTACGAGCCCGCCGCCGAAGAGCCGAATGAAGAATACGATCTGTGGATGTCGACTGGCCGCGTGCTGGAACATTGGCACACAGGCTCGATGACAGCCCGCGTACCTGAGCTTTACCGCGCCTTTCCCGACGCGCAGATTTTTATGCACCCAGAAGATGCCAAAGCCCGCGGTGTACAACGCGGTGATGAAGTCATAGTGGCATCACCACGGGGTGAAGTAAAAACTCGTGTCGAGACCAAAGGCCGTAACAAACCGCCACGCGGCGTGGTATTTATGCCTTTCTTCGATGCACGCCAGTTAGTCAACAAACTGATATTGGATGCGACCGATCCCCTGTCAAAAGAAACTGACTTTAAAAAATGCCCAGTGAAAGTCTTCAAGGCGGAGAATAACCAATGAGAAAAATACTCACCTTAACTGCGTTACTCGTCGCCATTACCGGCTGTTCCGGTCAGCAAACCGACACCAATGCAGCGCCAGTTAATATTCAATCCCTCGCAGGAAACATGGCGATCACCGACATTCGCCCAGCCGATGCCATGGCGATTTATCCCAATCGCGGCACCGCCATTGAGCGCAGCTTTAGCGAGCAACCACCGCTCATCCCACATAAGGACGATTACAAGATCACCTTAGATAAAAATGGCTGTCTAAGCTGCCATAGTTGGGACAAAGCAAAACGCATGAAAGCCACGCCTGTTGCTAAGTCCCATGTGATTGATGATAAAGGCACAGTTAACGGGCATAACTATTTCTGTACTCAATGCCACGTCGCTCAAGCCGAAAACAAACAACCACTCGTGGAGAATCAGTTCTCAGACAAGTAAATCACCTTCCCCTGCAAAGCAAAGCCACCCGAATTTATGAGGGTGGCTTTTTGCTATTTAAGCATCCCATCCTAATGAGTTAGCATGCAGTCAATAGTGAGCATTCAAGTGAATAAAATCTAAGACTAAACGTCTATCGCTGGCTAAGCGTCCGTTGCTGAACGGTACTTTCACTAAGGGAGAGATTGAGGAAAATTTAGAAAGGCTGTATGAGAATCGAGGGACATGAAGATAAGAGCAGAATCTAAAACGCAGAAAAGAAAAACCCAGCCTAGGCTGGGTTTACTTGTTGTTTTGCTTTATGCAAATCACCCGCTGGAGCCGTTTTAGTTACTTGCGCCGCTTTTGCTTTTTGCACATCTTTTGCCACAGGCATAGCCGCCTGCCACAAAGCACCTACCCACAGACTTGAACTTGATTTCATCGGTATTCCCCTGTTTTGTTAACAAGGTCAAAGTAATACTTAGGCCATCATTAGTAAAATGAATAAATTCCATAATATGGATTCCATTTGAGCATGAACATCCCAATCAAGACCTTACAGTGTTTTCTGACCCTAGTGGAAACTGAAAACTTTACCCGCGCCGCGCAGAAATGTTTTATCACTCAGCCGACACTGAGCAAAATCATCCAAAGACTCGAGGAGAGCCTAGGGGAAACCTTGCTGATCCGAAATAACCAAAAAGTTGAGCTCACTCAGGCGGGGCAGCTATTTGAGCACAGTGCACGAGAAATCCTCGGCCAATGGCATAGATTGCAGGAGGACATGAGTAACCTCAGCGGTCTCAAATCAGGGCGGTTACGACTGGGTGTATGCCCTATGATGAGCAGCCTTATCATAGGCTTGCTCACTAGCTACCGTAAACGTTATCCGGGGGTTGAACTACACATGTATGAGTACGGCGGATTCGGCTGCGAGCAAGCCCTGCTCAATAACAGTCTCGATATCGCCTTTACCGCGCTACCCACAACCCATGAGACAGAACTCGTCAATCAACCCCTAACTAAGTACCCTTTGCTTGCATGCCTGCCTGAGGGGCATCCCTTAGCAGAAAAAGACCACTTGAACTGGCAGGACTTCCAACCCTATCCTTTTATCCTCTATAACGAAGATTTCTCTCTCGCTAAGTTGATCAATCGGCTCAGCCGCAAAGCAGGTGTTCAGCTCAACATTGCCTTTCGCAGCGGCCAGTGGGATTTTCTCGCCGCCATGGTCGAAGCCGATATGGGTGTCGCCATTTTACCTGAGCCGATTTGCAATAGACTAAGCACCAGCAAACTGGTCTTTAAACCTATGCAACCCGCAATGACATGGGATCTGGCGCTTATTTGGCGACAAAGTTTACCTTTAACGCCCGCGGCCAAGGCCTTGCTCGAATTAAGTAAACAAAAGACTGAACGCTGAGAAGATAAAGCAAGAACTGACATTCTATTAAACAAAGGGGTACGGAGCTTCGTCAGCCGAAGCTGATAATGACCGTTGGATCTCACCCATAAAAAAACCGCTGCTAGCCTAGAGGCCGACAGCGGTTTTTATTAGCTAACTAAGCTAATAAAATATTAGCTTAGTTAAGTTAAAAATTACTTCTTAGCTTCAGCAGCTTTACGTTCTTTAACTTGAGCAACAACTTTCTCAGCTACGCTAGCTGGACATTGGCTGTAGTGTGAGAACTCCATAGAGAACTGACCACGACCAGAAGTCATTGTACGTAAAGTACCGATATAACCGAACATTTCTGATAACGGTACGTCAGCTTTAACGCGAACACCTGTTACACCAGCAACTTGGTCTTTGATCATGCCGCGACGACGGTTTAAGTCACCGATCACGTCACCCACGTTGTCATCTGGGCTGAACACGTCAACTTTCATGATTGGCTCAAGAAGTTGTGGTTTAGCTTTAGCGATAGACTGACGGAAAGCGCCTTTAGCAGCGATTTCGAACGCGATTGCTGATGAGTCAACTGCGTGGAATGCACCGTCAGTTAATTCGAACTCAACGTCTAACACTGGGAAGCCAGCGATAGTACCTGTGTTCATCATGCTCGCGAAACCTTTCTCAACTGCTGGCCAGAATTCCTTCGGAACGCTACCACCAACTACTGAAGATTTGAACACGAAACCAGTGTTTGGCTCACCTGGGCGAATGATATATTCGATCTTACCGAATTGACCAGAACCACCAGATTGTTTCTTGTGAGTGTATTGATCTTCAACCATTTGAGTAATGGTTTCACGGTAAGCAACTTGTGGCTCACCTACGATCAATTCAACGCCATAAGTACGCTTCAGAATGTCTACTTTGATATCTAAGTGAAGCTCGCCCATACCTTTAAGGATGGTTTCACCTGAATCTTCGTCAGTTTCTACGCGGAATGATGGATCTTCAGCGATCATCTTACCGATAGCGATACCCATTTTCTCAGAACCGCCTTTATCTTTTGGCGCTACTGCGATAGAGATAACTGGCTCTGGGAACACCATAGCTTCTAACGTAACTGGGTGTTTAACATCACACAGAGTGTGACCAGTTTGAACGTTCTTCATACCCACGATAGCGATAATGTCGCCAGCTTGAGCTGATTCAATTTCGATACGGTCGTCAGCGTACATTTCGCACATACGGCCGATACGTTCAGTCTTGCCAGTCGCGCTGTTCAGGATGGTATCACCCTTCTTCAGACGGCCAGAGTAGATACGTACGAAAGTCAGGGCACCGAAACGGTCATCCATGATTTTGAACGCTAACGCTTTCAATGGCTCATCAGCAGAAACGATAGCGAATTCGCCAGTTTCGTTGCCTTCTTCGTCAGTCAGTGGTTGTGGATCAACTTCATCTGGTGCTGGTAAATAATCAACAACAGCATCGAGAACCAGTTGCATACCTTTGTTCTTGAACGCAGAACCACAGTATGTTGGGAAGAATGCAAGTTTACGAGTACCAGTACGGATACAACGCTTGATGTCTTCCATAGATGGCTCTTCGCCTTCCATGTACGCTTCCATCACTGCATCGTCTTGCTCAACAGCTGTTTCGATCAGCATTTCACGGTATTCTTCAACCATGTCAACCATGTCAGCAGGCACGTCTAATACTTCGAAGTTTTCTGGCAGACCAGAATCATCCCACACGTATGCTTTACGAGTTAACAGGTCAACAACACCGGTGAATTCATCTTCAACACCGATTGGTAAAACCATAACCAGTGGAGTTGCAGCTAATACGTCTTTAGTTTGCTTAACAACACGTAAGAAGTCAGCACCCATACGGTCTAACTTGTTTACGAAGATGATACGAGCAACTTCAGATTCGTTCGCATAGCGCCAGTTAGTTTCTGATTGAGGCTCAACACCGCCTGAACCACAGAATACACCGATACCGCCATCAAGCACTTTCAGAGAACGATAAACTTCAACTGTGAAGTCAACGTGTCCTGGGGTGTCGATAACGTTGAAACGGTGATCTTTCCAGAAGCAACTTACAGCAGCAGACTGAATAGTAATACCGCGCTCAGCTTCCTGTACCATGAAGTCAGTGGTAGATTCACCATCGTGAACTTCACCGATTTTATGGATTTTACCGGTTAGCTTAAGGATACGCTCGGTGGTCGTGGTTTTACCCGCGTCAACGTGAGCGAAGATACCAATGTTTCTGTATTTGGATAATTCGGTCATGATTCAACTTTAATGAGTAGTTTAAGAAGTAGACGGAGTATGCGACAAACACCGACACACCGCACATCAGATTATTTTAGGCGCATATTGTAAATTGGAACCCTTCTCGGCGCAAATGGCTAGACTACTTTTTCACGATAAAGTCGCGTAATAATTTAAGGAAATTGTCATAAATACTAACTAAAACAAATGAGTAAAACACTTTAGCTTATTTTTCGCCCAATCGATAAAAATCGTTAAATAAACCGCATTCTAATGGGATAAGGCGATTTTCAAGGGATTTCTAACATATCGTCAGTACAAACATCGAACATTAACCGACATGCATTACTGCTGGCGCAATAATGCTGATCCTTTCTTTAAAATAAAGATGACATCATTGATTCAACTGAGTGGAAGCCATTTGCTCAGATAACGGCAAATCACGCTTGCGGAAATGCTTATTTGTCGGTGCACATTTGATTACGCCCTTGCGCTTTAGCACGATAAAGCGCGCGATCGGCACGTTCAAAGCACAACATCATAGGTTCGTTATCGGCAAGCTTAGCGACGCCAAAACTGCAAGTTAACTGCACATTGTCAGTAAATTGATAATGTTTGATCCTCTCAGCTATCCGCACACACAAGCTTTCAACTAAGGGTAAAGATGAATGCTGACAGAGGATCACAAACTCTTCGCCGCCCCAACGTGCAACCACATCAGATTCACGCACACAGTGCTGTAGCACCTGCGACACTTGCTCAAGGATCCGATCACCGACGTTATGCCCTAGCGTGTCATTAATCTCTTTAAAGTAATCGATATCAATCATCACCAAGCACATGCCTGCTTTAGCAGATTTATCATGCTGCTCATTATTAATAAACAGGCGATTAAAGTAATGTCGGTTATACAACTTGGTCAGGGGATCATGGGTAGATAAAAACTCGAGTTCGGCATTTGAAGCCTCGAGCTGCTTTCGTAAGGTTTCGAGCTGCTGATTCTTATCGGTGAGTCTACGGTTATACTGGCTGATAAAGTAAGTTCTTGCCCCCAACATTAGCAATAACAAACACGTCGCGCAGATAACTTGATAAACAAGCGAATAGTTAGTCTCATCTATTACAGTCACATTATTCCACTTCTGATAAATCAAGATCCGCTCCTGCTCACTCACAGCATTTAAGGCCTTATTTATCACAGGTAACAAGGACTCTTGACCATAGGCAACCCCCATCCGCAACTCATCTTCTGGTCCGCCCCAACCAGCTATTTTCAAATGATTAAATCCAGTTTGTTGGATGTAGGAGTTAACCGAAAACATCGATCCCACAAACAGATCGGCACGTTTATCCAGCACCGACTGCAATCCTGCTGGCTCACTGGCCACAGTAAGCGTCTCAATTTGAGGATAATAATGCTGAATATATTCGGCTAAACGATAACCTTTTGGCACGGCTAAAGTACGCGCGCCAATATTCTCAAATCCTTGCAAGAAAGGCTGATCTTTAAGTGACACTAATACATTAGGAGAGCGGAAATAGACATCACTGAAGTGCAGATAAGTCTCTCGTATCAGGGTTTTATTCAGCATAGGGGTTAAATCACACTGCCCGCTTTGCAAAAAAGATAAGGTCTCGGTCCAAGAGGAAGTCGACACCAGCTGAAACTTAAGGGAGGAATGCGATTCGATATAATCAATATAATCTGATGAAATCCCCAGATGTTTACCCTCTCGGATTCCTTCATAGGGTAACCAGTCAGGATCAACACAATAACGGACTATCTGAGTTATGCTAACGCTAACGTCTTGGCTAGCAAGCTTAGCATTCGCCATCGCTAAACGGTCGGCATGAGCCAGTAATGGCGTACAAATCAATAGCGGCAATAACCTCAATAAGCCACGCAATTCCATTGATAGTTTCAACCTAAAAGCAGACGCTCGATGGGGAATGTAAAAAAAGTGTATACGTGAAAACCGCATAATACCAATTCCCATCATTACGAGTGTGTAGCGGTTATTTATCAATAGTCGGCTCAAAACGCTGAAATATGTGCCTGCGCGACGCAATAAGGGGTGTATAGACTGGAAAGAAAACCTCTTGAGTGAGGAAGCTTAGTATCACTTTTTTTCAGATTTCAGATTTGGGCTTTCAGCTTTAATGAGCCTAACAGGACGCAATGAATTGATAGTGATATCGAGGATGTACCTGTCTATAAAGATAAAGCAAACCCGCAATCGTTTTGGCAAAAGTGATATTGTCTAATATGCCGAAACGAAAAAAGCCTCTACATTGCTGTAGAGGCCTTCATCTTTATGTTGGCGGGTGAAATATCGCGCAGCGATAAGCCCATGAACGAGAGGCATGGATAATGGAATGGACCCATCCACTTTTAATCGGCCTCACAGTGGGCCACGATGTAGTCGCTAAAACTCATCAGAAAGAGGACGGGTCCACTTATGAAGATTACTACAATTGGTTTAGATATCGCAAAGTCTGTTTTTCATGCTGTTGGTGTCGATAAAGCAGGCAAGTTAATCAAAAAGAAAATGCTTAGACGCAAGGACTTACTTTCCTTTCTTGCTCAAATTGAGCCGTGTCTGATTGTGATGGAAGCCTGTGGTGGAGCAAATTACTGGGCCAGAGAATTTGAGCTGTTGGGCCATAACGTCAAGCTAATCGCACCTCAATTTGTGGTGCCTTTTCGGCAAGGTAATAAAAATGACTACAACGATGCGCTAGCCATCGCTGAAGCTGCGCAGCGACCCAACATGCGGTTTGTAAAACCCAAAAGCGTTGAGCAGCAAGATGTGCAACTGCTCCACCGCATGCGCGAACGATTAACTAAACAATCAACCGCCTTAATCAATCAAGTCAGAGGGATGTTAGCGGAATACGGCATTGTGATAACCAAAAGTAAATCGGCTTTTAAAGTACAGTTTCCAGATATTTTAGCGGATGAAACCAATGCGCTGACTACCAAAGGTCGGGCCATTTTTTATCAGTTATATGAAGAGTTTAGTGATATAGAAAAACGGCTTAAGGGTTGTGACGTTCAAGTGCTCACTGAAACTAAGAACAATGTGATTTGCCAGCGTTTAGAAACTATCCCAGGTATTGGTCCAGTCACCGCTACCGCCTTTTATGCCGCCGCAGGTGATGGTAAAGATTTCAGTAATGGTAGACACTTTTCAGCTTGGTGTGGCTTGGTTCCCAAGCAACACAGCAGTGGAGGTAAAGATAACCTCCTTGGAATAAGCAAGCGGGGAAATGCTTACTTACGTACCCTGTTCATCCACGGCGCCAGAGCTGTGTTACAGCACAGTTGTCATAAACAGGATAAATTTAGTTGCTGGGCAATCCAGTTAGCAGAACGCCGAGGTTTTAACCGAGCCTGTGTAGCCGTCGCCAATAAACTCGCGAGAATGGCATGGGTTATCGCGGCGCATGACGAAGAATATCGACTTCCAGTATAGTGCTGAATAGATTCAATAAACGTTAATAATTAACCAACCAGCAAGTTGCTAAGACACTTGAATTGATGATGAGACAGTCAGACTGATCTACTGAAAACCTTAGCTCGGTATAGGCTCATAATGAAGCCGCAAGGATGATAAGGACAGTAGAAGCAGATATCCATCAGGGCCAGAGGCATACCTCAATAACAGGCCGAATATATGGGTGCAATGAACTCTTCTCAAAATCGCTATCGAATGTCTTGCAAACCGGATGGGTCCATATATGCCGAGCTGGGCTGTTAAGCAGGGATGCTGCTGGACGGGACGGCCGCGACGATTGAAATAGATAAATTCCAGATACGAAAGCCCTAACATTGCTGCTATACCAATTACATTAATTAACTGGTCAGCGTTGCCCACTGTCTAGTACACAATTCTATCACTCTTATTTTCTTCTCAATGAAGGTATTCCATGCGGCTAGAACACTGCTCGACAATGTCGTCATAGCCACTAAAACAACGATTGGCTAACACATTCTGACGCAGCCATTGCTATACCTGCTCTATTGGATTCAACTCCGGTGAATAAGGAGGCAACTTGAGGAGGGTGAGATTATCAAAGTCATCGGTCAAATCCTGTTGATGCCAGCCTGCTCCGCCCATAATAACCAGCACGTGGCGTCCGAATGGTGTTGCGGTTGAGATCAGCTTTAAATGTTCGTACATATATTCGCGATTGGCATGTGGGGCAATAATGGCTTGTGTCGCGCCGGTTGTTGGGCACACAGCGCCATATAAATAAGCAGATTAAATTGTTGCTGCCTGACAGCCCTTGGACGAGTGCCTTTCTTAGCCCAAATACAGGTGGTTGTATTCTGTTGGCCAAATCGGGCTTAATCTTGAAACCAAACGTCAATGCGATCGAGCGCAACATGCCCAGGCGTGTTAAGGATCGTTGCCATCCGGAAGTTTTTTAAAAGCCTCTTGTGCCGCTTCGGATTGTTTGGGGTGGCGAGAGCGAGTGGTCATCCATGAAAAGCCGAGTTGATGTAGCAAACGATAGATATTCGCTTGCTTGAACGTCACGCCAAATTCAGTCTGGATATAATGGCCGACGTCCTTGGCCATCAACCTGCCACCCTATTCTGGTAAGCTTTGGTGCTGTACGAACATTTTGAGCTTAGCTTGTTGTGCGGTGGACAATATCGAAGGACGGCCCGGATTAGGCGTATCGTCTAGACCACTTAAACCTTGAGCTAAATAGGTGGATATCCATCGATTCACACTGGTTCTACTGACCCTGAGCATGCTTGTGATAGCGGTACGAGAATGACCTTCGCTGAAATTAAGTAAGGCAAGATAGCGCATACGTTTGCGTGCGCTTTTCTCTGATTTCACTAAGGCTGCAATGTTGGGATTATTCATATTTCGTATGATTAAAAAGTGACAACTAATTAGATCACATAATTAATATATATGATATAAATTGAGGACAAACTAGGCTGAAATTGACAAATTGCAGACGCAAAAAAGCCAGCTTATTCAGCTGGCTTCGTTACATCTCAATGAGATAATTAGGCGCTTGGCGATGACCTACTCTCACATGGGGAGACCCCACACTACCATCGGCGCGTTTGCGTTTCACTTCTGAGTTCGGGATGGGATCAGGTGGTTCCACAAGGCTATTGTCACCAAGCAAATTCTGTTTATTACCGTGTCCATCTCTGGACCACGTTAATAATAATTCGGAAAGCTGATTTGCTTTGTTTGAGTTCGCACTTCATCAAGTGTCGATATTCTGTCTAAGGCTTTCAGTAAAACCCATCTGGGTTGTATGGTTAAGCCTCTCGAGTCATTAGTACATGTTAGCTCAACGCCTCACAACGCTTACACACCATGCCTATCAACGTCCTAGTCTCGAACGGCTCTTTAGAGGAATTAAATTCCTAGGGATGACTCATCTTAGGGCTCGCTTCCCGCTTAGATGCTTTCAGCGGTTATCGATTCCGAACGTAGCTACCGGGCAATGCCATTGGCATGACAACCCGAACACCAGCGGTTCGTCCACTCCGGTCCTCTCGTACTAGGAGCAGCTCCCTTCAATCATCCAACGCCCACGGCAGATAGGGACCGAACTGTCTCACGACGTTCTGAACCCAGCTCGCGTACCACTTTAAATGGCGAACAGCCATACCCTTGGGACCGACTTCAGCCCCAGGATGTGATGAGCCGACATCGAGGTGCCAAACACCGCCGTCGATATGAACTCTTGGGCGGTATCAGCCTGTTATCCCCGGAGTACCTTTTATCCGTTGAGCGATGGCCCTTCCATTCAGAACCACCGGATCACTATGACCTACTTTCGTACCTGCTCGACGTGTATGTCTCGCAGTTAAGCTGGCTTATGCCATTGCACTAACCGTACGATGTCCGACCGTACTTAGCCAACCTTCGTGCTCCTCCGTTACTCTTTGGGAGGAGACCGCCCCAGTCAAACTACCCACCAGGCACTGTCCCTAATCCCGATAAGGGACCTAGGTTAGAACATCAAAACTACAAGGGTGGTATTTCAAGGACGACTCCATCATGACTAGCGTCACAACTTCAAAGTCTCCCACCTATCCTACACATGTAGGTTCAATGTTCAGTGCCAAGCTATAGTAAAGGTTCACGGGGTCTTTCCGTCTAGCCGCGGGTATACGGCATCTTCACCGCAATTTCAACTTCACTGAGTCTCGGCTGGAGACAGCGTGGCCATCATTACGCCATTCGTGCAGGTCGGAACTTACCCGACAAGGAATTTCGCTACCTTAGGACCGTTATAGTTACGGCCGCCGTTTACCGGGGCTTCGATCATGAGCTTCTCTTGCGATAACCCAATCAATTAACCTTCCGGCACCGGGCAGGCGTCACACCGTATACTTCCTCTTGCGAGTTTGCACAGTGCTGTGTTTTTGATAAACAGTTGCAGCCACCTGGTATCTGCGACTCCCGTCAGCTTAGAGAGCAAGTCTCATCACCAACAGGAGCGTACCTTCTCCCGAAGTTACGGTACCATTTTGCCTAGTTCCTTCAGCCGAGTTCTCTCAAGCGCCTTGGTATTCTCTACCCGACCACCTGTGTCGGTTTGGGGTACGATTCCCACTAACCTGAAGCTTAGAAGATTTTCCTGGAAGCATGGCATCAACTACTTCAGTCCCTTAGGACCTCGTCATCAGCTCTCAGTCTGCACACTAAAGTGCGATTCCCCGGATTTGCCTAAGAAATCAACCTACCACCTTAAACGCGGACTACCAACGCCGCGCTAGCCTAGCCTTCTCCGTCTCTCCATCGCAGTTAGCGGAAGTACAGAAATATTAATCTGTTTCCCATCGATTACGCCTTTCGGCCTCACCTTAGGGGTCGACTCACCCTGCCCCGATTAACGTTGGACAGGAACCCTTGGTCTTTCGGCGAGGGGGTTTTTCACCCCCTTTATCGTTACTCATGTCAGCATTCGCACTTCTGATACCTCCAGCGTGGGTTACCCCTTCACCTTCAACGGCTTACAGAACGCTCCTCTACCGCGCATCTCTAATGAAATGCACCCGTAGCTTCGGTGACTAGCTTAGCCCCGTTACATCTTCCGCGCAGGCCGACTCGACTAGTGAGCTATTACGCTTTCTTTAAATGATGGCTGCTTCTAAGCCAACATCCTAGCTGTCTAAGCCTTCCCACATCGTTTCCCACTTAGCTAGTACTTTGGGACCTTAGCTGACGGTCTGGGTTGTTTCCCTTTTGACGACGGACGTTAGCACCCGCCGTCTGTCTCCCGAGTAGTACTCATTGGTATTCGGAGTTTGCAAAGGGTTGGTAAGTCGGGATGACCCCCTAGCCTTAACAGTGCTCTACCCCCAATGGTATTCGCTCGAGGCGCTACCTAAATAGCTTTCGAGGAGAACCAGATATCTCCCGGTTTGATTGGCCTTTCACCCCCAGCCACAAGTCATCCGCTAATTTTTCAACATTAGTCGGTTCGGTCCTCCAGTTGATGTTACTCAACCTTCAACCTGCCCATGGCTAGATCACCGGGTTTCGGGTCTACACCTTGCAACTAAACGCGCAGTTAACACTCGGTTTCCCTACGGCTCCGCTATTCGCTTAACCTCGCTACAAAATGTAAGTCGCTGACCCATTATACAAAAGGTACGCAGTCACGGTCTCAAGAACCGCTCCCACTGCTTGTACGTATACGGTTTCAGGTTCTATTTCACTCCCCTCACAGGGGTTCTTTTCGCCTTTCCCTCACGGTACTGGTTCACTATCGGTCAGTCAGGAGTATTTAGCCTTGGAGGATGGTCCCCCCATATTCAAACAGGATGTCACGTGTCCCGCCTTACTCGTTTTCATCAATGGTTAGTTTTCATGTACGGGGCTATCACCCTGTGCCGCTGTGCTTTCCAACACATTCCACTAACACCCCACTGACTTAAGGGCTAATCCCCGTTCGCTCGCCGCTACTAGGGGAATCTCGGTTGATTTCTTTTCCTCCGGGTACTTAGATGTTTCAGTTCCCCGGGTTCGCCTCGCAACACTATGTATTCATGTTGCGATAACAGCTTATGCTGCTGGGTTCCCCCATTCGGACATCGTTAGCTCAAATGCTTGTTACTAGCTCGCCAACGCTTTTCGCAAGTTACTACGTCCTTCATCGCCTCTGACTGCCAAGGCATCCACCGTATACGCTTAGTCGCTTAACCATACAACCCAAATGAGTTTCACTCACCTGAGTCGCATTGCGACCAGCTTGGTTTTACTTGTCTCACTTCTGACCAAAGAAGTGGACGCGCCTTAGACGTAAACTATTCAACTAAGAATAATTTACTTTTTGAATATTCAAGACACTTAATAAAGTGTTTGAGAACTCATGATGCAAACGTTTCCACGTTTACATCGGTTTGTAAGTAACATGACGACAGACATCATCACGTTACATACTATCAGCTTTCCAAATTGTTAAAGAACAATGCGTACCGGCTAGCGGCGCATTCAGCTCTGACTTCTCCTAAGAGAAGATAAACAAGCAATCTGTGTGAACACTCAAAAGGTACACGGATGTACCGAATGTCGAAAATGCAGGAGCATTTTTCGACCAAGAATTAAGTTAGTCGTATAGGTAAGGAGGTGATCCAGCCCCAGGTTCCCCTAGGGCTACCTTGTTACGACTTCACCCCAGTCATGAACCACAAAGTGGTGAGCGCCCCCCCGAAGGTTAAGCTACCCACTTCTTTTGCAGCCCACTCCCATGGTGTGACGGGCGGTGTGTACAAGGCCCGGGAACGTATTCACCGTGGCATTCTGATCCACGATTACTAGCGATTCCGACTTCATGGAGTCGAGTTGCAGACTCCAATCCGGACTACGACGAGCTTTGTGAGATTAGCTCCACCTCGCGGCTTTGCAACCCTCTGTACTCGCCATTGTAGCACGTGTGTAGCCCTACTCGTAAGGGCCATGATGACTTGACGTCGTCCCCACCTTCCTCCGGTTTATCACCGGCAGTCTCCCTAGAGTTCCCACCATTACGTGCTGGCAAATAAGGATAGGGGTTGCGCTCGTTGCGGGACTTAACCCAACATTTCACAACACGAGCTGACGACAGCCATGCAGCACCTGTCTCACAGTTCCCGAAGGCACACCTGTATCTCTACTGGCTTCTGTGGATGTCAAGAGTAGGTAAGGTTCTTCGCGTTGCATCGAATTAAACCACATGCTCCACCGCTTGTGCGGGCCCCCGTCAATTCATTTGAGTTTTAACCTTGCGGCCGTACTCCCCAGGCGGTCTACTTAATGCGTTAGCTTGAGAGCCCAGTGTTCAAGACACCAAACTCCGAGTAGACATCGTTTACGGCGTGGACTACCAGGGTATCTAATCCTGTTTGCTCCCCACGCTTTCGTGCCTGAGCGTCAGTCTTTGTCCAGGGGGCCGCCTTCGCCACCGGTATTCCTCCAGATCTCTACGCATTTCACCGCTACACCTGGAATTCTACCCCCCTCTACAAGACTCTAGTTCGCCAGTTCGAAATGCAATTCCCAGGTTGAGCCCGGGGCTTTCACATCTCGCTTAACAAACCGCCTGCGCACGCTTTACGCCCAGTAATTCCGATTAACGCTCGGACCCTCCGTATTACCGCGGCTGCTGGCACGGAGTTAGCCGGTCCTTCTTCTGTAGGTAACGTCACAGTAATAGCGTATTAAACTATTACCTTTCCTCCCTACTGAAAGTGCTTTACAACCCGAAGGCCTTCTTCACACACGCGGCATGGCTGCATCAGGGTTTCCCCCATTGTGCAATATTCCCCACTGCTGCCTCCCGTAGGAGTCTGGGCCGTGTCTCAGTCCCAGTGTGGCTGATCATCCTCTCAGAACAGCTAGGGATCGTCGCCTTGGTGAGCCATTACCTCACCAACTAGCTAATCCCACCTAGGTTCATCCAATCGCCGAAGGCCCGAAGGTCCCCTCCTTTCCCCCGTAGGGCGTATGCGGTATTAGCAGTCGTTTCCAACTGTTATCCCCCTCGACTGGGCAGATCCCTAGGCATTACTCACCCGTCCGCCGCTCGCCGGCAAAGATAGTAAACTATCTTCCCGCTGCCGCTCGACTTGCATGTGTTAGGCCTGCCGCCAGCGTTCAATCTGAGCCATGATCAAACTCTTCAATTAAAGTTTTTTGCTTCCGTCTTACGACTTCAGCGGCTCAATGAATTCTGATTTTTTGTTTCTCGCACTCCTTATAAAAGAAGGGCTGAAACAAACTGTACATATTGCTATGAACACTCATTGTTACATTGATTTAAATTTTTGACTGCCAACCCGAAGGTTAAGCAGTTTCGATTAACTCAACACCTGTGAGTGTCCACACAGATTTCTTGTTTTATCTTGTTAAAGAGCAACTCAATATTCGTAAGAGAACTTGAGTACCACACTGAGCGCCGAACGCTTCCAGCTGGCTAGGGCTGCGTATTCTACGCATTTCCCGTTTCGCGTCAAGGAGTTTTTTTCAACTTCTTGCTGCGATTGAATTAAGTGCCATTCTCAACAGAGAGTAAGCCATTCAATTCAAGCTAACTCGTCAGCTTGCTTTCGCTGTCTGCCGTGTCAGTGGATGCGCATTATAGGGAGATTGAGAAAGTGTGCAACCCCTATTTTAAGGAAATTTGCAGTTAATTCATATTCTTCAAGCTAGCCACAAGATACTCACCACTTACCCCCAAACTTATCCACACCCGGCTCAATTTTGAGTCAGTTTCAGCTTAATATGAGGTTGGATTAGCCTGTATTACTAAGGATAAGGCATGGGGTTTTCGTTGATTATCGAGGTCAAAGCTAGGTTCTTGGTGCTGCCTGTTCAGTTTTAATAGGCAAACGGCTGATTAAAGAGACTCTTTGCCGAATTAATTAGAGATACTGGTCTTACACAAAGCTGATACTGGTAACTTGTATATTATCAACTTAGCTCTTGGCTCTAAGTTGGTTCATTAAAACCGTCATATATTAAGAGTGGTAACCTTCTTTCATATAGTAGCTAGTAGCGCCAAATAACAATGCTAAAAAAATACCCGCCAGTAGCGGGTATTTTCTCATTCAGCTATTGCGTTAAACGCTGAGCTTATTCTTCAACTGGCGAGACCACGAAGAGTAAGTCACCTTGAGACACTTGCTGACCATTGCTGTTCAGGATGCGCTCGATGCGATACTTCTTATCCTCAGGGTACAGAATTGCACTCTGACGGTTAAAGCCGGCTAAGGTCACTTGCGAGAACATCTTCATCGCTTCTGTGAGTGCTAGCGTTTGATCGACTGTGACTATGTCACCTTCTTTCACGAAATCCGCTTCACCTGGCGCAGAAGAGGTATAGAAGATACCTGCGCCTTGGGCTAACACTTTCAGTTCGTTACTTTCACCAACACGCAGTGACTCAGTGTCCACTTCCACAGTTTCAGCAGCGGCTTCCATTTCAGCGATCAACGCAGGAATATCCAGCTCAGCCATTAAACGTGGCAGATAGTTAGTATCGTAAACACCTTCGTTGAAGGTACCGTCTTTGAGGATCAGCTTGAGTAACGGAATGTTAGTCGCGATGCCTTTCAGCACTACGCTGTCTAAGTATTCGTACAGTTTGGCAATCACATCTTCACGGTTTTCACCGCGCATGATGATTTGCGCAATCAAGCTATCGTAGTATGGCGATACTTCTTTACCTGGCGCAGCAATCGAAATGATTTCCACATCTGGATGTTCTGGGAACACACATTCAGTGATCTTGCCTGGATTTGGGATCAACTGCAGTATGCCATGGCTATCGAGCGCCGCTTTCTCAGCCGTCACACGTACTTCCATCGCATAACCAATTTCTTTCGGCTCTAACGCTTCAATTGAACGGCCAGCGGCAATATCAAACTGCGCGCTAACGATATCAATACCTGAAGTGGCTTCCGTTACTGGATGCTCAACCTGCAGACGCGTGTTCATTTCCATGAAGTAGACTTCGTTCGCATCTAAGTTATAGATGAACTCAACGGTACCAGCGCCCATGTAATCGGTCGCGTCACCTAAAGCACGGGTATAAGCCAGTACTTGTTTCTTCAGCTCATCTGGCAACATAGTTGAACCAGACTCTTCGACTACTTTTTGGTTGTTACGTTGAACCGAACAGTCACGCAAACCTAATACTTTGGCGTTGCCGAACTTGTCACGCAGTAACTGCACTTCGATGTGACGCAGCGATGTCACATATTTCTCTAGGTACAAGTCACCATTACCAAAGGCTGCAGCCGCTTCAGTCGCAGTTTTTTGGAATAGACCAATCATGTCTTCAGGGCGTTTCACTACCTGAATACCTTTACCGCCACCACCTTGTACCGCTTTAAGCAGTACTGGATAGCCGATTTCGCTCGCCACGTTTATGGCTTGCTCAGCATTGGTCAGAATGCCATGAGAACCAGGCACTACAGGTACATTTTGCGCTTGTGATGTCTTAATGGCATTCGACTTGTTACCCATAGTCGTCATTGAATGCACGCTAGGGCCAACAAAGTTAACACCGTTATTCACACATAAGGCAGCAAACTGCGGGCTTTCAGATAAGAAACCGATACCTGGGTGCAATGCATCCACTTGCTCATACTCGGCTACTTTCAGCACTGAGTAAGCGTTCAAGTAACTTTCGTCCGAGGTATTACCCCCTAAACAAACTAACTTGTCGGTGTCTTTCAACATGTCGGCTGGTACTGAAGTCATATCAGGATCAGACGCCACTAATACCACATTGATATTATTGTCGTGAGCCTTACGGATCAGTTTCACCGCAGTACAGCCACGGGCATGTACCAATACTTTGTTAATTGGCTTCATTAACTTACGTGGATCGTTCTGTACGATCACATCTTCTTCAACAGCAGCTTCAACCACTAAGGTCGATAGTGCATTGATGATCACGTCGTTAATTTTTGCCGAAGGCATTGGCATCAGAGGATCGATACCCGCTAACTGAGTGTCTAAATTGTCGCTGAATGGGTTATGGACTAAGCCCGCCATTGCGCCAGGTACTTTTGACAAGTAGTTAGACAGCGTTGCCGTTGATGGTAAGTAAGCTGGCACCACCATTTGACCCGCGAACGGCATGTTAGTACCAGACAGGTAGTAAGTTTGCACTAATGGGTGAGTCACAAAACTCGCCTGCGCACCACCGGTACAGTCACCAAAACCAAACATCAATACTGGCAATTCGTTATCACGAACAAAGCGCGTGATACGGTCGTTCACCACAGCCATAGAGAATAGCGCCGCGGCACCTTCTTTAGTCTGCATACCGCCAGAACTGATAAAGCACACGACAGGTAATTTACGCTTAGCACACTCGATCAACAGCGCTGAGAATTTCTCGGCACTGGCCATATCGAATGCACCGGCTTGGAATGCCGTGTTAGACACAGCCACACCCACACGCACTTTTTGACCTTTCTCTTTGAAGTCAGCAATACCTGTGATCAAACCACATGGGCGAATGCCTTTATCTAACGCGTCTTCAATCGATAAACGGAAGCCAGGGAAGTTGAGCAAGTTAGCCGACATTTTGTCGCCATTGATCTCTTCGAAATGGGTAAAGAACTGCTTAACCACATTTTCCCAAGTCATGTTGCCTTTACGTTTTTCGTCACGCAGCACTTTTTGGATCAATAGATCCTGATAACCCATGGTCAAGCGGTTCCAGAAGTCCTTACGACGACCGATACGCACAGGGTTGATCGCGCCAGTGTACTTACTGGTATCGCTTTCGCTATCGAAATACTCAGGCAGTAAACGTTCGAAGAAGTAAGTCAGTACCACGAATAGACTGTCGTTAAGCTGCGGGAAACCCACACTCTTCCACTGTTCTACGCGGACTAATAAATCTGCACGGTTCGATTGACCCATGAAGTATTTAAGCCACTTGTAGAACTTAGCTTTGTCGTTCGAGGTATCTTGTGTCGACATTGCATGGTCAATTGACTTGTGCAGCAGGTTGTTCACTGAATTACGTGACAAACTCTTCGACATCATGGCTTCTTTCGCGATTGACGCTAAGCTGCCGACAACGTTGTCGTACAAGGCATTGAAGATCAGAATGTTATGGCATTGCCAAATAAAGTCTTCACGCAGCTCTTCATTCACAACCACATCGAGTACGGTCAGCTGATTCAGCTCAGGCCATTTAGCTTGAGTCACAGACTTTGGCAAACTTTCTAAGTGCTGAATAAGCCCTTTAAAGTTGTTAGCCGCATTGCTCTTCCAGCGGTGATACAAAGACCAGCTGATGTTAAATAACAGCGCCTTACGTGCTTTCTTATAGTTCTCTTTTGGTTCACCCAAAATCAAACGTGTCAGCATGTTACGCTCGGTTGACACTTCATCACGCTTAGCGACAAAGGTGGTCCACAATTTGTTCAATTCTTCGTCATAAACCAGTTTATCTGGGTTAGATAACCAAGCTTGGAACACACGGTCTTGTTCTTGTTGGATACGCGCCAACAGATCACCTTCTGGCACGCTAGCACGTGACAGACGACCATATTGTTCTTGAGAAATCGAATGGATACGGCTACGCAGCGTTAAATAACGCAGATAACGATAGGCGCTACCGAACAGGTTGTGGTGACTGGTCGGGCTCGTTGCCACAGCCAATTCTGCGTTCAGTTCCAAAGCCATCAAGTTTTTAGATGGATTAAGGAAACGGGTTAAGCTGCGATCATAATGTTCACGTAAATCTTTAGATTCACGCACAAAATTCATCGCTGCACGCTCAACCGCTTCTACGCTGCTAATAATAGCGCGGCGCAGATTATGCTGACGCTCATCACGGTCGCCCGGTGAAAAGTCGATAATACCGTCGATACAACCTGAGGTATAAAGCTCTTCTGGTGATACCCCCACAGATTTCGCACATTCTTGCCAAGATAAGTTGTACTTACGGGCAATACTTTGCAGACCTTGTGGCTGGATCGTGTTGAAAATACCGTCACGCAACGACAACAGAATGTTCGCCGCCGCTAATGGAATCGCACCGCCAGAATAACCGGCACCGATCACAATACCGACTGTCGGTACGTCAACGTTGGCGCTTTCTGCGATAGCTTTAGAAATTGAATGCGCTTGGTTTTGGCTGTTAGCGATTTCGCCAGCATCCGCCCCAGGAGTATCAATTAAATAGATAATTGGCATAGACAATTCGGCAAAGTGACGAATTGCTTTACAGGCGGCGTAATGATGCTCAGGCATCCAAGCACCGTTTGCGGTAGTGCGTTCTTGGGCGATAAAGCCAATACGACGAGTGCGTGAACCGAAGTTCAGCTCGACCTCAGCACTGTAAAAAGAGCCCAAGTGAGTTTCAGTAATCAAGCGACCTTTAAGATCGGCAATGATACGTTTTGCACCAGGACGACCTTTATCTTGGGTCGGCTGGATCACTTTAGTAACGTAACCGTCGACATCTAACGATGCCAAGTCTTTCAAGTTTGCCTGAATGGCATCCTCATTTAAAAGACCTTTAATTTCTTCCGATAAACTCTGTTTGCTGTGCTTAGGAAACAGAGAAAAATCCTTTGCCAAATGCTCGGCTTGTAAAAAAAGCGGATCGGGCGTTTGGGCTTGAGTCATGTGTGTGGGCTGATTATTGCTGGTCATCAAAAGATCCTCTGCTTAGCCTCTGAAAATTTTTAGCCAATAAATATAACTTTGTTATCCCGTCAAATGCCATTAAACTGCATAAGACGCTATGTTCCAAATATGAGACAGTGGGAAAAACATGCCAGATTTAAACGGTATGATGCTATTTGCAGCCGTAGTTAGAGCTAAGGGATTCTCCCAAGCTGCACGTGAAACCGGCCACCCAAAATCCACCATAAGTCGCAAAATCGCGCAGCTTGAAGAACAACTTGGCGTGCGATTATTACAGCGCGACACCCGTAACTTGAGTCTGACCCAAGTCGGGGCACTCTTTTACCAACACTGTGATTCCATTCGCAATGAGGTGGAAGCGGCCAAGGCTGTTATCGAGAATACTCACGATGATGTGTCAGGATCATTACGGATTGCGATCCCGGTGTCATTTAGCCAAGAACTAATCGCTAACCTCTGTAGCGGATTTATGCGTTTATATCCCAATGTTGAATTGGATGTCCAGTTTACCGACAACGATATTGGTTTGGTCGGCGAAGGATATGATATAGCCATCAAATATGGCCCACTTCAATCATCGGACTTAGTCGCACGATTACTGTTTGAACGCCAACCGATTTTAGTCGCGAGCCCAGGTTACTTAAAACTCAAAGGCACGCCCGCAACGCCAAAAGAACTCAGCCTGCACAGTGGCATTTTATTGGGGACTTCCCGCTCGGCGCCGATTTGGCCACTGGGTAAAGGTTCGCGTAAAACCATGGCAAACTTCCAGCGTAAAGTGCGGGTCAACAGCCCTATCATGGTAAAACAGTTAGCCATGGATGATTTTGGCATCGCCATGTTATCCAATTCGGCCTGTAAGACCGAACTCGCCAATGGACAGCTAGTACCGATTTTACAGGAATGGCCGATTGAACCCTTTAAGGTTTACGGGGTTTATTCGAGTCGACGTCAACTGGCCACCAACATCAGCGTCTTCTTAGACTTCTTCGTAAAGCGCTTCAGCAGCCAAGAAAGCCTGCAATCCCTCATGGGTTAGAGTTTCCCGTCGCATCAAGGAAACCTGTTTCAAAAAAAACTAATAAAAAAGCCTAGATCTGAGTCTAGGCTTTTAGTATCACGATTCATGTCAGCCAAGTAGGCAGCTTCATACGCAATTCTCGCAAGGTTTAGATACGCGATGCTTACGCAACCTAGCATGACCTAAGGAATAACGTGTTCCAGTTTTAAGACTTCCTTCGTGATAGCTTGGCGCAATGGCAAACCTGCGGCGTCGGGAATATCCATGTTCATTGCAAAAAACCACGCATTATCATCGAGTTCAACCCAACCCACCCACCAGCCAATACTTGGCTCAGCTCTGACCGCATAGCCGGTTTTTGCGCGGATAATATAGTCAGAATTCGCCTCGGTGAGCATGGCCAGCTTAACGATTCGTTGACTGCGCTCTGAAGCGTGTATTTTGTTGTGATAAAGTCGGCGCAGGAAATCGATTTGCTCAGTGGCAGAAATCCGAATACCGCCATCGAGCCAAAAGCTATCTAAGTTACCCGAGATATCCTCATTGCCATAATCGAAGGAGGCGATCATCTTCGACATTCGCGCCTCACCAATTTGGCGGGCAAACTCTTGATAGACTGGCACCACCGAATACTTCATCCCGGTAATCAAGTTGTGGTCACGATTCCAAGTGGCAATATCACGGCTTTTACCATCCCACTTAAACACTTGATGTTCATCCTTCACCACACCGAGATCTAGCGCAATCAAACTGTTAGGGATTTTAAAGGTCGATGCAGGTAAAAAACCTTGATTGGCACGTTTAAGATTGTTGGTATATCCCTGTTGCTTGTTTTCGTTCCATAGTGCTACCACGCCCGAGGCTTGTTGGGACTTAGTTTTTTGCAGTTTAGCTTGTTGCGGTTCAGCTTGATGCTGAGTAAAAATGGCATCCCAACTGCGGGTTTCTTGCCACTCCTTCTTCACCGCTGTTGAGGCAAAAGTCGGGGCGGCAATGATTGACGACGCTAACAGTGAGGACATCACCAACACAGTCGATATGGCGAACGAACGCATAAAGTCTCCTTGTAGAAACAAAAAATCCAAAGAACTAAAAAGTGATTAAGGCTATCACTTAGCGTTTTTGCATGCCCTAGCAAACTGCTGACAAATTGTGGCAAAAAAGAGGCAAGTAAGTTCTGCCATAGAAGGACTGATGTCAGCTCAGCGCCTTTGAAAGAGAAGATGATGAGATAGAAGATATTGGCATAAGATGACGAAGATCACTGAGCATAACTTTATTACCCTCAGCTTGTAGTGCATACTTTTTGGCATAAGAGCCTTCCAGTGGACGAGATGAACATCATTTCCAATCAATAAGGTCTAATCACTACAGGGAAATCAAAAATGTTGAAGCCAGTATTGAAGCCAGTGTTAACGCTAGTCCTCACCAGTAGCTTGATCAATACGGCCAGTGCTGTGCAGCTATTGGGTGATGTTGAAGTTTCCCGCCTACCCACAGCCGAAAAAACCATGGGCGAAGTCGTGACTCGCTATCAAGCACTTGAGGATGGTCTGGCTCAACTAAGCTCAAAGAAAAACGAAGTTGACGCCACCCAATTAGCGGCGCGCCAAGGCCATAGATTATGGCAACAGGCGGTACGCGATGTGCAGTCAGGTCATGTTGACGACCGACCTTTATATTGGGCTCGCCTTGCCATGCTTAATAGTCTTAAGAGCACCAGCGCCAACTTTAAAATGGCCGATTGGCAAAATGATATATTAATGAGTGCGGTTGAAAAGGCCTCACGGGGATTTAGCGATATTCAATATGCAGATGATGTTCAAATCAAAATCTTCCTCACGGGTTTCGATCCTTTCTTTCTCGACAAAGATATCACCCAGAGTAATCCTTCTGGCTTAGTTGCCCTCGCCTTGGATGGTTTCCGCTTTGATGTAAATGGCAAAACGGCGCAAATCGAAACCGCTATGGTGCCAGTGCGTTTTGAAGATTTTGACCAAGGACTTATCGAATCACTACTGAGCCCGATATACCGCGATCCTAAAACCCAATTTGTATTTACCGTCAGCATGGGCCGAACTGACTTTGATATTGAACGCTTCCCTGCCCGCAATCGCAGTGCAGCGGCGCCCGATAACCAAAATGTCCTCACTGGCGGCACTAAAACCGCACCGGTTGCCCCCAAGCTCAATGGCAAAGATTTTATCGGCCCGCAATTTGTCGAATTCTCGCTGCCTGTTGCCGCCATGCAAGTAAAAGATGGCCAATGGAAAGTCAACGATAACCACACTGTCACGACCCTTGCCCGCGGTGAGTTTAGTGCAACATCATTGAATGAGCTGCAAAACGAAACGTCAGTCGAAGGCTCTGGCGGCGGTTATCTTTCTAATGAAATTTCCTATCGCGCCATAGTGTTGCAGCAAAAGTTTAATAGCCGTGCGAAAGTCGGCCACATTCACACCCCAAGAGTCAAAGGCTATGATGCCGATACAGAGCAAGCCATAGTCGAACAAGTGCGCACTATGGTGATGCAAGCGGCGGCGAGTTTATAAGCCAAGTCACACTGGCTGAAACTGGCATTGTCAGATAGCGTTCGCTATGATGCGAACGCTTGGCCTGACTCTTATTTCAAGCGCTAATTTCAATCGCTGATTTGGAAGGCTGAGTATAAGAGCGGATTGCAAGAACAAGCGTTCGAACGCAGAAGCCAAGCGCCATACATAGGATTAGCTTCAAAACTGACGCTTCATAACTGATGCTTTTATAACCAAATGAGTGTTAAGCACTCAATGTTTACCTTTAACCGACGAGATCCAACGCTAACCCTATGTTGAAACCTGCAGACTTACTCAATACTTTACGTCGTCGCAGCAGTGAAGCACTCGCCCCTCTGACAAAATCGACATACGCAGCCTTGGGCCAAAGCCAAGATAAGTCGCAGCTGATAACGAGTCCAGCAGTACAAGATCTGGCTCAGGCACATATTTTCACCGGTTCATCACGCCCACTCTCGTCACTGCAAATACAAGTACTAGAGCGAATTGAAGCTTGTTATCAAGAAGCGGAGATATCGCTTAAGCGCGCTTTCCCACGCCCAGTAACTCAATTTAGTCTCAGGGGAAAGAGCGCGGGTACGGCTCATCTGCAGCAGAATCGTTTGCGATTCAATCCTGTGTTACTACGCGAAAACAGCGAAGCTTTTCTAACTGAAGTTGTACCGCACGAAATTTGTCATTTACTGTGTTTTCAGCTTTTTGGTAAAACCAAGCCCCACGGTAAAGAATGGCAATCTTTGATGTTAACGGTATTTAAGGTTAACCCGAGTACCACCCACAGCTTCAATACCACTTCTGTGGCAGGTCGCGACGTGGAGTATCGCTGCGCCTGTGGACCGATTCGGTTGAGTATTCGCCGCCATAACAAGGTGCTACGCGGTGAAAGCCGTTACATCTGTAAACGTTGTAAGGCCCATTTAACGGCGAACTAAGCCCTCTTCGCGCACAATCCTCACACCCACTCCACAATTCGAATTTCAGCATTTGGGAATTGCGTGAGTAAAAAGTACGACGCAATTTGCATAAGCAGCGGCATTTCCCTTACCATCACGCCATAAAAGACGAGCCAAAGGCTCGCGTAGTGTTTGTTATTTTGGGATAAATTTTGAACAAAACTTCTTTAACCGTTAATTCGCGGCGACTTTTGTTGTGCCTAATCACTTGGGCCGCAACCTCATCTGTGCCCGCTAGCGCCTCAGTGTCACACCCCAGCAGTTTCAGCCAAGCGAAAACCAAGTCGCAGGCGCTCTACGCCGGAAGTCGCCAAGGCACTCTACCCGCCACCAGTTTTTACTGTGGCTGCGATATTCAGATCAAAGGCAAATCGTGGAAACCCGATCTCGCCAGCTGCGGTTATCAAGTCCGTAAACAGGAAACCCGCGCCAACCGTATCGAGTGGGAACACATAGTGCCCGCCTGGGAATTCGGCCATCAGCTCCAATGCTGGCAAAAGGGCGGGCGTAAAAACTGCGCCGATAACAGTAACGAATTTAATAAGATGGAAGCGGACATGCACAACTTAGTGCCCGCCATCGGTGAAGTGAACGGCGATCGCAGTAACTTCCGTTTTAGCCAATGGAACGGTAAAGCCGACCAGTATGGTCAATGCACTATGGTGGTCGATTTTAAGAATCGTCAGGCGCAGCCGCCCGTAAACGCCCGCGGCAAGATAGCCAGAACCTACCTCTATATGCAGCAGACCTATGGGCTTAAAATCGCGTCGAGCCAATTAAAATTGTTTAAGGCATGGGATAAAACCTATCCAGTTGATACTATTGAGTGCAAACGCGATAACGCCATAGCGCAAACTCAAGGCAACCATAACCCCTTTGTGCAAAATGCCTGTAAAGCGCCACCACTGCGTCAACAACTAGCCGAGTAAGGTCGAATGAGAGTCCCAAGAATTTATCAACCTCAGCCATTAGTCATCAATCAACAGTTGAACTTAGACGAAGATGGCGCGGCCCATATCGGCAAAGTGCTGCGCATGGGTAACGGCGAACATATCAGCCTATTCAATGGCGATGGCCATGATTATCTTGCTGAAATTGTCGATGCGGGTAAAAAGCATGTCACAGTAAAACTGCTTTCCTGTGAGGCCAATTTATCTGAGTCGCCACTCAACTTGCACTTAGGCCAAGTGATTTCCCGTGGCGATAGAATGGAATTCACCATTCAAAAATCGGTCGAGCTGGGTGTGAATACCATTACGCCGCTGTTTTCCGATCGCTGCGGTGTAAAGCTTAATGGCGAACGCCTAGAGAAAAAAATTCAACAATGGCAGAAAATCGTTGTAAGCGCCTGTGAACAATCGGGCCGCAGCCAAGTACCTGTGGTTCGCCCAGCGATGGACTTACACGATTGGTGCAGTGAGCCAACCTCGGCGCTGAAACTCAATTTACATCCACGTGCCGCACACGGTATCAATGGCTTAGATTTAGCGCACACACGCGTGCGCCTGTTAATAGGCCCAGAAGGCGGTTTGTCAGCGGAAGAAATCGCCATGACAGAAACCTATCAATTTACCGATGTGTTGCTTGGCCCTAGAGTGCTTCGCACTGAAACCGCCTCGCTCACGGCCATTACAGCGCTGCAACTCAGATTTGGTGATTTAGGCTAAACCGCAGCCGCAAGCTGCGCTGGCATAACAGACCCCATTATCCAATAAATGCTTTTTTGCCTGCAAACGGCGACAAATAAGGAACAGATTAATGATAAAACTCGGCATAGTGATGGACCCCATCAGTGAGATCAACATTAAGAAAGACTCCAGTTTTGCCATGTTAATGGCCGCGCAGGACAGAGGTTATCAGCTGTTTTATATGGAAATGGCCGATCTTGCCATGGTCAACGGCGTGGCGATGGCCAATATGCGTCCGTTAACTGTCATCAATGATGCGAGTAAATGGTATGAGCTAGGTGAATCTCAAGACACGCCAATGAGCGAACTCGACGTGATCTTAATGCGTAAAGACCCGCCATTCGATACTGAGTTCATCTACGCCACTTACATGCTTGAGCGCGCCGAAGAACAAGGCGTGTTGATCGTCAACAAGCCGCAAAGCCTACGCGATGCTAACGAAAAGCTGTTCACCGCATGGTTTAGCGAATTCACCCCAGAAACTATCGTGACCCGTGATGCCAAACGTATCCGCGCTTTCCACCAAGCTAAGGGCGATATCATTCTCAAGCCTTTAGATGGCATGGGCGGCACCTCGATTTTCCGCGTGAAGCAGGATGACCCTAACCTTGGGGTGATCATCGAGACCTTGACCAGCTATGGCCAACAATATGCGATGGCGCAAGCCTTTATCCCTGAAATTACTAAAGGCGATAAACGCATTTTAGTGGTCGATGGCGAGCCTGTACCTTACGCGTTGGCACGTATCCCAATGAAAGGCGAAACCCGTGGCAACTTAGCCGCTGGCGGTAGCGGTGTGGCGCAGCCTTTATCCGACAGCGATTGGGCGATTGCCCGCGCTATTGGCCCTGAGCTTAAAAAACGTGGACTGATTTTTGTCGGGCTGGACGTGATTGGTGACAAGCTGACTGAGATCAATGTGACGAGCCCAACCTGTATCCGTGAAATCCAAGCGGCATTCGATGTCGACATCACGGGCATGTTAATGGATGCTATCGAAGCACGCATTAACGCCAAAGCATAAGAATTTACCAACGAGTTTGTTGATTGTAAGGCGCGAGCACATCGCGAGCGCCGAACCACTTCTAGGGATGTGATATGAGTTTCACCAAAGCGCCACTCTTGTTACTCGGCATCAGTTTGCTGTTATCTACGCCAGTTTGGGCAGATGAAACGGGTCCAACGAAAGCGCCATCGCGACCGAAAAATATCGTCATCATGATAGGTGATGGTATGGGGCCGTCTTACACTAGCGCCTACCGCTATTACAAAGATAATCCTGACACTGAAGAAGTCGAACAAACCGTATTCGACCGTTTACTGGTGGGCATGGCGAGCACATATCCCGCGAGCGTCAGTGGTTATGTGACTGACTCAGCCGCCGCGGCAACCGCACTCGCCACTGGGGTAAAATCCTATAATGGGGCGATTTCGGTCGATACCCAAAAGCAACCACTGCCGACCATACTCGAAAAAGCCAAATCCCTTGGCCTTAGCACAGGTGTCGCGGTAACGTCGCAAATCAACCACGCCACGCCAGCCGCCTTTTTGGCCCACAACGAGAGCCGTAAAAACTACGACGCTCTGGCACTCAGCTATTTAGAAACCAACGCCGATGTATTTTTAGGCGGTGGTCAAAAGTATTTCCCCCCAGCGCTGTTAGAGCAGTTCAAAGCCAAGGGCTATCAACACATTAGCCGTTTTGAGGATCTCGCCAGCATCACCCAACCAAAAGTGTTGGGCCTGTTTGCCGAAGTACAATTGCCTTGGGCGATTGATGAGAAAGATGCAAGAAAACTCAGCACCTTAACTCAAAAGGCACTCAGCTTACTGTCGCAAAATGACCAAGGTTTTGTGCTGTTAGTCGAAGGGAGTCTCATCGACTGGGCGGGCCACAATAACGATATCGCCACTGCCATGGGTGAGATGGATGAGTTCTCCAATGCCATTGAAGTGGTTGAGCAATTTGTGCGTGAACATCCAGATACCCTAATGGTGATCACCGCCGACCACAATACCGGTGGTCTATCGATTGGCGTCGATGGCAATTACAGCTGGAACCCTGAAATCCTGCGTAATATCTCGGTCAGCACAGACACTTTGGCCTTAGCCGCCATCACTGGTGAGCAATGGCAAGCCGATCTCGCCCGCGGTTTAGGCTTTGAACTTAGCGAAGAAGAAGTCGCCAAACTAAACGTCGCCAGAATGCAGGGATTAGAAACCATGGCGGTGGCGATTCGCCATCTTATTGATAAACGTACTGATACAGGTTGGACAACCGACGGTCACACAGGCACAGACGTACAAGTTTTTGCCGCAGGTCCGGCATCTGAGCTGTTTAACGGCCATCAAGATAATACCGATATCGCCAATAAGATTTTCAGCTTATTACCTAAACCGAAGAAACCTAAAAGCTAAGCGTTAATCGATTCCGTTCATTAAAGGCAAGCACATAAGGCAACTGCATAATGCAGTTGCCTTTTTTATTGGGTCTTTTTATTAGGGATTTTATTAGGTCTTTGAGTAGGGATTCGATGCAAACTGGCTCAAGCGTGAATAACGGGTATAATGCCCACACTTAAGTTTATAGGTGCCTGTAACTGTGTTAACCAATCCATCGCAAGTCATTATTCGTAATCAAGACAGCCTAAGCCAACATAAGGTGTTAGTGCTCAATCATGAAGCCGATCTACTGCCAAAAGTCCTGCTCGATGTCGCGGCATCGGTCGATGCACTCGCCTTGGATTACCACCATTACTTGCACTTAGCGCCGCACGCCAACTCAAAGTTGCGTTGCTATTTCGGCCATGACCTGCCGCACCAAGATCCGCTTGAACGAGAAAAGTACGATACGGTTATTGTTTATTTCCCCAAAGCCAAACCCTTAGCACCTTATTTGTTTAACCTCGCCGCCAATCATCTTGTGCCTAACGGCCAACTGTTAGTCGTTGGAGAAAACAAAGGCGGGATTAAGTCTTTAGTGAAGCTGTTGCCTGAGTATTTTGCGACAGGGATGAAGCTCGATAACGCTCGCCACTGCCTGTTATTTGGCAGCAGCTTAGAAGGCAGCGCGCCGGCGATGAAACTCAGCGACTGGGTCAGTCAGTATCAACTGACTACGCCACAGGGCGAGATCAGTATCTGTAACTTAGTTGGGGTGTTTAGCGAAAAACGCTTAGATCTGGGCACTGAATTGTTACTGTCACACCTGCCGACACTCTCGGGCAGAGTGCTCGATTTTGGTTGCGGCGCCGGCGTGATTGCCGCAGCCCTGCTCAAGGCCCAGCCGAGCTTATCCTTAGAGTGTGTCGATATTAATGCGATGGCCTTGGCTTCCTGCGAACTAACCTTAGCCGCCAATGGCATGACGGCCAAAGTCTATCCTTCCGATGGACTCGCGCAAACCACAGGGAAATTTAACGGCATTATCTCTAATCCGCCGTTCCACGATGGTCTTGCAAGCACCACCAGCATAGCGCAGAACTTTGTCACTGATAGTGCCAAGCAATTACAACATAATGGTATTTGGCAAATCGTCGCCAACCGCCACTTGCCCTATTCAGATATCATTGCCGCCGAATTTGGCCAATTAAAAGTGGTTGCCGATAACAACAAGTACAAGTTGTATTACTTCCAGCACAAGTAAAACCGCTATCGAGAACGCGCTTAGGCTTCAGCTATAGGCGCGTTATTGACTACGCCTCATACTCACTCGTATCACTATCCCTGTTTTTTTCAGATAAAGCTTATCTTTCCTCGCGTTACAAAACTCAATATTGTGATCTGCCGCATGTCAGCGATTCCGGTAAACAGGCTTTCATTTACATCAAACTGCCGTTCCTAGCATAGGGATTTGATTTAAAACATCAAAATAATGGGTAAATCGAAAGTTAGCATTAAGTTGCGGCTTACACTGCTATTAGTACGAATAAACCAGAGATAACACTGCTTATCCCATTCAATTTCTTATAAAAAACTATTTAAAAACCACCCCATAGACCATTAACAACAAAATGCCAACATTTGCTGTTTTTGCAGCCAAAAAGGCTTCTTTACCCTAAGTTTCTACTGTTATACTCAAATCAGCTTCTTAAACAATAATAAAACGCAATTACTAGGAATGCCCCTATGCTGGACCCTGAACTCCTTGAGCTAAGCAGCGATAAAACCAAAGCTGAGTTACGCCTAATTCCTAATGTCCATGGACCTGTGAGCCAAGATGACATCATGCGCCTGCTATCTTTACCTGAATTTTCCTCCCTGTTTCCGCTAGAGCCTGCCATTGCTAAAACCGTCGCTAAAATCAACTCTCTTTATAATCAGGATGATGGAAAATTTGAGCTGTTTGCTGTTTTAGCTGAACGCCGCGATGGCACCATAGCAATCGAAATTAGTCCCGATAAAATGCAAGCCAGCCTCAAACTGACCGCAGCATGGGGCGGTAAACAGATAGATTTGCCAGAGATCCTTACCCATCTCAAAAAGAACAACGTCTGCATGGGGTTGAGCAAACTCAAAATTCAAGCGCTACTGAAACAACTCGGTACCCTCAAGGCGGGCGAAGTCTGCCAAAGTGACATCGCCCAAGGTAAAGCGCCAGTCAATGGACTCAATGCGGTATTAGAACGCAAAGTGTTCCTCGCACGCGAACGCTTACTCCAGCCACAAGAGCGGGAAGATGGCAGTGTCGATATGCGTAATCTCGGCTCGCTTATCGTCGTCAAAGCCAATGATCTCTTAATGGTTAAGCACCCCGCCACCGAAGGCACGCCGGGTTACAACATCAAGGGCGAAGTGCTTAAACAAAAACCGGGTAAAGATGCCGTGCTTCAAGCAGGTACAGGTACAGATTTTCATCCCAAAGATCCCAATAAACTCATCGCCACAGTACCAGGGCAACCCGTCGAAACCCGTACTGGTATGAATGTCGATGATATTTTGCAGCTTAAAGATGTCGACATCGGCACAGGTCATATCAGCTTTAAGGGCAGTATTTTAATCACCGGCGATGTCCACGAGGGCATGGTAGTTAAAAGCTCGGGCGATATTACCGTGATAGGCTTTGTGGACTCCGCTACCCTAGAGGCGGAGGGTGATGTCACAGTAAGTAAAGGCATCATTGGCAGACAAATCAAAGCCAATGAATACTCTACCAATATCCATTCTCAAGGGCAGATCAGCGCCCAGTTTGTGCAATATTCCAATTTGGTAGCCAAGGGCAATATCTTAGTCACTAAACAGTTGCTACACAGCCATACCAAAACCGCCGGCAGTTTAACGGTCAGCGATCCGAGTGGTCGTCGTGGCGATCTGGTGGGCGGTGTCGCGCGTGCTGAGAAAGGCATCACGGCGGTTGTCATAGGGGCAACGGCGGGAACCAAAACCGACGTTTATTGCGCGATGGAACATGCCGAACTCAAGCAAGATCTCAAGCTGCTCGATGAAAGCGTTAAAGCTATGGTCGTCGCCAGTTTAGATATCGAGGCTCGCCTCAATAAGCTACCGCCTAAATCAGAATGGCAAGGCGACGCGGCGATGATCGAGCAAATCAAAATGATGCTCGATGAGAAGAATCGCATTATGGATGAACGCACCCGCGAAGAACTCGAGTTCGATACCTTCAAACAAGAGGTCGAAGGCTATTACGAGAAATACCGTATCGAAGTGCTTAAACACGTATTCCTTAACGTTGAGTTACATATAGGTCCAGCGAATCATCGCACCGCCCGTGAACACGGCACTTGCTGCATTGCCAATGTCAGTCAAGAGATTAACTTTGACTATAACGCCAAAGCTAAAGCCGCACCGACCGCATAATCTTGGCTAGGAGTGATGACTCAGCCGTCACGCCTTCCTCATTCAGCCAGAGTCAGTGAACTTGTTCTGGCCTCTATCAATCTTCCCTCAGCGTGGCATACTGCTGTCAGATAAACTCACGCAGCAGCATGCCAAGTATCTTCTTGTATAATCCTAATCCTTGTCTACTGCCGCCGATTGTTCTCAGAGACTGTCTCAGAGCCCATTTTAAACTTCCTAAGGATCTGAAATGACTAGCGTTAAGATGTCGAGTATTGAATGGCCAGCCATTGTAAAACTGACTCAAAGTGACGAATTACTTTACCTAGAACACCAAAGGGATTGGCTCGAACTCGCCTGTCTCTATCAGCATCATTTTATCGATACCGATCAATTACTCGACTCAAAAGGCCAGCGTTATCTAATCAGTGCCTGTCCGCAGAAAATCCATGAAGACCCCGTCGGCGAACTGCCGCAATTACTGCGCCAGAAACAAGATTTGCCGCTCAATGAATTTATCAAGTGGGTTCAAAACCATGCCCAAGCACTGGGGCAATGCTGCGTCGCTAAGCTGGCTTTCACAACGATTTCCCAAGGGATTGAAATTGTACGCACCCTCGATGAATAAACGGCAAGCAGCTGAGATACCATCTGCCAATAACTCAGTTGCTCAATAAAAAACACTATGACCTTAAAAGCTAATATCCTCATAGTAAATTCACAGGCATAATTTGCCGCTGTGTAGCAGCGCCGAGTCCACTGGCAAAGCGCGGCTAAAATACACTTCAAAATGACCATTTTCTGCGTCGACTCAAGGGATGACGTTTAAGTTGGCACTAAATATACAAACAGATGGAACCGAAATTGGAACTACTTAAGATTGACTGCTTAGGCAAACAACTGCGCTTAGAAGGCTCACTCGCGGGCTGGCAACAACTCTTCTGGGACAACACCTTAGTCTCACAAAAAGAAGCTTCCGTCGACAATGGCGGCCTCAAGGTTCATGTCTTTGAGCTCACCCACCACAGCAGTCCATTGGCGACAGAAAGTGGCGAGCAAGCCATCGCCATGACAGAAAATAAAATTCAAGTTCGCCTCGAAACCGATCTCGTTTGGCAGCCTTTCCGCCTCGATTACTGCTTGCTGCAGGATGACAAAATTATCGACCAAGGCCGACGCACCGAAAAAGATATCGAACGCCAAACTCCTGAAACGCCCATCGTTAAGCAGCAAAAACTGAGCATGGTTGGACTCGCCTCCCTTGGTTTTAAACTGTTAAAAAGCGCCAAAGTCATAAAAGTGGTATTAGCGGGCGCCAGCGTTGCGGCTTATTCTTGGCTATTCTCCTTCCAATTCGCCCTCGCGCTCATCGCCTGCTTGGTATTCCACGAATACGGCCATATCCGCGCGATGAAATATTTTGGGATGAAAACCAAAGGAATTTACCTTATTCCCTTTATGGGTGGGCTCGCGCTCTCCGATGAAAAAATTAATACGCGTTGGCAAGATGTGGTGATTTCCATCATGGGGCCAACCTTTGGACTCCTGATGTCCATCGCGTCCTTGATTGCTTACCACGCCACGGGCAATGTGTTTTTTGCTGGCCTTGCCGCCTTTAATGCGCTGCTTAACCTATTTAATTTATTGCCAATTTTACCACTCGATGGCGGCCATATTTTAAAGAGCATCAGCTTTTCGATGAACAGCATCATGGGCTTGGTCGCCTGCGCCGCCGGTGCCGCTTTCGGTGTGTATATCAGCTACACCTTAGGCTTAGCCTTATTGGGATTCTTGCTGTTGATCGGTAGCTTAGAAATCATTTTCGAGTGGCGCACACGCCATCAAAGCCACCTGCTGCCGTTAGACAGATACGGACAAATCTTCTCGGTGATTTGGTACTTGCTCACAGTTGGCGCTTTAGTCGGCATCATCTGGCACTTAGCCGGAACCGGCGATGATATGCTCAGTCTGCCGCTGCAAATATTGCGCAGCTAATTCTGCTTAACGGCTAAACACAGCGCAAAGGCACTAGCAACTTAGAGGCTTGCGCTTGCCTGAGTTATATAAAAACGAAAAACCGCTATTAATAGCGGTTTTTGTTTTTCTATAGTGCTGCGATGCTTTTACAACAATGCGTTATTCCTTTGCCAAAGGCGGGGCGATATCGCTGCCGCCAAGGGCTTGATAAAGCGTCGCTTGGGCGGTGAGTTGGTTGTAACGATTCTCGAGCAAAGCCGCCTCGGCGCTGCGACGATTCTCTTGGGCATCAATCCAATTCTGAATACCGATAGCGCCATTGCGGTACTGACTCTCATAAATGGCTTCAACGGCTGCCGCCGCACTGAATTGCTGCGCCAACTTCTCCCCTTGATAGCGATATTGCTGCTTTGCCGAAATCGCATTATCGACATCTTCAAAGGCGGAATAGAGCGTCTTGCGATAATTAACCACCGCAGTTTGATAATCGATATCGGCAATGTCGTTATTGATTTGCATTTGATTCCACTGCAAAAAGGGCAAGACAAGCCCTGCGCCTAAACTGCCAACGGGATTACGTAACAACTCTTTTAACTCTGAGGTCGACTCTCCAATACCGCCGGTTAAACTCAGGCTGGGAAAATAACTCGCATAGGTGGCGTCTTTACTCGCCAAGGCGGAGCGCAGTTGATACAAGGAAGCCTTCACATCAGGGCGTCTGACTAACAAATCTGCGGGTACACCCACGCTAACGTCCGGCACTGCCACATCGGGGAGTTGCTTAATCTCAACCCAAGTCTCCCCTGAGGCTAAACTCTGCGCAGGATCAGCAGCTGGTGCCTGATTGAGTAATATCGCGAGGGCATTTTTAGCCACAGTTAATTGCTGGATAAGCTGACTATGGGCCGCCTCTTGTCCCGCCATGCTGCGCTGCGCTTCGAGCACATTCACTTGCGTAACGGCGCCAGAATCATACTGCCTTTGGGTTAAAGCCAACGTTTGCTTGCTGTACGCTATGCTCTTTTGGCTCAAATCAACCCGTTGATTTAAATAACCTATCTGCCAGTACAAGGATGCTGTGGTCGCCACTAGACTTTGGGTGGTGCTTTCCCTATCTTCGGCGCTCGCCAGCGCCGCCCATTGGGCTTGGTCGATATTGGCTGACACTTTGCCCCACAAGTCCACCTCATAACTGACAGACAAGTTGGCTTGATAACTCTTAGTCGCATCGCCACCATCGAGTGGCTGATTACGGGAAGCGCCAAGATTGGCCGATAATTGCGGATACAGATCGTCCCGCGTTAGCCCTGCCTGCAAGCGCGCTTTACGCAGGGTTAAGGTCGCCAGCGTTAAGTCATTGTTGGTACTCAATACTTGGCTAACCAGCTTATCGAGCTCGGGCTGATGAAACTGCTGCCACCAAGGATCGACCTTTACTTGCTCGTTCACTGTGGTGTTTTGCCACTGTTCAGGAATCGCCAATGCGGGCGGTTCAAAGTCTGAACGCATAAAACTGCCACAGCCACTCAGCAAGGTGATTCCCAAAGCCATGCCCACAGCAATCGCGCAGCTACGAGGCGAAAAGTGTCGATTAAATATTTTTGTATTCATGGTGTTATTACTCTCTGGCTAATGCGTCAACGGGATCTAACTGCGCCGCATTGCGGGCGGGTAAGAAACCAAATAGCACACCAATTAAGGTCGAACAGGCAAAGGCGGCAACGATGGAGGTGGTGGAATAAATCATTTGGAAACTGCCTCCCGTTTGCGCAAACACCACGCCAATTAAGTAGGACAAGGCGATGCCTAAGGTACCGCCACACAAACACACTAAGATGGCTTCGATAAGGAACTGGCGCAAAATGTCACTCTGACGCGCGCCCACTGCCATACGCACCCCGATTTCACGGGTCCGCTCAGTCACAGACACTAACATAATGTTCATCACCCCAATTCCGCCAACGACAAGGGAAATCACCGCGATCGCCGAGATCAATAAGGTCATGGTTGCTGTGGTTTTTTCGATGTTCTGCCTAATGGTATCGGTATTGATGGTGAAGAAATCTTGAGTGCCGTGGCGCATTTTAAGTAGCGCGATAATGCCCTGCTCCGCCGCGTTACTCGGCACAGTTTCATCGAGTCGCACTGTGATGCCATCCAAATAGTTTTTACCTATCATACGGCCAGAAACTGTGGTGTAAGGCACCCACACATTGAGCGCATCGCTGTTACCAAAGGCACTTTCTTTTGGCTGCGTCACACCTATGATGCGCACGGGTAAATCCCCGAGGAAAATCACTTGGCCGATGGCCGAGTTATTATCGCCAGCACTGCTAGGAAAGAGCTCCTTACGGGTGTTGTCATCAATCACCGCATCTTGGGCGAGTGTTGCAACGCTGGCATCATCCCAAAACTGCCCCTGTGCTAACTCGTAACCTCTCACGCGAAAGAACTCTGGCCCCACCCCATTCACCGAGGCCGATACCGCTTTATTGCCAAAACGTACCGTCGCGCTAGAGCCAATACTTGGGGTCACGCTATCGACATAGGGCAGATTTTTAAGGGCATTGGCATCGGTCGCCGTTAAGGTACGCACCCGTGCCGAGCGTCGATCGCCAAAACCTGAACCTGGGCGAATATCAATCGTATTGGTTCCCATCGAACTGATACTTTTGAGAATGGCCTGCTGTGAGCCTTCACCTAAGGCCACCACAGAAACCACAGAGGCGATACCTATAATAATCCCGAGCATAGTCAAGAAAGTACGTAACCTGTGGGTCGACATCGCCACCAGCGCCATTTTAAGCGCCTCGACATATCTGTCCCAAGAAGCCACCCGCGCACGCGAGCAGTCTTTCGCTAGTACTGCGCCGTTAGGCTTTTGTGACGCCGTATTTTGTAACGTTGAGCTTTGCGGCTTAGCAGTCTGTTTATCCTGACTGCGCTCATCGCTGATGATCACGCCGTCTTTGATTTCGATAATGCGGTCGGCATATTGGGCCACGTGCATATCGTGGGTCACGATAATGATGGTATGACCGTCGCTGTGCAGCTCCTGCAACAACTGCATCATTTCTTCACCACTGTGACTATCCAGCGCACCAGTCGGCTCATCGGCAAGGATCACATCGCCGCCATTCATCAAGGCGCGCGCCACACTGACCCGCTGCTGTTGACCACCACTGAGCTGATTGGGTTTATGGTCAAGCCTGTCGCCAAGGCCTAAACGCGTCAACAAATGCTCGGCTCTGTCTTTACGCACCGTGCGTTCTTTACCCGCATACACGGCGGGCACTTCGACGTTGCCTATGGCGGTCAAATCGCCCAGTAAATGATAACGCTGAAAGATAAAACCAAAGTGCTCGCGGCGCAGCTGGGCTAACTCATCCACGTCCATCGTTGAGGTATCTTGGCCATTGATAAAATACGCGCCCTTTGACGGTTTATCTAAACAACCAAGAATGTTCATTAGGGTCGATTTACCCGAGCCAGAGGCGCCCACTATCGCCACCATCTCGCCACGGCCAATCGACAGGTTCACATCTTTCAGCACAGTAAGTTGCTGCTCACCCGCCTGAAAAGTGCGATAACAACCTGAAATTTCAAGTAATGCCGTTGTCACTGTTAAAACCTCACGCTAGGTGGACGACGGAATTTGCTGCTGCCATCATCGGCGGACGGCATGCCAAGCACGACCTGATCGCCCTCCTTCAAACCAGTGGTGATTTCAGCATTGATTTTGTTGTTGATCCCAACCGCGACATCCACATATTGCACTTGGTTATCAACTAACACAGGCACTTGATATTGCGGGCCACTGCGGGCTTTACGCTCGCCAGACTTCGCCTCTGGCGCCGCGGATTTCTCCCTCGGCTTTATACGCAATATCTGCGCAGGCACTAATAGCGCATCATCGGCCTTAGCTAACACTATGGACACCTGCGCCGTCATCCCGATACGCAAGGTGCGGTCTGGATTTTCAACATCAAATAACCCATGGTAATAAATGGCGTCTGAGTCGCTAGAGCTCATATTACTATCGTCGCCATCCATCGAAATCGGTCCAGGTTCAATCGCCCTTAAGATGCCACGGTAGGGATGATTTGGTTTGCCAAGAACCGTGAAATATACGGCTTGACCCGGATGGACATTGACGACATCGGCTTCTGAAATCTGCGCTTTAACTGTCATGGTATCGAGCTGCGCCATTTCCACGATTGTCGGCGTCGTTTGATTAGCGTTAACGGTTTGTCCCACTTCCACCGCGGAATACACCACAGTGCCATCCATAGGCGCAATAATTTTGGTATAACCTAAATCGATTCTGGCACTGTCGACGTTAATCTCAGCCTGTTGTTTTTGCGCTTCTAATTGCTCAAGCTCGGCTTGATAAACCGTTAGATTAGCATCGGCCACTTCATAATCGGCGCGAGAACTGGCCTTATCGGCAAGCATTTGCTGCTGGCGGCTAAATTCCAATTTAGCTTGGCGGATCTGCGCCTGTTTAGCACGGAACTGAGCATTGATACTTTTGAGTGATGCGAGGGCATCCTTCAAATTATTCTGCTGCGCTAGGCTATCAATTTGAGCAATCAAATCGCCTTTCTTTACTTCATCACCCAGTGCCAGCGGCAAACTTAAGATTTGCCCCGATACCTGCGCACCTACACTCACCAGTTTGGATGCCTGCAACATGCCATTGGCCAGCACTGAGTTTTCGATATCGCCACGGCGCACCGCTTCAGTCACATAGGTAGGTGCCGTTTCAGGCTTATGCCACATAAAATAAGCACCACCACCCAGGAGTATTAAGCCGCTTAACGCGAGCAGCAATTTACGCTTTGAGGATTTTTTCATCGGTATTGTCGTGTCCATCAATGCTAAAGACAGCAAGCATTCATCTTGCTAAGGAACTGAAATTGTTCCAACAGTATATAGAGTTAGCCAAAGACAGTAGACGAAGGAAGTGTCGTTAACAGGTAAAGATTTGCAAATATCTGTGTAGAAATTTGCATGCCAAGTACGGCTGAGTAGTGCTTAGGCAGCGATGCCGATTTAGTGCGAGACCAAATCGTTAGGTGGTAAATTGTCGGGGTCTATATTTTACAGTCGTATAATTTAAGCAATACTCGATATTCTTCGCTTAATTATTTTTCAATAAAAATCAACGTCGTGTTTGCAAACGAAAGAAACCATTAGATTCCCCACCAACCCATTGCGAAAACAATAACACCAAGTCACAGGCCATCCCCAGTGAATAACCCAATGATTAATCGAATTAATCATTCAATTCGACTAATTCATGCTGGCGAGGATCACCTGCGTGGCATCAAAACAGGCGAAACATGATTCGCCGACAGCCAAACTCTGCATTTGGGTGAGTGGTATCACTGAATAGATGATGTCTTTACCATCAATATCTATGGCTAATTCGGCCTTGTCGCCAAGTTCAGTCACGCTCAGCAAACGGCCGCTGAGGCAATTTTGCCCATCCACTTCGCAGGCATGAGTCGTCGCCAGTACCGCGGGGGCTTTAAACAGTAACAATACGGATTTATCCATGGCTAACTGCAAGCGTTCGCGGCTCGAATGGGTCACTGAAATCTGAATCTGTTGCCCGCCCGCTAAGGTCACGCTGATTTCGTCATTTAATCCAAATGAATCAATGCAATTGATACGACCCGTTAACTGATTGCGGGCGCTAGTATTGAGGGAGAAATGCGCCATCACATCTAATAAACTGTGCATGTCGACGGACTCATCGAGCAAGGCGGCCAAGGCCATTTCTTGTACTTGGGAGGTGATGGAATACACCTTGAGCAACCGCTCGCCAAATTCGGTGAGTTTAGCGCCACCACCACCTTTGCCGCCCTTTTCGCTGCACACTACGGGTTCTGGCATGGCGGTGTTCATCTCATTGATTGCGTCCCACGCCGCTTTATAACTGATCCCCGCAAGCTTGGCGCCTTGGCTTATCGAGCCTGTGTTGGCGACTTGCTCGAGCAGGCTTATCCGCCTAGGATTGGCGAAGGGCTTATCCCCGAGGGAAAGCGTAAGTAATGCATGTAAATCCATCGTTTATCCCGCACCCAACTCTGACTTGAGCCCTATTGTCCTTCATCACCTTGAGGATACCAATAAGATTGCCGAGATATTTCAGCGGATTAATGCCATTAATCCGCAAGAAACCGCACACAGATCACTAATTGATTGCTTAGGGCTTGAATGATCGATGTATAGATTGGTATATAACGATCACTTTTTATCACGGAGGAACAGAATGAAATTCACTCACCTTAAGCAATTGCTACTTTTTACCACGGCTTCATTATTCACAATGGCACTGACATCTAGCCCAAGTTTTGCGGCAGACAATGAGCAAGTGACTGTTTTTGCTGCGGCATCACTCACCAATGCACTTAACGAAATCGGCCAGCAATATGAAAAAGAGCACAATACTAAGGTGGTCTTTTCCTTCGCCTCTTCTTCAACACTGGCAAAACAAGTGGCCAATGGTGCGCCCGCCGATCTGTTTGTCTCGGCCAATCAAAAGTGGATGGATTATCTGGTCGAGGCCAAAGCGGTCGATGTTAACAGCCGTAAAACCTTGCTAAAAAACACCTTAGTCTTGATTGCCGAGAAAAATAGCCCCATCACAGAGGTGGTGCTCAATGGCGATTGGGATATCAAAACCGCATTAAAAGGCAGCCGTATGGCCGTTGGCGATCCTGATCATGTGCCCGCAGGACAATATGCCAAGCAAGCCCTCGAAAATCTCAAGCTGTGGCAAGTTGCTGAACCATTACTCGCCCGCGCTAACAATGTCCGCGCCGCCCTCGCCTTAGTTGAACAGGGCGAAGCGCCGCTAGGCATAGTGTATTCAACCGATGCGAAAGTCGCCCAGAAGATCAAAATCGTGGCCACCTTCCCAGAGACGAGCTACAGCCCAATTGAATACCCTATCGCCTTAGTTAAACAAGAATCGACGGCAAGCGCCAAAGCGTTCAATGAGTATCTGCAAGGCCCAAGCGCAAAAAATGTGTTTGAGAAATATGGCTTTGGAGTGAATTAAGGTGCTGAGTGGTTCTCTACTAAGCGACTATGAAATTGCCGCACTGCTGCTCAGCTTAAAGGTGTCATCCGTTGCCGTTATCGCCAGTTTACCCTTGGGCATTTTATGTGCTTGGGTGCTGGCAAGAGTCGAGTTTCCTGGCAAGGCTATATTCGACAGTGTGCTCCATCTACCACTGGTGTTACCGCCCGTGGTAGTGGGTTACCTCCTGCTGATCAGCATGGGCCGCCAAGGTTTTATCGGCCAGTGGTTATATAATTGGTTTGGCATCAGTTTTAGCTTTAGTTGGCGCGGTGCGGCCCTCGCGGCGGCGATAGTATCTTTCCCGCTGATGGTCAGAGCCATACGCCAATCCTTTGAAACCGTTGATATTCGACTCGAGCAGGCCGCACGCACGTTAGGTAGCAGTCGATGGCGGGTATTTCTCACCATCACACTGCCGCTTACCTCTCCAGGGATAGTGTCGGGCATGATTATCGCCTTTGCCCGCAGCCTAGGAGAATTTGGCTCGACCATTACCTTCGTTTCTAATATTCCCGGTGAAACTCGTACAATTCCGCTCGCCATGTACTCTTTTATTGAAACCCCAGGGGCCGAATATCAGGCCATGCGCCTGTGCATTATCTCGATAGTGATCGCGCTCGCGTCTTTACTCGCTTCCCAATGGCTGAGTAAAAAAGCCCTGCAGAGGACAGCAAGCGTATGCTAAGGATTAATATTGAAAAACGGCTCGGACAACTGCAACTAAAAGTCGATACCCAATTGCCATTGCAAGGCGTGACCGCCGTTTTTGGCCGCTCGGGTGCGGGTAAAACCTCGCTCGTGAACCTGCTCGGCGGGCTTTCGACCCCAGATAGCGGTGAAATCCGCCTCGGTGACAAACTGCTTTACCAGCAAGGCAAAGTGAACCTTCCCCCAGAAAAGCGCCATATTGGCTATGTATTTCAAGAGGCACGGCTGTTTCCACACTATAGCGTGAAGGGCAATCTCAACTATGGTGTGCGTAAAGCCAACCCAGTATTATTCGATAAAATTGTGCGGTTACTGGGAATTGATAAACTGCTCAGTCGTTATCCCTGCACACTATCGGGCGGTGAAAAACAACGGGTTGCCATTGGCCGTGCTCTGCTGACATCGCCCGACATGCTGTTGATGGATGAACCGCTGGCGTCACTCGATTTACCCCGTAAACGCGAGTTACTGCCCTACCTGCAAACCTTATCGCAGGAACTAAAACTGCCGATTGTGTATGTGAGCCACAGCCTAGATGAGATCTTACAACTGGCGGATTATATGCTGGTGCTGCATCAGGGGAAATTGATCGCCCAAGGCGCCTTAAGTGAAGTGTGGAATAGCGAGCAAATGCGCCCTTGGGTGCCATTGCAGGAACTCAGCTCACTCCTCAGTGCTAAGGTTGCCGACAGACATCCCGACTACCCCATGACGCGACTCGTGATGGCTGATGGTAACCATCTATGGGTAAGCGGTTATCTAGCTGAAACGACAAAGAAACTCAAAGTGCGTATTCAGGCAAACCATGTCTCGGTTTGCACCGAAATCCCCAAAGGGTCGAGTATCCGTAATCTATTGAAGGGAGAAATTAAAGACTTATACCCCAGCGATAATGGTGAGCAAATCCAATTAAAAATCGCCCTAGGCCGCGATGAACTTTGGGCCAACATCACCCCTTGGGCCTGCGATGAACTGCAACTCACCCATGGCAAAGCGATTTATGCACAAATCAAAGGTGTGACTATGACGCAAATGGATATCGCCGAATCCCACTAAATCGACCTACTGCCAAATTTCAGGTACAAAAAAACCGACGCTAGGTCGGTTTAGTTCCTTCATTAAGAAGGATTTGGTACCAGTGGCCAGACTCGAACTGGCACGCTTTTAAGGGCGCGGGATTTTGAATAAAGCGCGTCAAATTTATTACTAAATCTGACTTTTTTTGTTATTATTTTTCATGCACCTATCTGCATTAGATTTAACTAATGCACCACTTTGCAAATTCTTTGCAAACCAACATTAGAAACTGACTATGAGCAAACAGGTCGAACGACACGATATTTCCGACGAATTATACATCTACCTGCAAGACAATAGCGAACGTTGGTATGCTCGCACTAAAGTCGCGGGTAAGTGGCACGCCAGAGCCACCAAGCAGAAAGAAAAAGAGAAAGCCATTGGCATGGCCTATCGGATTCAAATGGAATTCCAGTTCATGGCCGACCGTAATCTGCTGGTGAGTTCCAAACGCTTTCGTGATGTGGCTGAAAAAGCCATTAGCGCTATGGAAGAAGCGCTCGATAACGAGACAGCCCCACTTAACTACAAGACCTATATTCAGGTATTGCGTAAGTACCATATCCCCTTTTTCGACCGCACTTACATTACCTCGATTGATAGTGAGAAGCTGCGTGAATTTGATAAATGGCGTATTGAACAATTTGATAGAGTCCCAGCCAAATCGACACTGTTAAACCACAATGCCGCTATGCAACTAGTGTTTAAAGAAGCGGTTGACCATAAATGGATGTTAGCGGCTCAAGTGCCCTCTTTATCGACCAAAGGGGCAGAGTCACAGCGTCGAGCACATTTTTCACCCGAGGAATACAACAAAGCATTCGATACCGTATACCAGCTTAAGCAAAACAGCCGTAAGGAGAAAACCCGCCAAATTCGTGAGTTACTGATGGACTATATCGAGTTTGCGGTGAATACGGGTATTCGACCAGGAACGGAAATGGAAAGCCTGACTTGGGGTGACATCCACATCGATACCAATGAGCACAACATTATCTTCTATATCACTGTGACCAAGGGGAAAACAGTCAAGCACACTGGCACCAGAGAAGTGGTTTGCCGAGATGAAATCTTCTCCAGCGTTCAAGAGTTACGAGAGCGCTTCCCAAACAGAAAGCCCTCAGACAAACTGTTTCGCTTGGCAGATGGTTCAATCACCAACGAACTCGGTAAAGCCTTTGAAAAAGCCATATCCGAAGCAGGTTTAAAGTCATCCCCCCATGGCGTTAGAACACTTTACTCATTACGCCATACCTACATTACGTGGCAACTGATGTCAGGCAACGTCAGCATGGAAGTGTTGGCTAAACAATGTGGCACTAGCATTGCCATGATTGAACAGCACTACAGCCACGTGACGCCGAAAATGTACAGTAAAGAACTGTCGGGTGTTGACCTAGGCAAAGCCAAGTCCAAAGTAAAAACCAAAAGAACGTCTGGCGTTAAGCAAAATGAAGCGAGATTGACTGAGCTGTTTAAAGAGTGGCAAGTCAGCTACAAACAGCGTGGCTGTATTTAAGCCTTAGACAATGCCTAACCTTTTAGTGATGTTCGACTCGGTAGCAACTCATGTGGCTCACAGTCGAGCACCTCTGCAATCTTGTACAACATATCGAGCGTAATGTTCGCCTCCGCTCGTTCTATACGGCCGATATAACTGCGGTCAATCTCTGCACGTAACGCCAATTCATCTTGAGATAAGCCTCTGAGCTTTCTCATTTTGCGCATCGCATGACCAAATTCAGTCGCTAATGTTTTCATAGTGTCTCCTTCGTCACAAGGCAACCACTATGGGAATTTGCTTACCAACTAACCACGGATTATAATCCGCATTTAGTGCGTATAATCCTCATTTAAACCCTTGAGCAAACATAGGTCTACTTGACCTAGTAAAGCCTATAGCTCAACCCGTATTACAAGGAAAGGTAATGAACTCCTACAACGTCATTTTTAAAGGTGAGATAGCAGAAGGAAAAGACCGCCATAAGTTGAGTCAGGCACTGGCAAAGTTTCTAAAAGTCCCCGAGGAAAAAGCACATCTGTTGTTCTCAGGTAATCCGATATGCATTAAGAAAGCTCTGAGCGAAAGTGAAGCTAACGCACTAAAAGCCAAGTTGAACGGTGTGGGTATCATTACCCACATCAAGCCCGTAGCAACTCAAGCCGTAACGTCAGCCCCTGTAGCCACCGCACCTGTTACACCAAAACAAGTAGCGAAGCCATCGATTGAAGCTAAGCCGTCTACGGCCACCAAGCCTACAGTGAAATCCTATGATGATTTAAGCCAAGGCTGGCAAAAGGTGTTTGCTGAATTTGACCTAAGACAAGCTGACAAGTTGGGCTATTTTGCTTCAGCAAAAAGTCCTGCACATACCTCAAGGCCTAAAAAGGAGCAATTAAAGGGGCAGAATGTGGTTAACATGAATGCACTCGCATTTGTGTTTGGCTCGGGGTACTACTTCGCTAAGGGCATGTGGAAGAAAGGCATTTATCTGTTTCTCATGCTAATGCTGCTGAACCTGATAATCATAGCAGTTGCATCACTCATTACTGACAAGAACCTGAGCAAGCTTCCTTTTATCATCAATTCTATTGTCTTTGGTCTTACGGCTAATTATGACTATTACCGCTATTACAAGCTCGGTGAAACTATATGGCCTTGGATGCCAAAGTGGATGACGGGCTGGTTAGGTATCATAGCCTCCGCGGTTGTTACGTTTGTCGCGTTCCTTATCGTCTTAATCATTCTCGGCATTCGTTTCGGTGAACCATTAAATATTATCTATGTAAAAGAGGGTGTCCTCGAAGACTACAAGCAAACCAACATAGGTCAGGCGTTTGATAAATGGTCGCCTTGCGCCAGCACGGCTTGGGTAGAGCAAGAAGCCAGCAATGGCATTACCACGGTTATGTATACCTGCAATATGAAGCTGAAACACTTTAAGCAAGTGGGTCAACAAGCCTCTGAAGCGGTAACTGGAAAAGTCGATGAAGCCTTTATCTCTCAGGTCACACGCGCATCATTGACGATTCAGTTTCTCATCAATCTCGACGATACCTTTGAAGTGAATACTGCAAAGTGGCAACTGTCATTGGGAGAAGGTAAAGAGCACACCCCGTATATCACCGCCAACAATGCCCTAGATGACATCTACAGTAACTCACTCAACAAGGCTATCGGCGAAATATTCACACCAGAAAACATCCTCCTCAATCAAGTAACGAAGTAATCATCACGACCAACAGCCTGCTTTAATCAGGACAACATAACAGGGAACACCTATGAATAAGTGCATTCACGCAAGCATCAAACTCGCCATAACGTCAATAAAGACACCGCCATCAAAGGCAAATACACTGCTTTTGAGCATAGTCGCAGCAACATTACTCGCTGGCTGTGGCGGCTCGGAAGGTGACAGCAGCGATGACAACGGACAAGTCACCCCAACGGTCTACAGCATTCCAGCAACGGCAAGCCTTGGCGGAAAAATCAGCCCAGCAATCAACATGGTTGAATCCGGTCATGCAACTACCTTCACAGTAACACCCGATACCGGCTATCAAATCGATGATATCAGTGGTTGCAGTGGCGCATTAACCCAAAACAGCTATACAACAGCGGTCATAAATGCCCAGTGTGCAGTCACCGTATCTTTCAAACTCAGCACGTACAAAATCACCACGCAAGCAACAACCGGAGGCAAAATCAGTCCCGAGAGTATTGATGTCAGTTACAACACCCACGCCAGCTTTAACGTCTCAACGGACATCGGCTATCAAATTGAATCCGTCACAGGCTGTAATGGCACGCTCAATAACAATGAGTACACCACAGGAACAGTGACATCAGATTGCCAAATCAATGCCACGTTTACCAAAATTGGCGATGGTACACTTGCAGAGCGGTATATTGATAACGGCAATGGCACCATCACCGACACGCAAACCAAGCTGATGTGGATGCGCTGTAGCGTAGGACAGACTTGGCAAGACGGTAGCTGTAAAGGCAGTCCTACTACTTTTATCTGGCCATATGCAATGGGAATGTCTATCTCTGATGGTAACCACACCGACTGGCGCTTACCCACAAAAGAGGAATTAAGTTCACTGATTTATTGTTCATCAGGTAAACCAAGTTATTGGAAACCAAACGATAATGTGTGTGAAGGTAACTATAAAAGCCCGACATTAGCGCGAGCAGCATTTCCGCAGACACCTGACTATGCTGGCTATTGGACTTCAACTGCCAGCGATAATAGCCAGTTTGGCGGCAAGTGGCTTATCCAATTCTATGATGGTCATGGCCGCTGGAATGGACCAGTCCTTTATCTACATGTCAGGATGGTAAGAACCAAGTAAAAAAACAGAAGCAAATGAGGTAGGCATTGCAGATAAAGAGCGAATGCCTACCGCTTCTAGTCTAAAGATTACCGTTGAAATGAATACCTTTGCCTAATCCTGTCATCTCAAACTGAACTCAGAACAAAGTATCACTTAACAGCTTTGAATTTGTAGAGCTCTTAAATTGTCATGAGTAAATATAAATTTCTTACTAAATAGCGAAATTTAGTGTGCCACTCTACACATGTTGTTGTGGACGTACATTGAGCAAGTGATTGTCGAAGACTCACGCTTATCACAATGCCATTTGGATCTATGGTTAGGAGGGTTTGAGCAGACCTTTCGCTATGCGCAAGCCATGCTGAATTTTCTACTAGCCTCAGAAGATTTAGGTATTGTCGGCAGTCTTAAAAGCCAACAGCTCTTTTTGTATTGGAAATTACAAGGGGATACTCAACTGATAAACCAAGAGTTAGCGCAGGCCTTCAATGATCCCCATTGCGTGCTACCAGAAACTAAGTTGGGGCTGAATTGGCTCATCGCAACGATGAACAAGCACCTAGCCAAACATCAACAAGTGAGCATAAGGCACTAACCAAGTGGCCAATCATACACGGAAAGCTGGCCAGATTGTTTTGACACTGCTGGCCAAACAAAATCGGAAAGCTGGTCAAAAAAGACGGAATATACACCTGTATATTCCGACCTAACGCCACCACGATTCCGAAACAGATTGGCCAGTGTTCCGATGAAAACTGGCCACTCATTCGCATACCTACTCAAAACTTGTCAATGCATCAGAAAGGTTTGGATATCCCATCTTTATGCAGCTAGTTCTGTGTTATTTTTCTATTCATTTCAACAAGCTGCCCTCCCCAAAAAACACCAACAAATCCAAGAGAACAAAAAATAATTGAGATTATCAAAACCCATTTTATCAATGAGTTACGATGCTCAATTATTGAATCAAATGACACTAATACTTCGGAATCAATCGATATCGCATAGATCTGGGCATTCCCACTAGGCCCATTGTAGACTAATAGTTCTGCCACACCATTTTGATGAGATTTTATGTCTGAAAAAACATCCGGAACACGCCCATTCCATCTGCTATACGTAAAATCTAAATTATCGATAGATATGTCCAACTGATTACCATTAATTTCTACACGTTCTATAACACCGCTATACTTATCCAACGTAGTAAAGTCAGGAGATTTAACTATAAACATAAAATTAGCGCTAATACATACCGTGACAGTTATCAAAAGCATGCCCAGTATACGATAGGTGTTTTTAGCAATTGAAGTTTCCATCATTGTGTTTTTACCTCCTCTATCGTAACTGCAATCGCAGCTCCAGCGATATCAGTAGCTATCGACGCACCAGCCGCAATCGCAGGAACACTTGCAGCTATTCCAGTTGCAGCTCCTTCTATTCCTTTGATAATAGCTTTGTCTGTATCAACACTTGGAACTTGTCCGCGAGAAATATCACCAATAGCATCGCCTGCGGCCTGAGTTGTTGCCCCTGAAGTGAAACCAGAAACTCCAGCACCAACTATTTGCGCAGTAGTTTTGGCGGCCCCCTGAGTGAGGGCTTGTTGAGCAGCAACTTTAACACCAAAACCAGCTGTCGTCCCAGCAATACCGCCGGAAAGAGCACCAGCGAGAGCACCTGCAGCACCGGCGATGAACGCCTCGGGATTGCTAGCTCCCATGTCAGTTGCCATTTTGAAGCCTGAATAGCCTCCAATAACTGCTCCGATTAAAGGTATTAGAAACGCAAACTCCCCATCTGGATCGGTGTATTTATAAGGGTTGTTGTTTGCGTACGCATATCGATTAAAACCATGAACTGGATTATCACGACCAATATGCCCTAGCGCATCAACAGGATCATTAGAGTAAAACCGACCTATCAGTGGATCATAGTAGCGTGCCTGCATATAAGTCAGACCTAGGTCTTTATCTTGCAGATGGCCTGTGTAGCCTATACCTTCCTTGTCACCGCCGATGCGTTTACCGAAGGGTTCATAGTGGCTGCGGCTGATAATGTTGCCTGATGCATCTGATTCGGACACCACTGAGCCTAGCATATCTGTGTGTTGGTAGCGCACTGTTGCTGCATAGGTGGGCATACTCATTAGTACCACTAACAGCAAAGTGAATTGTTGCCATAACTTCATCATTAATCCTTTATTGTTAGTCATTACATGTCACTCCCGCCACCAACTCCACTGGCCGTTTCTTGCCTCGTCGTTTGACCTCCGTCACCAGTACATGTCAATGTGATTTGATAGACAATACCATTGGCTGTATAAGTTTTACGACCATTCGTGCCGGATAAAATATCAATTCCTTGTGTTGCACCATTGAAACTTTTGTTGACCATTCCAGAGCAAGAGGAGGCATTGGTACTGCTCCATGTCACTAAATGAGCGGGTGAACTCACAACTGCAGGACATTCCATTTTAGGGGGGCAATCGCTTCCAACTAAAGTCGCTTCTACTTTTAGCACTACAGTTGGTGGGGTACCGCCAGTGTTTGGGGGATTTCCGGCGAGAGCATTATCAACTTCGGCCACTAATTGCTTACCTAAGTAAACACTGTCTGTCTTAGTGCCATTCGCAGCTTCACGATGTAATAACTGGCCGCCATTGCTGTAAACAGTGTAATGACTACCATCTGTTTTAGTTTGTTTTACTCGTCTATTATGACCATCATAAACATAGTTGATGCCCTTAGCCGCTGTCATTTGCTGACCTAAGTTATAGGCAAGGCTATAGCGTCCGTTATTAATCACATTGCCTCTGGCGTCATATTGGTAAGCGTAGGCATAGGCACCAGTGAGGTTATTTAACCGATTAAGCGCATTGTACTTGTAGTTAATCGTGGAGTTATTCAGACTGCGGCTGAGAACATTACCCAGACCATCATAGTTATACCGACCGCTCCCCCACTTACCATCGGCAGACAGTAAGCGGTCTGCACCGTCATAAACCAGATTATCGACATCGTTATTGCGGTCTACCCAATCAATCAAACGAGCTAAATTGTCGTTATAGTCATAACTTGGATCGAGACTATTCTTAACTGAGCTAGCCTTGACATCCGTGATTGCATCTATTCGACCCGTAGTATCCAGTGCGACCTTGCGCACTATGCCATTGCCATAGGTAAACTGCTTAATTTGACCGTTAGGATGATAACTCACGCCTGTTGCATAACTGCCAACTTTAGTGGGCTGCCCTAAAGCATTCGGTGCAAAATCAATCACTGCGCCTGAAGGATATTTCAGTGAACTTAAGTCACCAAGACTGTTGTACTCCCAATCTAAGACAAAATTACGCCCATCCAGCGACAGAGTTTCCTTGTCTATGACATTTTGGCTGTTGTACAGGTAGCTCCAACTCACTGGCCCTGCAAGCAAAGATATTAAATTGCCATTGGCGTCATAACTGTAGGTTTTATCAGGGGTGCTATCGGGGAAGTTCTCAGTTCGTAACTGCCCTAAATTGTCGTAACCTAACAATATTTTGTGACTGGCAGGCACAGCGCCCGCATCACAGCTTGTTGTGGAACCATTGGCCCCCTGAGCTCGCCATATCTGTTGACGTTGACCATTATAGCCAAATGCAGTAATCCCCGTTTCAGGGCGTACCTGTTTACACAATTGTTGATAGGCATCATAGAGACGCGTTTCAGTGACATTACCTTGACGAATACTGGTGACTTGGTCAAAAAGGTTATACTCAATCGCAATGTCATCACTATCAGGTGCTTCAATTAACGTCGGCTTGTCAAAGGAAGGCTCCCCATAAGCAAGATAAGTTGTAGTGGTGATATTGTTCATCGGATCAGTCACTGCAATCTTGTTACCGGCAAGATAAGCGTTGTGAGTGATGGCATTGTCGCTGGTCCGGGTTTGAGTCACGACTCTGCCAAGGGCATCGTACTCAGTTGCCATTCCTAAGCGATTGGCTGGGTCACTGCTTGGGAAACTGGCCAGGGTGACGCGGTTTTCATGGTCGTATTCGTTACGCTGATAGCTGATGGTACCTGTATCGGCCTTATCTCGAGTGCGGGTAAACACGGGGCGCAGCAAGCCATCATGGTAAACCATGTTCTCGAAATTCCCCTGCGAAATAGTTTGCCGTAAACTCCCAACAGCAATGCCACTGCCACTAATACCATCATCGGCAGTTGCGACAGTGGCATAACTGATGACCTTATCAACCCACTTGGGGTCGGCATAGTCGATTTTGGTCAGCCAGCCAACGGGGTTGTAACTGTAACTGGTTTTATTACCGTTGAAATCAGTCACGCTCTTGGTGGTGCCATCGGCGTTGACTTCGAGTAATGCGACTACGGTATTGGTGGTACTGCCGTTAGCGGTGTTACAACCGTTAGTGGTTGGGCAGGCCAGCGTGATTTTGCGCGCCTTGCCGCGGTAATAGTCTTCAAACTGCTCATAACGATTAGAGCCGTTGTAAGTTGTTTTTGCTAAATTCCCATCTACATGATAAGTATAACTTCTAAATAGTCGATTAAATAACTTATCTTGAGACAACTGCGAAGCTGAGTTATAAATGTACTCATTGACAATGTTGTAGTTTGAAGAGCAGTCAGATGAATAAATCTTGGATGGCATACTAGAAATCCAGTGTGCCGAATTAAACAAATACTCCCTCTTGTAGCAAACGGAACTACTAACTCCATTAGATTTTTTACTAAAAGCGATATCACCAAAAATACTGATATCAGTATTTTCTTCGATGTAAGTGTCGCCTTGGTAATTACTAACGAACTTATTGGACGTAATAGCACGTTCCAATATTAATGAGTTAGGATTGTAGACACCGGAATTGCCTAAAACGATTGAGGAGTTATAGTCATAGTTATATCTTGCTAGCAGCGTATTTTCACTAGAGAAAATCTCTTTCTGTAAGATATTTCCTTCTGACAACAACTGAACATTTATTCCAAATCTAGATTTTTCTCGAGAACCATCAGGATTAGTAATGACTAACTCTTTAAAGTCTCGATGAGGGGTACCTTCAAATGCACCACGATCCTCAGAATAAGAATAATTCCAAACTTCAGATTTACTGTTATACGATATTGTTTTCTTTACTAATGAATTAGAAATAAAGCATGTGAGAAATCGCAGCCTTGCCGAGTGTAGCCCATCCAGATCTATTATGTGCTTGATATTTTTCCGACCATGAATTGTTGAGCTGAAGTCATATCTATAATTAGCTCCGAATGGAGTTTCAATAGTTATATAGCCGTTGCGTCTTATTGAATTCAATTCTGAAATAGCATTATCACAAAGATTCTTATCACTTGAAAGCGGTGAATTTTTATCATAACCCACATAGAATCCATTAGCATCCCACCAAAGGGCCTCCGTTGTAACTACATAATTCAGGCCTCCTGGTTTCTTGTAAGATATTACTTTATCATACAATCCATTATGCTTTGTGGTGTCAACACTCCAAGTTTTACCTGCTCCTATAATATTGTACCCATCTTGTTTATATGAAAAACTAATTACACGACCATCACTTGCAGATATATTCGTGAGATTGCCGTTCTGATAATTGTACGTAACATAGTTTCCGAAGCGATCTTCTACTTTAGTTAGAAGCATATAAACATCAACAACTTCCAATGGTGAGTCAATGTTATCAGTAAAATACTTTTCATCATTAGGATTGGAATATATAGGTTGCTTAAAATGATATTTTAAACCATCTTTCCTATCAACAATGAATCCTTGTTGATATGTAGAGTTTGAAGTTGTACATGAAACCCTATCACCACTCCGGCTTATAAACTTTAAAGATGAGTCTGTGATGGACTTTACATCTTGGCTAGCTAAATAGATCAAATCCTTTCCAGAACTCGGGAAATAGACATGCTTTCCTGAATAGTATTTCCCACCAGGGATGTGCATGGTAGATGCTGGATCGTAAAAAGAGTCCCCGGACGTTTGAGAACATCCCCTATTATCGTACCACGCAGCTATACCGTCAAATTTAGAACGATCTATTCTAGCAGTGCTTGTAACAATGTAGGGCAAATCAAGATAAACATATGAATGATTAAACAATGGAGGAGATGCGACACTTCTAACTTTTACGGGAAGGTTAATGTCAATATTACCCGGAAATGAAATCTGATCTAGCTCTAGATTAATACTACCAGAGTAATAATCATAACTTTCCCTTAATGTTTGACTTGAGCTTATACTTTCACTAGTACTGTATAACTTAAAAAAGTCAGGAGGGGAACCATAAGATAGGGCATCATACTGAGAGGATAGTGCAGAAAATGATGTAAAGAGGATTATTAAAGAACAAGTCCATTTCATAAACTACTCCAACACAAAATTTATACTTTAATCAATGATGCCACATACTCGTTAAGAAATGATAAGACTGTCAATCATCTTATACGGTATGATACCCCATAAGTTAAAAACAAAATTAAAAATGTTTGCTGAGCTTTCAACTGAAAAACAATAAAAAACTGATATCAATAAGGTTTATCCAAAACAGGAACCTTGCCAGTGCATAAATCGAAAGCTCATAATATTTTTACTTTCAAAGGGCTTTGTCACCCGCCCAGACCTCATTAGCCGATACTGGATTAAAGTTCATATTTAACAGGTTATCAGCCACTGCATCTGAGTGTTTTCGCTGCGTAGTCACCTTGTAAGCGCGTCGTTGGGTTGCTTTGAGTCGAAGGCGGTGCATAATTTTATGAACGAGATAGCGACCAACCTGGTAGCCTTCCTTGCGCAATTTTTTCACCATTGCACGATTTCCTAAGCTGCCTCGATTTTGCTTAAATAGCTGTCGAACAAGGCTACTCAAGAATTGTCATTGCTTCAGAAGTGTGACAGCTTCATCTTCGAACATATAAATTTTCAATGAAATCAAAAAATTCTCTATCTGACTCGGGGAAGGCATCTTTAGCTGATTGAAGACTTTTATATTCATCATCAATGAGTTCATATTGTTCATCCCCGCAAAAAAGGCACCAATAGTTTTCATTAAACCATGCACACCAACTACACGATTTATCAAAAATCAAGAATGAAATCATATCATTAACTTCTAAAAGGTTTGAAAGCAAGTCCCAGTCAAAAGGCAATGTTTTATGAAGACGAATCGTTTTACCAGTCGACTTAAAAACCCTTTCAAAATCCTCCATCACAATCAATTCATTGTCGCCATTAGCAGAAGCAACTCTAAGGATAGTTTTTAAAAAATCATCATATGTCAACCAATGCTCATCTATCCGCTTATTTATCAAACCATTGACATTTTCTTTTGAAATGACAATGGGGAAATTATCAGGATTAAAAAGCTCGCTATACAACCTTTCAGTGTAATTGTTCATTTGAGCTAAATTCATACTATTTATCCTCGGGGTAACGTATTTTTACATCAGCTTTACCCGATGGCCTATCAATTTGCAATGTGGGAGTACCTTTAGGATAAGAGTCTCCACCACTACTTGGATGAATATTAACCTTCGAGCCATCCTCCAATGTTCCACCCTGTGAGCTACCATTTTTAGACGACCATTCAGTGCCTTCTACTACACCTAATGAGTCGAGATCTGCTTTTGAGCCTTCTTTACCACCGGCACCTTCTAATTGCCCTTTCTTTCCAGCTTCACCAGCTGCTGGTTCTTTACCCTCTTTTACACCATTAATTCTATCATCCACTGACTTATTACCACTCTCACTTACCGCAATAATAGTCTGCTCAATGCCCGCTCCCGTTCCGATAACTCCAGCAGTGACAAGAGCTGCTTTCCCTAGCTCTTCAAGACCAAATATAAGTGGTATTGCCCATTTACCATCGGGATCCACATACTTATACGGATTATTATTGGCATAAGCATACCGATTAAAACTATGTAGATCACGAAACCCAACCGGATCATTCGAGTAGAACCGCCCTATAAGTGGATCATAGTAGCGTGCCTGCATATAGGTCAGGCCCAAGTCTTTATCTTGCAGATGTCCAGTATACCCAATGCCTTCTTTATCACCGCCCAGACGCTTACCAAAAGGTTCATAGTGGCTGCGACTGATAATATTGCCCGAGGCATCGGATTCTGCGACCACAGAACCCAGCATATCCGTGTGCTGGTAACGTACTGTAGCAGCTTGAATTGAACCACTGATAAAAAGTAATGATAAAAAGCTTATAAGCGCCCATATTCTCATGAGTAATCCTTTATTTCTATTCATCACATCTCACTCCCACCACCAGCTCCACTTGCCGTTGTTTGTACCGTCGTTTGACCTCCATCTCCAGTGCATGTCAATGTGATTTGATAGACAATACCATTGGCTGTATAAGTTTTACGACCTCCAATTCCCGAAATTAAATTACTGCTTTGAGATATCCCATTTAAACTTTTATTAACTACACCCGTGCAAGAAGTTGCATTTGTGCTGCGCCACGATACTAAGTGGGCTGGCGAATTCACAACGTGAATACAATCCATTTTTGGAGGACAACCCCCCCTATCAAAGTTGGTTCCACTGTTAGTGTGACTGTAGGTGGGATACCACCGACGCCAGGTGGGTTTCCTGCAAGGGCATTATCAACCTCAGCAACTAACTGTTTCCCAAGATATACACTATCTGTTTTCGTCCCATTTGCAGCCTCACGATACAACAACTGACCTGCCTGGCTGTAAACAGAATAGTGAGAACCATCTGCTTTAGTTTGTTTAACTCTTCGATTATGACCGTCATAGACATAGCTAATCCCTTTAGCTGAGGTCATTTGTTGGCCTAAGTTATAGGCAAGGCTATAGCGTCCGTTATTGGTCACATTACCGCGAGTATCGTATTGGTAACCATAGGCATAGGCACCCGTTAGATTGTTTAAGCGGTTAAGTGAATTGTAATTGTAGGTAATGGTTGAGTTATTCAGACTGCGGCTAAGCACATTACCCAGACCATCATAGTTATATCGACCGCTCCCCCACTTGCCATCAGCAGATTTCAGCCTATCGACTCCGTCATAAGTGAGATTATCTACATCATTGTTGCGGTCCACCCAATCGATTAGACGGGCTAGATTGTCGTTATAGTCATAACTTGGGTCGAGACTATTTTTGACTGAGCCTGCTTTGATATCTGTAAGTGCATCAATACGGCCTGTCGTGTCTAACGCAACATTTCTGATAATCCCATTACCATACGTGAATTGCTTAATTTGACCGTTAGGGTGATAACTTACGTTAGTTGCATAACGACCTGCCTTAGTGGGCTGACCTAACGCATTTGGCGCGAAGTCAACAACAGCGCCAGAAGGGTACTTAAGAGTACTTAATGCGCCAAGATTATTGTATTCCCAATCTAATACAAAATTACGCCCATCAAGTGATAAGGTTTCCTTCTCTAAGCCGCTCTGACTATTGTACAGATAACTCCAATTCGCGGGTCCTGCAAGCAGAGACAACAAATTGCCATTAGCGTCATAACTGTATGCTTTATCTGGCGTGCTATCAGGGAAGTTCTCGGTACGAAGCTGCCCTAGATTGTCATATCCTAACAATATTTTGTGACTGGCAGGTACTGCGCCTACATCACAGCTTGTAGTGGAACCACTGGTGCCCTGAGCACGCCATATTGGTTGACGTTGACCATTATAGCCAAATGCAGTAATCCCCGTTTCAGGGCGTACCTGTTTACACAATTGTTGATAGGCATCATAGAGACGCGTTTCAGTGACATTACCTTGACGAATACTGGTGACTTGGTCAAAAAGGTTATACTCAATCGCAATGTCATCACTATCAGGTGCTTCAATTAACGTCGGCTTGTCAAAGGAAGGCTCCCCATAAGCAAGATAAGTTGTAGTGGTGATATTGTTCATCGGATCAGTCACTGCAATCTTGTTACCGGCAAGATAAGCGTTGTGAGTGATGGCATTGTCGCTGGTTCGAGTCTGCGTAACAACGCGCCCCAGCGCATCATACTCTGTCTCCATACCAATACGATTACTGGCATCAGCACTCGGAAAGCTTGATAACGTCGGACGATTTTCATGGTCATAGGCCATGGTTTGATATCGAATTGTCGATGTATTAGCCGCATCACGCTCACGGCTGAAGATAGGTCGCAACAGGGCATCATGATAGACACGCTTTTCGTAATTTCCCTGCGAAATAGTTTGGCGTAAACTCCCAACTGCAATGCCACTGCCACTAATACCGTCATCGTTCGTGCTGACAGTAGCATAGCTAATGACCTTATCTGCCCATTTAGGGTCTGCATAATCAATCTTTGTTAACCAACCGATGGGGTTATAAGAGTACGACGTTTTATTGCCATTAAAATCCGTGACACTTTTAGTTGTGCCATCTGAATTTATTTCCAGTAAAGCAACGATAGTATTTGACGTGCTACCATTCGCGGTATTGCAGCCATTAGTCGTTGCACAAGGAAGGGTTATCTTACGAGCTTTACCACGATAATAATTCTCGAATTTTTCGTACCGATTAGAATCGTTATAAATCGTCTGATATATACTCCCATCCGGATGATAGCTAAATGTTTTGATTACATTCCCAAATAGTTTTTCTTGGTAAGGTAGTTGATTATTATCATAAACCACTTCCTTATATGGAGTGGCAAATGTTTGGTTTATTGAAGTGTAAGTTTTAGTGGGCGTGTTTAGCACCCAGTTATTAGTATCGTTTTGATATTCATTTTTTACATATTTAACAATATTATCATTACGACTTTCGACTAGAGTAGGCTTATCAAATTCGTTGAATGTTATGTTTTTAATTGAATGTAGGGTAACATTTCCTGAGTGGTATAGTTCATTGGTAACTTCTGAAGTACGAGTGGCATAGCCACTAAATGTATCGTCACTAACGAAACTAGCGCCTCTTCTTTCGCTTGGCAAATAATATTTTGACTCTCTCATCAATAATTCACCAGCGCTACTGTTATAATGGTAAATATATAGCAGCTTATTTTCCGTCCAGCCAAAACGCGAACTAAAGAGATATGATTTTTTGCTACCATCTGGAGATGAAACTTCAGTAGATTTTAAATCTCCGATACCAAGCGAGTAAGGTATATCTGTTAACCCGAGTTTGCTAAAATATTTATCAATATCGATATCATGCAAACTTGATTCTCCAGCAAGATAGCCTACTCTACCATAATATTTATAGTTCCATGTTTTAGGTTTTTTACCTGGAGCAGTTATTACTTTTTTGGATATGGAAAATGTAGAAGGACAAGTTGAATAAGCATCCCATTGCATACCTTCTAATTGACTACTATTTGTTGGCGGTTGTACCCATGGTTCTGGGCCAATTCGTTGATTAGGTACCGATGAGCGCTTGTGTTGCATCTCGGAATAGTAGAAATGACCGACAGTACCTTCTGGATGCGTCATTGCTATAATCTCACCATTCCCCAACCCAATCATATCACAGGCATCAAACTGAGGATCAAAACTTCTAGCATGTGACCCATATATTCCATTTAATGCATACTGGCTAAAGACCCAAGCTTTACCATCTGGTCTAGTAACCCGAGATAGGCCCCAAATTTTTCCATAATCAATGTGTGTACCTAAATCATTATAAGTATACTCCCACTTAGTTCCACTTTCTGCCGTAGTTGATGTAGAGTGAGAGTAGATGGTGGAGATCAAGTTTTGAATATTATATTTAAAAGTAAGTTTTCTCCCATCATTAGAAGTTATATTCTCTACTCTAGAACCTGCACCATATGTAAATGCTATATAGTTACCATGTCGATCTTCAACCTTCGAAGGCAACATAAAAGTGTTGTAAATAAAATAGTTTTTAGTCCGATTAGTAGAGCCTATGGTTGTTGCTAATTTAAGTTTAATTTTTTTCCCTTTAATGAGCTTTAATTGTGAAAAAGTGTATTTAGTCCCATCTGGAGTAGTAACCAAAAATGCTTCTTTATTATTTACAAATGTACATGTTATCCTCCAGTTATCCGCCGTCTTTTTTATTCGAACACCATTCGTTTCAGTTTGAATTATTTTACCGCTTCCATAGCCCGGAATGTAAATGTTGTCACCATTCCAAAAGCTCTGCCCTTTTTCTGGACTTAGCTTTGTATTATCTACTGCTGGAGAATAATTGCCTCGATCAAACAATGCTCCACTACAAGGAGCTCCTGAAGCCCAAATACCTTTAAAAAGAGGGGTGGGACTATTCGCATCAGCCAATAAATTAGTCCGAATATGGGGTATATCAAGTCCCCAAGTTCCAAAGTCTCGAGTGTTACTCTCTATACCTTCCAATCCTATGAATTTTCTCATAACGCTAATCGGTAACGAGGAGTTTCCAGGAATGTTAATATCATTCTGGATAAAAGTAATTGCCCCACTTTCTAAACTAATATTTTCGCCGAATAGTTCATGCGTAAAAGGTGTAGGAGTATAATCAAGGGTAAATTGTTCTTGGAAATTAGTACCTATAGGATAGATTTCACCACCACCTACATCCCCTATACCACCGTCATCAGGAGGGGCGATTGACATAGTTGTTGATTGAGACTTAAGTACACTTTGCATGTCATAAAATGCGATACTCTCACTTAAATCAAACGACTCAGAGAATGAATAAGCATGTTGTGAATTGAAAAAAAGCATCAATACTAACAATTGAGTGCGTTTCGATTTTCCAAAATCCATTTTAAAATTCCTTTTATACCGTAATGTCGGCAATAAATAAAATCGTTTTATAGAAATAAAAAAACAAAAATATTACTTAAGAGACGATTTACAACATAATACAAACAATTATGTTTAGTCAATGCATAAAGTAATCTCTGGTTGTGATGATCAGACGCTCTCCTAAAAAGAAGATAAGTTGACCGCGATGGTTACTTGATTGAGGAGGATGTTTTCTGGTGTGAATATTTCGCCGATAGCCTTGTTGAGTGAGTTGCTGTAGATGTCATCTAGGGCATTGTTGGCGGTGATATACGGGGTGTACTCTTTACCTTCTCCCAATGACAGTTGCCACCTTGCTGTATTTATAGTGGCCTACGACAATTGGCCAGCTTGAATGAAGCTATACGAATTTCAGTGTCAGTAATTATTTGAATTCTAGGATTTGCACTTTAATTATCATTAAAGTGCAGTTTTAGCGAGTTTTAACGCTCAATCGATGAGCTTTGAAAGATATCGTGACAAACTAGTGCGAACTCAGTTTATGCAGCAGATTAGGCATAAATAGTCATTTATCTTCATTCTTATACTCAAAGCTCTAAGGCTGAACATCAAAGGTAATGCATGGCTCGATTTAAAAAAAGTGGGGAATAATGTAACTAAGATTTTTTACTAAAGCCTTTAGAACCCGTTTTTCATTTCAGATAAGCTCCAGATAGGTTCTTCGTCCTTCCACCATACTAATGTTAGAAACTCATCATTATGGTAATGGAATGCGTGTTCATGCACTACAGCACCACTTGCAAGGTCTTCTCTGCACCAAATATCACCATCTACAACTGTAGGCCCTAAATCGTTTCCTGTTTTGATCAAAGTGTATATTGCGGAACCTATTGGAACCCTTTGAGGAGGAAAAAACTCACCAGGAAGTTGAGGTGAATGATTAAAATAATTTCTAATCCCTTCTTTGTTGTAAGAGGCGAAGAACGCCATATGGTGATTCATTGCGATAATCCGCCTCAGCGTTGCCATGAAACTTCCTGCGAACAAGCTTTTTACATATCTCACAGCATATCCGTACCCGTAATAACAGGCTTGATCATAAAATGCGGAATTATGAGTTCAGAGGCGAAATCGTTGGCAATTTTTTCACTCGGTTTAACCTTATGTAGGCAGTTTTCACCTAAATCGCTTTTGGAACATAAATTCCCAATTTTTCCTCTGTCCTTGAACCAGTGGCCTAGCTCATGCCCAATAGAAAAATTCTGTCTTTCTATTGACGATGTTTCATTGACAGTAATAATCGCTTTACTATCAACACCTATGATTCTCGCCTCGCATCCACATAGTGGTTTTCTTTTAACGATAGCGTTTTTGTAAAAAGCTATCCCTTCTAGATCAATATCTCTCGGGTCTGAAATACCAAGTTCATAATAAAGCTCAAAAACTTCATTTTGAATTTTTAGACTCGTCATCCTACCTGTAACTGCATACGCTGCGTGGCGAGCCAGAGAGCAACGTCTTTGGTCAACGCAAACTTACCGCGCCGATTTTCAATACTAAACACCGCAATAGGGAGCGTTTTCTTATAAACCGCTTGCCGAAAAGCGCCCGATGACACATACCCCAATGCTTTGTGTAAGTTGCTGCCACCAATGACAGGCCCATATTGCACCATCAGTGATGCTTCCAGTTTTTCAGCAAGCTGGACGACATTCGGTAATGTGGTTTCAGTGATCATCAGAGTTTTGCGCTAACGGTTAGTGACAACTGTTTTAACCATAGGACTAACCTAGTAAAACGTACATGAGTAAGGTTAAAACCATTTCGATCCTCACATTTGGGCTAAAATTACGTCATTATGCGTTACTAAGCGCTGTTAATGCGTTTTTGCAATGGCCATTGAAAATTCGGGACGTCGAGGACGCCCGCCCAGAAATAGAGTTGAGATCTTACGTACTCGGGTATTAATGGAGAAGGTATGTGCGTATGCAGGAATTGCCGTCAAAGGCTACCAGTGTGAGCGTTTATTTGAACCCGGAACCATCACGCGCAAAGACGACGGCACACGCATGCGTTCCTGTAAATGGGATCGTTATCTTCTCGGTACACACTCTCCATCACCGCAAACCTTGAGAAAGATTTATGGCCACATGAGTCCATCACAGGCAAAAGCCTTGCAAGTGTTTTATGAGCATCCCATGTGGGTCGCGCTGGCAGAAGGCCCACTCGATGCAGACTATTGGCAACGCTTTTACCAATCGCTTCCGCTTTCCATTCAACAACTGATATTTAAACGCAATACCAGTGGTTCTCAGCCAAAATCATTGAAGATCATCAGAGACAGTACCGTGCAGGGGCTATTAAGAATATGGAACCATGACGCCTTTGCCTGCCTTATCGCACTTTGTCGGGATAAGAGCATTACCGTTGATTTTCAAGCACAGCAAAGTCTGTCATTCGCCGTGCACAAATACGTTCAATATCTGCTTATCAGTGATTTCAGCCATATCCCCATGTTGTTGTGGACGTACTTTGAGCAAGTGATTGTCGAAGACTCACGCTTATCAAAATGCGATTTGGATCTATGGCAAGGAGGGTTTGAGCAGACCTTTTGCTATGCGCAAGCCATGCTGAGTTTTCTACTAGCCGCAGAAGATTTAGGTATTGTCGGCAGTTTTAAAAGCCAACAGCTCTTTTTGTATTGGAAATTACAAGGGAATACTCAACTGATAAACCAAGAGTTAGCGCAGGCCTTCAATGACCCCCATTACGTGCTACCAGAGTCTAAGTCGGGGCTGAATTGGCTCATCGCAACGATGAACAAGCACCTAGCCAAACATCAACAAGTGAGCATAAGGCACTAAGCAAGTGGCCAATCATTAACGGAATGGTGGCCAACTTTTTTCGGAATGGTGGCCAAACAAAATCGGAAAACTGGTCAAAAAAGACGGAATATACACATGTATATTCCGCCCTAACGCCACCACGATTCCGAAACAGGTTGGCCACCATTCCGAAAAAAGTTGGCCAGTGTTCCGCTGAAAACTGGCCACACTTCGCGAACCTACCTACGACTTATCAGTACTTCAGAAAGGTTTGGATGTCCAGCCTCTTTCAATTTAGCCGTACTTACCAATTAATATTGGCATAATGAATGCGAGTGCAGCGAGTATAGTTCCAACAATCAGCAGTGCTCGACATAAAGAGGCCGTTTTATCTAAATTTGCATCATTAAGTTCTTGATACTCTCTTTTTAGCAAGAACATAATCAATTTGTTTGAATTAGTTAGACTGTTATTGCGAACAAAACCAATTTTGCCTAATGTTTCCCACGTATCTGGATACTTGCTTTCTAACAGTGACGACATTTCTTTTAAGGAAATAAAATACCAAAAGGTTATAGGAAAGAGGCTTAGGATACTAATTGTCCAAAGAAATTTCATTAAATGATGCTCCAAATTAGTTTTCTAAAATGCGTGTTTCCACACCCGCGACTTTTGACTCAACACTTACGCCTGCTACAGGACCTGCATGGATTGTTACTCCAATAGAGGGCGTCCATTGAATAGTCACACCGCCTCCTAAACCATTCCCAGCCATGGCTGTGGTACTAGTGATAAGACCTTTAGCATTTGAATCAGGCTTTACTATTGTCAGATTACCAGTAACGCCAGCTGAAGCGCCATAAGCGGGTCCTGTCAATCCACCGTCTAACTTAACACCTTCCCCTTGTAGAGTCTGGGAGTCTACTTCTGCTGATATTGTAGCGCCTAGCCCCAAACCAGCTGAACCGCTGGCAGAAACTGACATACGACTGCCTATTTCATTAGAAACAGCCTCTGCAACATTTCCAGTAGAATCAATTGCGCTTTGACCTTGTTCTGTGGCCTGACTTGCACTATCAAAACCAAACATATTAGCAATTGTCTCACCCTCTTTCACAAATGCATCTATGGGATTTTGACCATCAGGATCAGTATATTTATAGGGATTATTATTCCCATAAGCATACCGATTAAACGAATGCACATCCCTGAATCCAATAGGGTCATTCGAATAAAAACGACCTATGAGTGGATCATAGTATCGTGCCTGCATATAAGTCAGACCTAAGTCTTTATCTTGCAGATGGCCCGTGTAGCCAATTCCTTCCTTATCACCGCCCATGCGCTTGCCGAAGGGCTCGTAGTGGCTGCGGCTGATGATATTGCCTGCACTATCCGACTCGGCAATTACTGAACCCAGCATGTCTGTGTGCTGGTAGCGTACCGTGGCCGCAGAGGACGACAAGGCGATGAGTGCCGTTGCCAGCAGTATTAGCCGCATCATAAACTTCATGCTGATTGTTCTGATATCCATGATTACATCTCCATCCCGGCGCCGGTGCCACTGCAACTGGCCTCTTTGGTCGTTTGCCCGCCTGCACCCGTGCAGGTCAGTGACACTGAATACAGGGTACCGTCCGCCGCCAGGCTGATGCCTGGGTTGCTGGTACCCGTCAGGAGAATCGTGCCTTTATTGGCGCCATTCAGGCTCTTGTTCACCAGCCCACTGCAGCTGCTGGCATAGCTGCTGCTCCAGGACAAGACGTGCCGGCTGCTGCCATTGGTCACTTGGGTGCAGATCATCTTGGGCGGACACTCGCCACCGCTTGACAGGGTCGTCAGGCTCAAGTTGACCTGAGGCAGAGGAGCGGTTGTCGGCGGAGGCATAGGCGGGGGCGTGCCACCGTAGACTTCAGCCACCAGGGTCTTGCCCAGGTAGATGCTGTCGGTTTGGCTGCCATCGGCGTCCCGGCGGTGCAACAGTTGACCGCCCTGGCTGTAGACACTGTAACTGTTGGTGCCATTCTCCGTCTTGCGCACCCTGCGGTTGTGGCCGTCATAGACATAGGCTATGCCCTTGGCAGCAGTCAGCTGCTGACCGAGGTTATAGGCAAGACTATAACGGCCGTTATGGGTCACATTGCCGCGGCTATCGTACTGATAACCATAGGCGTAGGCGCCGCTGAGGTTGTTGAGACGGTTGAGGCCGTTGTAGTGGTAACCTATGTTGGAGCCGTTAAGGTTGCGACTCATGATATTACCCAGACCATCATAGCTGTAGTCACCCGTGCCCCAGCGGCCAATCAATGACTCCGACCCCATTGGTCAAATTCTCTTTTTGCTACACTGCTCAAATAATATTTCTGGCGTATATCCTAAACTGCTAAAGTCTGACCTAATAGAAACTGCACCAGGAGCTGGGGCAGTTGATATAATGATCTCTCTTTTATTCTTACCAAGTAAGATAAGCCCGCACTCAGCAACTACATCATCCTCTTCATTTACTAGAACATCTAAAGATGAAATATCTATTGGCTCAATAGCTGTATATGTAAGTACATCTTTATTGTATTCAATTGGTTTAAAATCCACCCTTAAATACCCATATTCCTTCCATCCTGTAGAGCTCGCAACTTCTGATGAGAAGCTGAGGGTTTTATCAAGACCTTCAAAATAAATGTTAAACATCCAAGTACAAGACAAGTTCTGTGATGTTGGGACGCTATACCCAATAACTCTATTATTCAAAAGTGTATGCTTTATAACGTCCAGTGAAACATCACCAGTACTAAATTTTAAGTATTTCATGACTAGTCCTGCTCTTTTGGTGGGTAGTGCAGTGTTTCATGTGGCTTGTCACCATTAGCGGGTATGTCAATACTCGAGCCTCCACTAGTATTTTCCGGTCTTCCAAAGATCCCATTTTCACCTATCTGACTTCCTGGAGGTGCTGAATCTCCCGGTCCAGCAGGACGAGTCCCACCGGTCAAAGTTCCAAGATCTTGTTCATAATCCCCTGTCCCACCATTTTCTGGAGTGAGAACACCTGATGTGTGTTTGTTGCCACTTTTATTAGGGCCAGCCCTGTGATCACTTTGATCGCCAACTAAGCCTTTTGGTATCTCTGGAACACCAGATGGCAGATCACTTGCCGCTTGGGCAACTATAACAGCAATTTGAACAGCAGCCCCAAGGGGCCCTCTGACTATTGCTCCTCCAGCCTTACCCGTAGCAGCTTGGTGCTGAGATATTGACACACCTTGGGGTCGATTCAGATAACTTTCCGCAGCCTTCCCATCCGGATCTACATACTTATAGGGATTATTGTTGGCATACGCATACCGGTTAAAACTATGCACATCCCTAAATGCTAAAGGATCATTCGAATAAAACCGACCTATCAGCGGATCATAGTAGCGCTGCTGCATATAGGTCAGCCCCAGATCTTCATCCTGCAGGTGACCCGTGTAGCCTATGCCGGGTTTGTCGCCGCCCATGCGCTTGCCGAAGGGCTCGTAGTGGCTGCGGCTGATGATATTGCCTGCACTATCCGACTCGGCAATTACTGAACCCAGCATGTCTGTGTGCTGGTAGCGTACCGTGGCCGCAGAGGACGACAAGGCGATGAGTGCCGTTGCCAGCAGTATTAGCCGCATCATAAACTTCATGCTGATTGTTCTGATATCCATGATTACATCTCCATCCCGGTGCCGGTGCCACTGGCACTGGCCTGTTTGGTCGTTTGCCCGCCTGCACCCGTGCAGGTCAGAGACACTGAATACAGGGTGCCGTCAGCCGCCAGGCTGATACCAAAATTGCTGGTGCCCGTCAGGAGAATCGTGCCTTTATTGACGCCATTCAGGCTCTTGTTCACCAGCCCACTGCAGCTGTCGGCATAGCTGCTGCTCCAGGACAAGACGTGCCGGCTGCTGCCATTGGTCACTTGGGCACAGGTCGTCTTGGGCGGACACTCGTCACCGCTTGACAGGGTCTTCAGGCTCAGGTTGACCTGAGGCAGAGGATCGCTTGTCGGCGGAGGCAGAGGCGGGGGCGTGCCACCGTAGACTTCAGCCACCAGGGTCTTGCCCAGGTAGATGCTGTCGGTTTGGCTGCCATCGGCGTCCCGGCGGTGCAACAGCTGACCGCCTTGGCTGTAGACACTGTAACTGTTGGTGCCATTCTCCGTCTTGCGCACCCGGCGATTGTGGCCATCGTAGACATAGGCTATGCCCTTGGCCGCGGTCAGCTGCTGACCGAGGTTATAGGCAAGGCTGTAACGACCGTTATGGGTCACATTGCCGCGGGCATCGTACTGATAACCATAGGCGTAGGCGCCGCTGAGGTTGTTGAGACGGTTGAGGCCGTTGTAGTGGTAACCTATGTTGGAGCCGTTAAGGTTGCGACTCATGATATTACCCAGACCATCATAGCTGTAGTCACCCGTGCCCCAGCGGCCATCGGCGCTGAGCAAGCGGTCGACGCCATCATAGCTGAGGTTGTCGATGTCGTTGCTGCGGTCCACCCAGTCGATCAGGCTTTCCAGATTGTCATTGGCATCATAGCCGGGATCCAGCTTGTTCCTGAGTACGCCACTCTTGCTGTCGGTGATTGCATCTATTCGACCCGTAGTATCCAGTGCGACCTTGCGCACTATGCCATTGCCATAGGTAAACTGCTTAATTTGACCGTTAGGATGATAACTCACGCCTGTTGCATAACTGCCAACTTTAGTGGGCTGCCCTAAAGCATTCGGTGCAAAATCAATCACTGCGCCTGAAGGATATTTCAGTGAACTTAAGTCACCAAGACTGTTGTACTCCCAATCTAAGACAAAATTACGCCCATCCAGCGACAGAGTTTCCTTGTCTATGACATTTTGGCTGTTGTACAGGTAGCTCCAACTCACTGGCCCTGCAAGCAAAGATATTAAATTGCCATTGGCGTCATAACTGTAGGTTTTATCAGGGGTGCTGTCGGGGAAGTTCTCGCTGCGCAGCTGCCCCAGATTGTCATAAGCTAACAAGGTTTTATGAATGGCAGGTACTGCGCCCGCATCACAGCTTGTAGTAGAACCAATGGTACCTTGAGCTCGCCATATCTGTTGACGTTGACCATTATAGCCAAATGCGGCAATTCCTGTTTCAGGGCGTACCTGTTTACACAATTGTTGATAAGCATCATAGAGACGCGTTTCAGTGACATTACCTTGACGAATACTGGTAACTTGGTCAAAAAGGTTATACTCAATCGTAATGTCATCACTATCAGGTGCTTCGATTAACGTCGGCTTATCAAAGGAAGGTTCCCCATAAGCGAGATAAGTTGTAGTTGTTGTATTATTCTCACCATCAGTTACAGCAACTTTGTTACCTGCTAGGTATTCATAACTGCTGACACTACCATCACTAGTTCGAGTCTGATTAACAATACGACCCAGCACATCATATTCGGTCTCCATACCTATACGATTACTTGCATCAGAACTTGGAAAACTCGATAGCGACTGACGGTTTTCATGGTCATATGCCATGGTTTGATATCGAACTGTCGATGCGTTAGCTGAATCACGTTCACGGGTAAAGATAGGTCGCAATAAACCATCATGATAAATACGTTTTTCGTAATTACCTTGCGAAATTGTTTTCCGCAAACTTCCAACAGAAATACCACTACCAGCAATACCATCATCGTTCGTACTTACTGCCGAATAACTTATAATCTTATCCACCCATTTAGGATCAGCATAATCAATTTTAGTTAACCAACCTACAGGGTTATAATTATATGATGTTTTATTACCATTAAAGTCCGTAATACTTTGAACAGTACCATCACTGTTCATTATTTGAAGTGCAATAATGGTGTTCGAAGTACTGCCATTGGCTGTATTACAACCATCTGTTTGCGCGCAAGGTAAAGTTATTTTCTGAGGTTTACCTCGATAGTAATTCTCAAATTTCTCATAACGGCTAGAGCCATTATATGTCGATTGCCATAGCTCACCTTTAGTGTCATAAGAATAGGTAACGAGTAGACTGCCAAACACTTTTTGTTGATATGGCTTACCAAGTGTTGAATGATAGCTCAACTCTTGGTAAGCGCTGCCATACGCATCCGTATTCGAGAGATATTTTGCAGTTGGCAAATTTATCGCCCATTTAGTGGTATCGTGGAGGAAGGTGGTTTTTCGGTATAATTGGTAACTATTAACGCTATTGTAGAAATGCTCTTTTTGAGGCACCTCGTATGCATTAAAATCACTATAATCAGTAATGTACCAGTCCGAATTCTCGATAATTTTTGATTGTATTTGTCTTAATGGATAAATCTGCGCATCCACGTTTGACATGGTAATGTCCGTATAAACGCCGTTATCACCTCGGGCTGTACCTTTAGAAAACTTATTGATTTTCCTACTTAACAGAGACAATTCTTTTGAGTAAACCTCCTCGCCGACAATTTGCCCTTCCGTATAATCAAAACGCTTGCTGATATAATACTTAGTGAAAGAACCATCAGGTGAAATTAGCTTTAATACGCGTAAATCGAAGCGCTCAAATCCTAAGTCAGATGGGACAGCGGCACATTCAGCAATTGACGAACATAGTGTGACTTTCTCATTATCTAAAAGCGCACCTGTATTCATTCGCGCAGCAGAAGTACTACCAGTGAATCCGGTACTTACCCAATGCATTCCATCGTTACTATACTGATAATGCCATGTACTGTTTTCAAGCCCTGGCCCTGAGATGGATTTAGCTGTAACAGCAATACTGCCTCGACACGCATTGACATTATAAACAGTACTAGTGCCATTGATTGCCGCAGGCATATCGGTAGCGCCATGGATAACAAGCCCGACGTCGAGGGTTAAATTTGCACCATTCGGATGTTTGACTGTTAACTGAGAATTAGTGGGGAGCGTTGTAATGTAGTAACAATCGCGATTATAGTTCACATAATTACTTGTTGGAATTAAAACCCGAGGAGTGTATTCTGAAAACTCGGGAAAAGAATACTGCCAGTATGTGTTGTCTGGCAGTGTTACTCTGTTTAAATTATTGCTTGAATAGGTGTATGTCCACGTCTTATTCGTAGTACTCACTGAAATGACACGCTTAGATGAGTCGTACTGAAAAGTCATAATAGATTCTGATGCGCCGCCAACTGGCTTAAAATTCACGTTGACGAGTTTCTGATTATCATATGTGTAAGTGACTTTGTTCCCAGCTAAATCGGTAACGGAACTGACTGAATAGACGACTTTACCACGTCCCGCGGCCTTAAAGTTCTTCACAGCAGAAAACCCAGCAATATTTGACTTATCCTTTAGCTCATATTTCAATCCACTAGGGGCTTCGACATAAAAATATTCATTGCCCGAAATATCAGTTTTACAGCTAACAAGATAGCTTTCATTGACAATGTAGTTCGCTCTTGAATTGTTGTAGCGAGTAACTTGTCCTTTGGTTACGCCAGGGATAATCAAATTAGCGCCATTATAGAATTCCCACGGTTCAAAGCTTTGTCCTAGGGCACCCATTACCCCCCCGGGTGCCAGCAACATGCTACATGCGGTGGCCGAAGTGTAGTTATTGCTATAACGAGTATCGCCCGACAAGTAATTACTTTCGATCCTTGGTAAATCAATGCCCCAATCTCCGAAAGCTAATGACTTTTTGACGTTAACCCCTGTCAACTTGTCATAATAGCGAGACAAGTTGACACTCAAATCACTCGAAAGCGGGATGTTGATATCATTTACACTGAACTCTATGGCTCCAGTCGCTAATGAAATTTTATCGCCGGCAAAATTAGAAGACAGCACATCTAAATCGCGAGTTGGAACCGCTCGTTCCAGATAAAATTCATTGGGTAGGCCATCTATGTCAGCCAGAACCGTTTGAGAGAGAAAAAAGCTGGATAAAAGTAAACATTTACAAATGAAAGCTTGCCTTGCGATTTTCGACATCCTTATCCCTTTATAGCCAATTGCGCAGTATGATTTTTATATACCAGAACGTCACAAATGTATATAGCGATAAAACGTACTTAATCGCCACTAATATACTAGATAGCAGTTAGCCTCATAAAGCACTGACTTACAATGTCACAGAAGTAATCAACGACACAAGTATGTGATTCCTGGAAGCATTTGCACTTTAATAACTGTTAACATGCAAAAATCGTGTGTTTTCGAGCAGATTTCAGCTGTTTTCGAAGCAGATTGCTAGATTATGTCGATAGTCTTCACTTATGCACACAAAATTGCATAAACATTCAGATTTTGACTCATACCTTACTTCTAACTAGCTTAGGCGTGCAGAAACACGTCAGCATATAACGAACACGAGATAGCTGAGCTTTATGTGTGAGTCTGTCTGTGAGAGACAGATTCACGGGCTCACTTTTGGACAGAAATAAACTTAGTGCTTAAGCTCTAAACTATAAGATAGTCATTATTATTACTAATGACTATCTTAAGAAAGCAGGTTTATGTTTACTCGCAGTGTTTTTATAGCGATTGTAGTGCTTTCTTTATTGAAAATGGCCGAGTTTCATTGTTTGAAAAGTGGACTTTATAGCATGGGTAAGAGGCCCAAACCCCATTATTTTTACGTGGCTCGAAATCGACAAGAAAAGCTGTGATTAACCGTCCATTTAGCTCCCAACCTGGTGATTTTTCACAGTAGCGAATATATAAATCTTTTAAAGCTTCAAACAGCTCACCTTGAGTGATCTGACTTTGATTCATCAACTCTGGACGTTTTGACATAAAATATTCTAGTGCTTCACCTTGCTTTAAAAAATGTAGCCCTGAAATTGTTAATGGTTTCGCTTTTCCCATACGATTAATTCCATTTCGATTATTGAGTTAATTCATTATTGTATTTGTTTTTTTATCTACTAACTTTTGCCAAACGAATATAGGGGTATTTCCTGATAATCGGTCTACACTCTCAGTTGTATGTTCACCAAATAAGCTTTTCGCTACAGCAATAGACGCTAAGTTCGTTTTATCAATTGATACTTCAAGGTAGTACTTCTTGTATCTGTTCGGTAGATCTTTGTTGAACTGCGCTAGTATTTTTGTAATGAAAGGAACAGTTAACCCTTGTCCTCGTAGACTTTCTAGTGTTCCGTAGAATAACTGAAAGCAAGGTAAATCGTTTAGGGGCTCTACTTCGTTAAGTACAACCGTTTGTTGTACTTTTAACTTTAATAATTTTGCGTAAGTGTACCTATCTGCCCCAAGTGCTTTATCTTTTTCTACAAAAATATCTGTAGTAAATGATACCCTCCTCATTCTCCAACCTGTGGCAAAAGCTTGCTCAAGTGTTTTGAATCCTGTCATTGGATCTTGTTCTTTTATCAATGGTTAACCCTCTTGTAAATCAATGTAAAACATATCGTTACCGATTATTGTTCCTTGTTTTTGTTTAGTCAATCAGTGCAGAGCTAATTTGCGATATTACAGGGGGGGTTAGTTTATCTAACTAAAAGGTGTCTAGGAAATCGGTGGCGATTCAGTCCCTGCTTTCCGTGAGTTGAAAAAGGACTTCAAATTATGGAGGTTTCAGCTATTACTGGTCACAAAAACTAAGCTATGTTGAAACGCTACTCGCATCTAAATGCAGAGAAGTTAGCTCTAAAACTGTGAAAGTCTGGGACGCTTAGTGAATGAGCTTCCCAATGTATTCACTTATAAGAGGATATAGCCGTTTCAATAAGTTTAGTTGCGATCTGTACATTCGTTCCCTTGTACGTTAATTGTCGCAAGGCGTATGAATAAACTGTTGCTATGTATTCTCGTTCTAGGAAGCCATTTTCAGATTTCCATTGCCGAAGAAACTGGGCAACACGCGGTAACTTGCTCAGTGTAAAAAATTTGTCGTTATTAAACCAATTTTCAAACAGTTCTATATTTGGTGTCTGAATATCTTTAAGTGATGGATGAAAATATTGACTTAACTCGAGTGTAACCACGTCTAACACAGATGGGGCCAATTTTATGTCTCCATAATCTATCAAAATTGGCTGAAGATCTTTCGATACTAGAATATTTAGGCCATGAAGATCTGCGTGTTGAATGCAGAAGTTTGCACTCAGATTTTTCCTCTCGAACTCATCTAAACCTAGCTGTTTTCTAATTTCAATAAGACTTTCAAATTTATGGTCTGGGCATATATTTTGTCTGATATCTCTAATAGAGATTTGTTGAGTAATCTTGGTTTGGCTCCAGTGACTGAGAATGTCTTTTAGCCTTTCCAGAATAATTAGCGTGCTCTCTTCACAAGATAATAAATAGTTAAAGTAGTTTTTCTCATAATTTTTAGCAAATGAATAACAAATGCCTTTTCTACCAGCGCAACCTGCAACGTATTCACTAATTACATTAGGGAAACTACCAACCGGAAGTTTATTCACATGGCTCTGGAAGTTATTGCTTTCAATATCAATTTTATGCTTTTCGTCTATTTTAAGTAGTGATGACCAAGGGAAGGGTGCTCCTTGAGTATTTACTAACTCTACTTGTAGAACTTTTGCGGATGAAAGGCCACCATTTAATGATTTTACCTTCGCGGCAATTGCGGCATGAGCCTTACAAAATATACGAATAACTCTTTTGTCAAACGCACTTAATTCACAACCAGTTTCTGATATTTCAATTGCTTCTATGGCGTTTAACTCTCTAGCTGCTTCAGAAAGCAGAGCTATCGCTGCACTGACTAACCTTTTGGGTTTCACTTTGATAAGACTCTTTCGTGTACCATCCCAAAAAGTTGTAAGCTCTTGATCATCAACGAACTGATCTACAGCTTCTTCTGTTTGCTGCCCTGTAAGTATTAACAAAGGTGTTCCGGAATAATTTTCTCGAACGTGAGAAGCTAGCCGTAGCCCGATAGAAACATCAGGTACAGGATTCTCGAGGTTCAATGGAATTGCCAGATCAAGAACAATGTAATCAATGTCATGAGTGTTTAGGAGCTGTATAGCACTGTCATAGTACTGTTCGTGATATATATTATTCGCGCCAATTCCAATAAGTAGGGGTTTGACTGTTCGCTCAAACCAATCTTTGTCATCCTCGACCTGCAATATGTTCAACTTAATTTCCTTTCCGGTATTTCAAAATAAAATTCGGCTCCATATGGAGTCGAGTTTTTTAGATCCCATTGTCCACCCATAGAATTCACTGCTTTGTTAACGATAGCTAAACCTAAACCTCTATTTCCTGGTTTTGTGGTATGTCGACTTTTAAGCAGCACTTCGGTTTTAAATTGAAGTCCCAATCCGTCATCTATTACGGAAAACCAGATAAAGCCATCAGTTGCACTCCCTCGGACAATAATTGGGTGTTTTTCTCGAATTGTAGATTGATTGCTCGATTCGACAGCATTTCTTAATGCATTAGATATGATTATTCTCAGTAAAGCAGGAGACAATACATATGCGAGGTCTCTAGGAACGTCTATTTGGATCTCAACTTTAGACTTCGGGGATAATCTAGCTACTTCTGTTTGGATAACGTTAAAAACGTTTACCTCTTTATACGTCGGAGGCTGTTCAACTTTTCTCCAATCCTCAAAAATTTCAAGTACTTCATTTAATTTATCTAATTCATATCTGGTTTCCGAATGTAAAAAATCCGGTATCTCCTTTGCAGCGAAAACGGCAATGGAGCCTATTATCGGGTCGAGTTCATGGAGTACCTGACCTATGCTATCAGACACCGCTTCACTTTTTACGGCTTCGATATCAAAAACTTGTTCCAATACGTGAGACTGGGATTCTATAGCCACCGCAACTTTGTCAGAGTTAGCGATATCTAGTAGCGCACTTCGAATCCACGGCTGCCCAGTTTCAACGGCTGCATGCTCCAAGCACTTCTTTTGCTCAGGAGTTGCTGATTCTTTAAATGCTCTTAGCCTCTCAATTTGCTTCTCAGGGCTTAGGCTTTGTAAATCACTTAACAGCTGTTTTAGATCCATAATTTAAACGCTATAAAATTCTGAACGTTTTTTAAATGCTTCCCTTCCGCCTTCCATAATCGCCTCAATAACATCTTTAACATGTTTATCTCCAGTAGACCCCATACACTTGATAAATCCACGCCGTCCATTCGAATCAAGGTTCACCACATTACTCGCGTTACCTAATACAGGGATATTTGCGTTGTGGCTAGATAATATAGTTTGAGACAAAGTAGCTCTTTGTTGAATGGCTTTTATCAAAGTTTGAGCAATAAACTCATTGTCTAAATGATCCTCAGGCTGATCTATGATAAGTACCCTATTAGGATTTTCAAGAATGACAGAGAGAGCAACAGTGCAGCGCTGGCCGATTGACAATTCTGAAATATTTTTATAAATACCATTATCTAAAAGAGTAAATTCAATAATATCCTCAACTTTAGCGACAAGTACATTTGCAATATCTTTCTCATTGAGGTACGCGAGGATACGTGTTGCTCTATCTGCGGGAACACCTATTGCTGCGGCAAAATCCTCGTATTTGAGAGCATGCGAATAATAAAGTAACCATGCTGGAGAAATTTTATTAACAATTACAGGAATAAGTTCTTTATATTTTAAACCTGACCCTCGCAAAGTGTTTTCAAGAGCCTCGGCATACAAAACCAAGTTTGCCTGAGGTAATATCGAAGTTTTAATTGTTGGATATAGATTGAGATTAAGTTTTTGCACGACAGCATTGCGCTTCTCAAATATTACATTTTTGACACTGTATATTTTTTCAAGCAAGCTCTGGCATTGTTGGTAGGTTGTCGCTTGTTGATTCTCCTTGCTAAGCACCGATTGATTTAAGTTTTCTAGTTGAGCGATCTCTTGCTTTACTCGACCTAGCTCGCTAAGCACTGCACCAGCACCTTCAGTGAAGCTTTCGACTTCAGTTCTCTTTTCTCGTGCTGTTACATCAAGGGATAGTCTAAGATTCATGAGCTGTTGATAAACGAATTCAATGTCGCTTAAGGTCGATACGTTGTTATGGATAACTTGGTTGATAGCCTGCCTATCTCCCTCGTAAACACCTTTCAGAAGTGTATTTAGATTAGAGGCTTCTACAGTATAAAGTTCAGGTAAAGCAGGCTCAGTAATCAATCCTGAAAGTTTATGAATTCTAGTTTTCAAAATGCTTTTTATGGCGTCTAAATTTTGAATATCGACCATTAAGGTTGCTAAGCGGCCTTGTACCTCATTCAAATTCCTTTGGCTGTTTGCAACTGCTTGGTTTTGTTTTTCGAAATTAGCTTGCTGAGCTTGTAAAAGCTGCTCTCTTTGCCTTAGGGGGACGAGTAAAGCTGTTTTTTCTTTTAGTTCAGCAAGTTCTCTTCGTAATTGTATTAACTGTGCACTGCCACTTGCTAACTCTCTGTTTAAATTATTTATTAGTCCAATTTCATCTTGAATATCTGGGATAAAGCTATCTATTAAATTCAGTTTTCCTTCTATATTCAGTCCTATGGTTTCAATTTCTGTCTGTGAAAATACAATCGGAGACATAAACGGCTCCGAGAAGATTGGCTGTTTATCCATCGCTGAACGAGATACGTTGATAACTCGACCTTCGTGTTCAAGTTCAATAGAAACTCGACCAGAAGACTGTAAAATAGAAATAGCATGTCCACTTGAGTCATTGGAATTTACTGATAGGTTGCCTGAAGCGAGCCCGAACCGCAGCAACTCTATAATAGAGGTTTTACCAACACCTCTTCCTCCAATCAGTACATTGAGTCCTGAAGTGAATGATAAGTCTAGATTGCTAAAGAAGCCTTCCTCTACTTTTAAATTTTTTATAATCAATGTGTTTCGCCCCCACGCAAACTAGGTTTCAAGTAGATTAGTATCTAAGCCAGCTGATTTAAGACGAGACTTCAAGTTTCTCATCTTGCCAAACTCAGTTCCAATGCTTTTTTTAATACCAACACCGTCACAGAACTCCTTGACTGTTTACTCTTAAGGTCATCAGCATACTTTAACATCTGTAGGTGTAACTCTGCTGTGAATTGATTTCTTGGTGCAACATTTAACGCTATACGAATGTTTTCGAATATATCTTCAAGCTGCATTACAGATCTCTGGATAGGTTGATTTTATATAATCTATCTAAATTATGTAAATAATCAAAGGTTTATATTAATTTTTTTTATGAAGGTTATTTTGGTACCATTTTTCTTAGCCACCCATGATACAGAACATAACCTACAACACCTAAGTTGCATTAACCAAATGGATTGTGGCTGAGGTTGATAGGGGATTCTTGCTGGTTATTTGTTGATTAGCGTATAATTAGTAAGGAATGGGGGCGATTTAGTTCAAGCCAGACCTGCTACTGCGGTGGATGAGGGAAGTTTGGCGTTGGACTGTTTTTGAATGTGGGCTATCTATAAATAGCTCAACTTGCCATGAAGTGCTGGCATCTATGGTGATAGTGCCGTTGTCGCTTTTCAAGGTTCACAGTAACAGGTTAGTTCTGGCAAAGTGCCCATGGGGCCTTTAAATAACTGCCCGAAATGGTGAGTTATGTTAAGCCCCCCAAAAAAAGATGAGACATGCATAACTTCTAAGTCGTATGAGCCCCTTTCACATTAACTTTTCTATAGGCAAAGCTTTACTTGGCCTATTTCCCTTTTGAACTGCGAAACGCACTTCGGGGCATATCCTCGTTAGCACTTAATACGGGGGACACTTCGCCATTTAGTTGTGTATTGAGGTGTCAGCAAATCCCTCCGCATTGCCCATTTTTGCTCTATGCCTTGAGCAGCGACAAACAGAGTATCACTGCCATAGCGTTGGTTAATGTGATCGAGTGTAAGCATTAGCGCTGGCTTTGCTGTTGGCGGATTGAACAAGTCTAATTGGCTGTGTCTTTCGCTCGCTAAGTCAATCAAACCTACGCCTATCTTGTAATAGCGTACACCTTCACGAAATAGCTTGGGTGCGGCTTCACATATGGCCTTAGTCAGCTCGACCGTACAGTTAGTTGGACAAGGAAAATGCACCATTGTTTTATAGCTAACAGGGCGCTCATCATGGGGCGAGTTAGTAGCAAATAACAGCATAGTCTTGCAGACTGAGCCTTGCTTACGTGCTTTTGCTGCGGCAATACCAACATGCTTACTCAATGCTTGCAGTAATGACTCAAAATCAGTGATGCGCTCACCCATGCTCCTTGTCGAGAATATCTGCTTTTTATCAGCCCTTGCTTCATCCCATACCTTGCATACTTGGCTGTTAAGCTCTCGTACGGTGCGCTCGACTTCGATACTGAACTGTTTACGGGCTAATCCTGCAGGCATGTTAGCGAGGTCAAACGCAGTACGGATATTCATCAGTTCGAGCTTCGTGCTAATCCTACGTCCTATCCCCCAAACATCACCCACTGCAAGCTGCTTTAAAATAGCTGTTCTGTCTTGGTCATTGTCGATGACACAGACACCTTTATAGCCCTCTATTTTCTTAGCTGCATGGTTAGCTAGTTTCGCCAGCGTCAGGGTCTTAGCAATCCCCACACAAACAGGTAAACGGGCTTCTTTCCATACAGCGCGTCTTATCAATTGCCCTTGGGTACGGAGGCACTTTATTGCAGGGTAGCAGTTCTTAAATGACAGGAAGGTTTCATCGATACTGTAGACATGCTGCTCAGGCGCAAATCGGCCGATGATATTCATCATCTTGCTCGACAAGTCAGCATACAGTTCATAGTTAGACGAACACACAATAACACCACGCTTAGCACAGAGTGCTTTGACTTGAAAGTAAGGCACAAACTTCTGAATACCCGCTTCTTTGGCCTGTCTATTGGCAGCAACAATCATCCCATCGTTATTACTGAGTACAACAACAGGCTTACCACGCCAATCAGGCCGGAACACCTGTTCCGCGCTACAGTAGAAGCTATTGGCATCGACTAGCGCAAACATCTACTTTTCACTCAATATGGGACTTTTACGGTGGCAACGGATAGAACGAGTAATAACCCCTTCAATACTAAATTCATCGTATTCGTGAATGATGACAGGCTGGTGTTGTGGATTGGAGGAAAGCAGTAAACGGCGGGGAATATCAATGATTTTGCAAACAAACTCCCTATTTAAACTGGCAACAATCACATCGCCATTACGCACTGTTTCATGGCGGTCAATAATGAGTATATCTCCATCAAATATACCTTTACCTTGCATCGAATCCCCTTCTGCAAAGGCGAGAAAAGTCGAGCTTGGATGGTCAATCAATAACTCATCCAAGCTTAGACCTAGCTGCGTGTATTCAGCAGCTGGTGACTCAAAACCTGTAATGCCTGCACGGGCAGGAATAGGGATAACACGCATAGCAATAAACCACTGTGATTACATACAGTAATTATAGTCGTAGAATAGCAGCTAGCAAGAATTATTCAACGACCTCAATGTAACACCATTGGTTCTTCTCTTTATCGAAGGTCACGTTAATGTTCATTGGGTCGGTATAGCCTTGTTCAGCTCGGAGGGATGCAATCTCGCTTATCTCTGCTAAGTCATCAATACACTGTGGCTGCATTAACGTGTATACAAACATGGCTATAAAACCGAACAAGGTTAACAGGATTGAAGTGACTAGAACCCGTATAGGTCGGAAAATCATGAATTAGCCATCCTTAGCCAGAGAATTGAAATACCTTTATCAATATGACGATAGTAAAGATTCCTCTCAGTGCAAGTAAGGTTGATGATAAGGGCTATTCACTTAACTACTTGAGGCATTGAAACACCTTTGTAACTTTAACCCTCACACAATCGCCATTATATGTTTTAGCACAGGATTTAGTGGCACCACCGAAAGCTTCAGCGCTCAAATACCCCCACCCCTGACATTTTTGATTTGCTATTAAATTTGCATCATGATCATCACTTGGCGGAGTATCTAAAATAGGGCGATATTCGTATGCAAGTTCTACAGTACCATTTGATTTACTGCCATCCATTGCATTCCAATCAATAGGCACGCTAGAACAGCCACTGACAATAACTAGTGTCAATAACGCGAGTGAAACTGAGCGCATACGATATTGCATTATACACCTTCTCTTTTGTACAGTTTTATGAGCACTATGCAACCAACTGAACCGCTTTGCGAGTAATGATGAATTTTCTCGTCCCTTTACTCCCATAATCCAACCGAAGAATTCCAAACTCAACTAGAGTCTTGAGATCGTCTTCTACAAATCTCGGCTCATTAATATTTACTCGGCCAGAGCCACCTAGAAATATAAATGCAGGCTCTCTAGTTCCTAATTCACTAGATTCCCAAATCTCACTAGCTCCTGAGACTACAAATTGCTTAACAATTGAAATGGCTTGTTCTGAAAAAATACTATCAGGCCGAATGGTTGTAGCAAGGCTAGAAAAGGTGTCGATATTCGTAGCAATTGAGGCCAAAATCATATCCAGTGAATCTAGTCGCGTCACTAAATCGTGATGATTCAAGACTAAAAGAGATTGAAGCTGACGAGACAACATCTGATTCTGCTCAATGCCAGAAACAACATCTTCGTGGTGCTTTTCCTTTAACCATGTAATAAATTCGGATAGTTGCCCACCTGAACGCTCACTTTTAAAGTTACTGAGTAACCCAACTATCGTTGAGAAACTTGTTGCAATAGAAAGTGGATCTAACATTAGGACCTCCTTGTTTTGTTAGTAAATTGGGTGATAGGATCTTCTTAGTAAGTCTAATCCCAATGATGTCCTAAAAATCGCGCTAAAAGCCCTGCAAAGCTCCTCTCATTACGTTGGGCTGTTGGCAATACAAAATAATTGCGAACAGTGAAAAGCAACCCTGCCACGCCACAAGCAATACCCACATAATGAAATACGCGTATCCAACGGTGATTAATGACTTCTAGGCCTTGGTTAATACTAGTTCCCACCTGAGTGGCATGCACAGAGCTTAACCAATAGGGAACGGCATAGTAGAAGAGTAGGAACGTGATTAGGCCATATAGGAAAGCACCATACCAAGACAACCGACTAACGATAAACACCGAGTCTGATATTATTTGGTTGGCGTGGCTTCTGCGTCTGTAGCGTCTTCCCATGACATAAATTCCTTTAGTTAAGCTTCTCTAGCACCTTAACGATCACGAGCACATTGCCACTCTAGCTCTGGGATACAATGGTAAAATTGGCTCATCAAACTTATCGTACAATGATTCAGACATAGTATGCACATAGGGTCTTGGGCCACCTATTTCTGAACCTTCGTTATATATATCCAACAAATATAAAATCACATCGTTAACACTTTTGAGTTTATGTACTTCCTTCAATGTCTGAAGCGCCACCTGAGTCTCATGTTTAAGGCGGATTTTCTTCCTACGTTTTTCGTACATTGTCCTTTTAAAGCTTTTGAGGGTTTCAGGGCTTAAATAATCAAACCAATCATTTATAGACATGAATGAACTGTCTTCTAGTTCAAGCTTGCCCGTCTTTTTAACAAAAGCATTCAAGTCATCCAGCATCCGCGGATGTTCATTTTTCTTAACCAAAACAAATAGTTTATCAAGAGAATCATTGATGACGTCAAACTTCCATTCTAGCAATTTACTCATTTACTTTCCCTCTGCTACAAGCCCACAATTCCATTAATAGTAATTAAAGTACGATACTTTAAACTTGGTATAAAGCACGTTTTCCACACAAACGTCAATATGTTAGCAAGGTAGAACGAGCAACAAAGTCCTGACTAAAGCAAACTTGAAGCTGTTCATAATTAAATTAGGTAATCTGATGAGAATGACTCCCGCATCTATATGGTCACCCACATATAGTTGCTCCTTTGCCTATAGGTTGTGTCAGTCGACAACTTCTAACCATTCCTCTGGTAAATCAAGGAAGATGCTCTTAGCCTTTGTACGTTTAACTTGCTTAGGACCCAATCCATAAACCGTAGTACCAGTTTCGTTAACAAATATCGTCAGTGCTTTCTTAGCCCGAGTAAAAGCGACATAGGTATTACATAGCTCTTCTTTGTATGTTGAAAGTAAGCTTTGACTAAATAAAGGATCGAATACATAGCAATGCTCAGCCTCTAATCCCTTCGATTTATGGAAAGTCAACACTTGCAGGGGTTTTCCTTCTGATGTATCAAATCCCGCTTTTAGTAGTGTATTTTTGATGCTCTCAACTTGTTTATTGTAACGACACAAAATGAGTTTATTTTCATAACAGCTATCATCTTCCTCTAAATCATTAATTAACCAAGAAACGGCTTCATTAAACTTATCGCAGTATTTAACTCTAGCAAATCCAGTATCTTGCTTATCTGTCCTTAACATGCTTATTGAGCCGAGATAATCGGTATTTATATCAAATCTTAGAATATTTGTTAGCTCAACGAGAGGCTCAGTCGTTCTATAATTACGTGTAAGTTGGTACCTGCCCCCGCCCTCAAACTTCTTCTTAAATTTAGTAGTTATCTGGCTGTTCGCGCCACGAAAACCATAAATTGATTGAGCGGGATCTCCCACACAAAAGAACTTAATATTGTTGTTATATAAAGTTTTGATGATATGCCATTGAACGGCGTTAGTGTCTTGGATCTCATCGACGATCAAATGCTCATATCGATTTGTCATCTTCTCTAGAAAGTTAGCATCGTTTAAAGCGCTTTTCATTTGTAAAAGCATGTCATTAAAATCGCGATACTTTCCTTCTTTATACTTGTTGTATGCCTTATAGATTTTGGCAAGATCATCACTGAAATCGATTAAATCTGACGCTATCTTTTGAATAGTAAGTACAATATCTGGGTTATCGAAATCGGCCATGTGGCTAAAGATTGAAACACAACGTCTAGCTATTTCGTACTCATCATATTTTTTGACTATTTCACTGTTTTCGTCAATAAGTGACTTTATCGCATTCAACACCTCACCCGAACTCAGAACCTTGAGCTTTTTGTCTTTGTCTAGAGAACTGTTACACCAACTGCTAAACGTGCTGACAACCATATCATCTGAATACAGCTTTTGAGCATTTAGGCGGGATCTAAACTCATCAGCTGCCTTATTAGTAAAGGCAAGTACACAAATAGCACTAGGCTTGATTCCTTTTTCTAACAAATGTCTAACGCGCTCAATAATCAGACGTGTTTTGCCCGCTCCGGGGCAACCCTCAACGTAGATAGCAGGTTTCTTAGACTTAACTATTTTATTAACAGAATCACAGTTCAATAGCTGCTTTTTAATAATTTTTTTAAGTCTCTCACGGGCTTTTGTTACCGATTTTTGATAGTTCCTCTTAGGCTTAACTTCAAGCTTCTTGGTGGGGCTCTGAATAGCCTTTAACAGTGCCTGCCAGCGTCCATTGAATGCTGTATTGAGTAGGGAGGTATCAAAAGAATAATAAAGTTTTTTACCTTTTGTCCTACGAAATATAGCGCTCCATTTAGCCGATAACGGATCTATCGATTTATCTTTAACTAATCTCTTTAATTCTGTATCCGTTAACTCTTCAAGATACCGAGGATTTAACAATCGAACATTACCGAGTAAGGACTTAACGGAATACGTACCTAGTTTACTAATAGGATTAGTATCAAGCCTTTCACGGGACTCTAGACGGTAGCTACACGCCTGAGAAGGGAACCACTCAGCAACGCCATCTAGCTCACCTGCGGCGCGCTCAAATGACCCTGCGAGCCCCTTAATTGCAAGCTCTATAAACTTCTTGTTTTCTTTAAGTGTCTTGTCATAGCCAATCAGATGGTGGCTATATCTGTCACCTATATAAGTAGTTTCTGTAGCCCAACTTTTATACTTAGGGAAACATTCACCTTTAGATACCCTATTATTACTCGTTTTCATAAAAGCGAATAACTGAGATACTCCATACATGATATATCCTGTATGAAGTTCTAATAACAAGGCATTATCAAGTAATTGCTTATAACGGCGGGGCCCTAATACCGATTGAAATTGGTAAAGCATGAATGATATTAAAGGTAGACTAACACGAGTTGGAATAAACTCTATTTCACAGTTATAAACTAAAGCCCGTTCATTATTACGATCATGGTCAGGATTAGCTAGAAACACATTAATAAATCTATAGTCATCATTATCAGCAAACAATTCAAATCTAGATGTAAAAAACGGGCGTTTATCGCCTCGTTTGAAGCCTTTATTCGCATTACCAACCTTATGATTTTTTACTATTAATCTAGCGTTTCTATCAATAGTTTTAACACAAGTTATACCACTATCTTTATCTAGAAGTTTATCTATATCTGTTGATGTCAGAGATAACCCTATGCGTATATAGTCAACATCAACTGTATCTTCGCTGATGTTATTGATTGCTGCTTTAATGAGACTGTGTTGGTACTCAACTATTTCTCTATCTCGCAGCACACTCATGATCTTAGCGATATTAGTTGTATAGTTTAAAGTTTTAGGATTAGTTTTTTCAGCTATTTTACGATTAAGTTCTGGCTGAACCAATGGGTATTTAGCATTACGTGATACATTAAAAATTTTACTCGGAACGATATTACGAAAGAATGCAGTACCCTTGGACTTGATAATAGGTGACTTAGAATTACTCTTAGATAGCTTAGAACTACTCATTCTCTAATACCTATATAATTGAATATTGATCTGACATTTAAGAGCATTTATCTAACCGATACTACCTCTATCTAAGCATGATAACCACTGCTTTTTATCTCACTACAAAGCGGTTATCACTGCACATTAGAAATGTATAATGACGAAAGAGAGCCATACACGATTAGAGCAAGATAGCTCATCCATGTTACCTAAGTATCGTTCTACACTAAGGATTGATTAATCCTTTAGTTTTACAGATGATATCTTCGCCTTTTAGATAAACTGCACGTTTTTTTGCTATAAAATCGAGTAGCAGCAACATTTGCACGACAATAATTTAGCGTGGACAGACTATATTTTTAAGCGTGGACATGAAAAATATTTACAGGTGGACAGATGATACTTTTAGGTTAAAATAACTACCATACTGGTTCAGCATAATAGTAAATAAGGATGCTGCATTGTGGGTAGAAAACGCCAAGATCGAACAATAGAAGAATGGACATTTTATGGTGAAAACCTATTAAATATAATTGGAAAGAAACACAAATCATATAAAAATATTGAAACAACAATTTCAAAGTTAATAAGCGAACCCAAAAATACCACTAAACAAGAATTAACAAACACCCTTAATTTACACAAAGACAACTTAGGCAAGCACTGGTTGGCGTGGACTAAAAAAATAAAGCAAAAATCTAAAGATGAAAATAGGTCTAAATTTTACATAGAAAATAACACATATAATAAAATACTTAGATTCATTGAATTAACCAAGGAAACAAAAAAACAAAGAAACATAAGTGACAACGAGGTTTTCAATAGAATATTTAAACTTTTATATTCTTTTGGGGTTCATAATGAATCGGAGATGAAGTCAATATTAAATCAGCTTGATAAGTTCAACTCTTCCACATCAGAACGTAATTCAAAAGATAAACTAACTAACAAAGATGATGGTTACCAAGGTCAAACCAGCAAAATCATACACGCTATATTGAAAGAGCTAGACGACCGTAAAATCTCAAGCTTCGGAAAGTTGCAGTCAATAAAGAAAAATGTCAGAAATGAAAAGATTGATGAACTTAAATCTGAAATAGAATCACTAAAGAATAAGATTAAAAAACTTGAAAGCAAGCTAGGATATGATGAAATCGAACTTGATCTTGAGTTTGATAAATAGATACAAACTTAACGGCCCCTTTTATATATCCCAACCGTGTCAAAAACAGTGGCTGAAATTTAGTCCTCAAAGTGATATTATGAACGTGTTTCTAGTATCACTTTTCCCTTCTAGTTCAACCCTCTAAACACAATTCAATTTAATACACTTACTGGAGTTCTCTATGACTACAGCGACCCCTTATGCGCTGTATTTGAGCCGCCTGTCTATTAATAGTCAGCGTTCAATCAGCTCACAAATGCGCAGTATTGCGCGACTCATGCAGTGGCAAGAAGACTGTCTCGATGACAAGCTGTGTCAGATTGACTATCAACAAGCGCTGCAAATACGCGCAATGATGACCCATGCGCAGTGGTCAGCGCGTTCTATTAACCGCGCCATGATAGCGATTAAGAATATCGTCAAAGTGGCAGCCTTGATGAACAAAGCCGATTTATCGCAGGTCGCTAACTTGCAGACCATAAATCAAGTGAAGCACGGTGAGCATCAAGGTACGCCGTTAAGCACCGAGCAAGTGACCGCGGTATTGGATTACTGCAAAACGCAAAAAGGCACCTTTGCTACCCGTAATCTGGTGATATTCAGCCTGTTCTTGGGTACTGGATTGCGCCGCAGTGAGTTATCGGCGTTGATGCTGAGTGACTATGATGCCAACTTGCATACCCTGACGGTAGCAGTGGGTAAAGGTAACAAGAGTCGCACCTTGTTCTTACCTGAATGGGTAGAGAAAAATCTGTTGGCATGGCTTAAGTTACGTCAGCGCCAGCAGGGTTATTTAGTGTGTAAGTCGACACTGACAGGCAAGCTTAAGCTAACCGAGCCAACCACCCCAACGGCTTTATATCGGTTAGTTAAAGATACCTTGTATGAGCTAGGAGTGGATAACGTATCACCCCATGATTTACGCCGTACCTTTATTACTCGCTTGCTTGAGCAAAATGTGGATATCAATACCGTGCGCCAAATGGCAGGACACGCCGATATCAGTACCACTACCATTTACGATAAACGTGACCATGCGTTTATGAAGCAAGCCGCTGCGATGCTGGATTACATTCCGCCTGAAAAGCCTATTAAACGGGGGCGCGGCAGTCGATGATAAACGTCAAACCCATCGCTAAACACGCTAAGCATTGTTATTGCCTTGCGACTCAAATCGCCGAAGACTTATTGCTGTCAGCCGTCAATTATGGCTTTGAATATATGCCGTCCTATGCGATTAACTCGTTAGTAGGTATCAAGCTGCAACATGGCATTAACCATGATATCGACAGCACCCTAGCGCTGTTTCCGCTAAAGGATAATTACCCTGTAATGGCAGAAACGGTGCAGCACAATGCGCGGTTTCTGTGTGAACTGTTTAAGCTAGATGCCGCGATGAAACCCATGATGGTGCTCATCATCGTGCTCAATGCCAATGCGGGACTCAAAGAGTTGCTTAACCTGCTAGCTGACCATGATACGGATATTCTCATTCATTGGTTAGAGCAAGAAACGGGACTCAACAGTGATGATATCCATGAGCAGCTAGAACCTTTAGCCCGTAATCGCTTTATTGAGGGAGCAGCATTACTCCTACCGCATTTGTTGAGAATACCGGAGCCGTTTAGGGTATTGCTGGTGACTGAAAAGCTCACTCGCCGTGAATCCTTGCTCGCGCCGATTATCAAACACAGCCCTACTGCACAGTTCAAGCTTAAACAATTTGAGCATGTGAATGCCGATTTAGTGTATCGCTATCTAAGGGCTGCCATGACTCAGCGGCTTAAAGGCGTTAACATTTTACTCTATGGGGCAGCGGGAACAGGCAAGACCGAGCTATCTCGCACCTTGGCAAAGGCACTGCGGCGCAGCTTAGTGGAAGTACAAAGTGTGCAGTTTGAGGATGGTAAAGTGACTGAGGAGTTCTTAAGTAAAGAGCCGACTAGCCAACGCTTAACCTACCTTAATCTACTGCAAAGCTTGCTCGATGGCTCAGATGAAAGCCTGTTATTGGTTGATGAATGCGAAAGCGTGTTTAAGCATGCCGATGAGCATTACTCTAAAGAAGGCTTAATGCGCTTACTGGAAACCAATCCTGTACCTGCTATTTGGATTACCAACCATGTATCGCAACTGGAACCAAGCTACATACGGCGCTTTAAGTTAGTGATGGAAATCCCTGTGCCCGATGAAGCCTTTAGCTTTGCCATGAGTAAAACCATGCTCAAATCGCTTAAGGTGTCGGATGCGTTTCGGTTGGTGTTAGCCAGTAAATCTAATGCTGCTCCGGCTTATATTGCGAACGCCGCCCATGTGGCAAGTACCTTAGCCTTAACGGGGGATGAGGCTGAAGTTGTGGTATTGGATGTTATTGATGCCACTCTTGAAGCCTGTGGTGAAGAGCCGCCAGCGGCTAAATATCAAGGCCAGCTCAGCTTTGACCCGAGTTGCTTGAACCTTAACGCCATCGACGGACAAGATGCACATACGATTATCAGTGATATCGACACCGCGATAGCCAACAGCCTCCCTGTCAGAGTGTTACTCAATGGCCCCCCAGGTACAGGTAAAACAGGCTGGGTACATCACTTAGCTGAAACCCACGGTATGGATATCATGCACATCAAGTGCTCTGATGTACTCAGTAAGTATGTCGGTGAGAGCGAGCAGAACATTGCAGCGCTGTTTAGAGAAGCGCACAGAACAAAGAAGCTAATGCTCTTTGATGAAGTCGATAGCTTGCTCAGTCAGCGTGAGAGCGCTCAAGCGCAGTATGAAGTGCAGCTCATCAACGAACTGCTGTCACAGCTTGAATGCAACACCATGCCCGTCTTTGCAGCGACTAACGCACTCAGCGCAATCGATAGCGCAGTGATGCGCCGCTTTGACTTCAAACTGACCTGTGACTATCTAACGGAGCAACAGCGCCAGACCTTGTATAAGCAAGTATTGGGTATCACTAAGTTAAACCAAACCGAAGCAGACCAACTTCACGCACTACAACAATTAACGCCCGGTGACTTCGCTATCGTAGCAAGGCGCATGTTATTTCAACCTAACCACAACCACAGAGCCACCGCTATTACCCTGTTAACCCAAGAAAACAACCGTAAACAAGCCACGCGCCGCATTGGCTTTATCAACTAACCCCAGCAACACAACCCACTAAACCACGAAAAGGAACACCCCATGACAACATTATTGAGTTCGCTCAAGGTTATCGCTCGCCCTGAAATCGCCGTTAAGCCACCTATCATCGGCAAAAGAACCCGCTTGGTTGACAAGCTGAAGCAGCAATTGGATATGGCCGAATGCTTTATCCAAGGCAGCGAGTTTGAAGCCTACCGCGAGAAAAGTGTCAAAGACCCAGAGACGGGAGAGCGTAAGAAGGTGCGCCGCCGTATCACAGTGCGCCCATGGTACTACGACAGTGAAGGTCACTATTACTTCGAAGTCCGTATCGGGATTAAGCCTATCGAACTGGTAAAGGATAAACCCGCCATTGATGTCGGTGATAAAACCCTGCTACCTGACACCATCAAGCTGATTATCGATGCTGTGGAGAAAGGTGAACTAGATGAGTTCATCCTCAAGGCCGCCAAGTTCCCGACCAAGAAAGCTAAGGCTAGTGCTGAGGCCAGCACAGAACCAAAGAGTGAGGCTAAGAGCGATACCCCAGCCAAAACCACCAAGTAATGCACACACTATCAGGAGCAGAAGGAAGCCCTTTCGCTCCTAAGTCTTTAGCACCAATAGGGATAGACCATGGCGATTATCCGTGAAATCAATGTCAAATATCAGTTCAAAGAAACCCAGTGCGCCTTAGCCGAGCAAGCCATCACACGGCCTGAAGATACCGCGCAGGTATTTGACTACCTAAAGCATGAAACCAAAGAAATGTTTATCGTGGCAAACCTGACAACCCAGCACACCATTAATTGCGTAGAAGTCGTGGCGACAGGTTCAGTGAACGGTATCAGTATGCGACCCGTCGAAGTGTTACGCACGGCAGTTATTCTCAATATGCCCAGCGTTATCCTTGTTCATAACCATCCTTCAGGCGATCCAACACCAAGCACTAGCGATATCCAATTCACCCGTAAAGTCATTGAGTGCGCCAAAGTGCTGGATATCAATGTCCTCGACCATGTGATTATTGGCCTTAACCGCTTTACCAGCCTTCGCGAAACCCACAGCGATTTGTTCTAACACCGACTAAGGACACACAATGAATACCATCAACAAAGAGTTGGCATTGCCTGTCTCTGACAGACTGCTATTGGCATTAATCCCGTTTATCACTAACCAAGCCGACAATGCCGTGACGATTAACTTTCGTGATCCAGATTACAGCCCCCAACGGGGTGGCTTTCATCCTGTGGAGATAAGGCTAGAGAAACACGCCGAGCAATGGCAGTTATGCTACATCACCGACTTTTGCTATGTCGGCCAAATGGGACAATGGGAGTTGGTTAAAGAACTGGACTTTGACTTTAGCAGCGGCGTATTTCAAAGCATTAGCGGCCTATTAGTCATTGAAGCAGCAATAGAGTTTTACCCGATATGGGAGCAAAACTTCCTGTGCTACTGGCAAGAGTTAGGCGTTTTTAATGTCAGTGTGTCGGCAGATTAACCCTCAAAACACTCAAAACCACCGCAAAAGTCACATCTCAAATAAAATGAAATCGACTACACTGATGCTCAAGCAGGAAATGTCTTCCTTGCTTGCGCTAAAGAATAAGGAGCAACCCCATGTCAGGATGGTATGAATTAAGTAAAAGCAGTAATGAGCAATTTAAGTTTGTATTAAAGGCGGGAAATGGAGAAGTCATTCTCACCAGCGAACTTTACACAGGTAAGAGTGGTGCGTTGAACGGTATTGAATCCGTGCAAACCAACTCCCCAATCGAAGCCCGATATGCCAAAGAAGTAGCAAAAAACGAGAAGCCGTATTTCAACCTCAAAGCAGCCAACCATCAAATCATTGGCACTAGCCAAATGTATTCGAGCACTGCTGCGAGAGATAACGGGATTAAGTCGGTGATGGAAAATGGAAAAACAACCACCATTAAAGATTTGACCTAGGCAAGCATGCCCAGTGTGGTGCTTTGCTGGAAGGTGAATGATGAACTCTAGCAAAGTAGCGAGTTGGTAAGTATCTAACATGACTGAATTTTAGATACAAAAAAACCGACACTAAGGTCGGCTTTGAAGTGGTACCAGTGGCCAGACTCGAACTGGCACGCTTTTAAGGGCGCGGGATTTTGAATCCCGTGTGTCTACCGATTTCACCACACTGGCATAATCTTCAATCTATAAAACTTTGCAAATCTTTGCAAGTGAACTTTTTAAAAATAACTATTTATATCATCAGCTTAGTGACACTAAACCGTAGACACTGTGACTTTTGAATCCCGTGTGTCTACCGATTTCACCACACTGGCATATCAAATATGCACTTAGAAGCAATCAAAACTACTGGCTGTCTCTAAGTGCTGGGAATTATACCTTTGCCCATGACAATGGCAAGTCTTTTGCCGCGACTTTAATACAAATTGCATTTAACCGCTCAAAAATCATGCTCTTGGGGTTATTCTGCGCCATGGGATAACAAAAAGGCGGTATATTCTTTATCACTTTTTTGGATATGGTTAACCAACCAAGCCTTCAAGAAAGTCATTAATTCGTCGGCAACATCTTCCCCTTTTACAACCCGCTTTTGAAAATCAAGTACTTGCCCGACTAACTTGCCGTGCTTTTCCTTATGACTGTCGGTTTGTGGGTAGCCAAAACGGGCAAAGAGCTCTTCTTCATAGGCAAAGTGATTGGCGGTGTAATCCACCAGCCCTTGCACGATACGTTTGATGGCTTCGAGTCCATACTCTTCGTTTAATGTGCGATGCAGTTCATTGATCAGCGACACTAATCGTTGATGTTGACGATTGATCTCTGGCATTCCTATGTCTAACTCAGGCCCCCATTTCACAAACAGTTTATTTTGTGCCTGACTCGAGTTAAAGAATGCCGCATTCACATGGAATCGGTGCTGCAAGGAGCCGATTTCCTGCGACATGTTATACACTTTCAAACTCGATAAGTTAGTGTTGTTGGTGTGGGACGCATTACTTAGGGCGAGCTCTGCCATCACAGTGATATTTTTATTAATTTCTTCAGCAACAGTGTGTTGTTGCCCCGATGCCGTGGCGATTTGATGGGACATATCGGTAATGGTCTCTACCTGCGTGACGATTTGTCCGAGCGCGCTGTGGGCTTGATTGACCATCTCAGCGGTTTCGTCGGCAATGACCACGTTTTTCAACATGACTTCAACGCCATGTTGTGCACCTTTTTGTAATGCTGCGATTTGTTGTTGGATTTCAACCGTGGCTTCAGATGTCCGTTTCGCAAGATTACGCACTTCATCGGCGACAACGGCAAAGCCGCGGCCATGTTCACCGGCTCTCGCACTTTCAATGGCGGCGTTTAAGGCAAGCAAGTTGGTTTGCTCAGCCACCTGTGAAATCGTTTCGATAATGCTACTGATATTGTTGCTGTCGGCGGCCAAGTGTTCAATTACAGTTCGAGTGTCATGGATCTGTGCTGACATAGCGCCAATTTTAGTCACTATGCCATTCATGATTTGGTCGCCATGCTTGGCAGAACTTTGGGCAATATCGGCAGCCTTGGCCGCACTCACGGCATTTTGCGATACTGCTTGCACGCTTGAAACCATTTGCGTCATCGCACTGGCGGCCAGTTCCGTTTGATGTTCTTGCTCTAACACGCCTTGTTTTGCCTGCTCACTGATGACCTTGATATCCGAGGCCACTTTTTTCATCCCTTCGCAGGTATCAGACAAAGATAAAATCGTGCGGCTGACATCCTCGCCCATGCGGTTGATACTATGCACGACCTTAATGAACACGCCCGCATCTTTCTCTTCTAATTGATAGCTTAAATCTCCCTCGCCTAAATGATGGGCGGCACGTTCAAGCTGTCTTAAATTGCGAATTAATTTATTGATGTTGAACATTAAAATGCCGGCGAGCGCGCTTAAACACAGGATGGCGACAAAGTGCCCTGTGATCACTAAACAATAGAGTGGATAAATCAGCAACAGCAGTGGCGCAAAGATAGAATTATATCCCATTGAATCCTTGCGACTTTTATTAGAATCCATCTTTTACTCCTTTAAAAAACTGATATCACAACATTCATCTAAAAAAACAAGAACAAATAAATAGCATGGTGCGATAACAAAATATCGATCTGGTTAAGTAGATTAATCCTAGACGCTAACTGAAGAACAAACAAAGCTAAATTATTTGAACTCATCCCAGTTAAAGACCCACAGGAATATGACCAAGATCACAGAGTTAACTAAGGGTTATGACTTTGTATTCCTATGTCGATTCTTTATTGATCAAGATCAGTATTTTAGCTATCGAATACCGCTAATTTAGAGAGGACTTCACAGGAAAGAGGATTTCAGTCATGGCATTTTGGTTAGATCTAATGTTTGGTAACCCCATAGGCTTACTTTCAATGATCGTTATCTTTAGCACAATAGGGATAGTGTCTTATATCACTTGGATGTTCATTGTGAAGTCGGCACCGAAACAATAGTTTTTGCTCCAGTTGTTCTTCATGTTCTTGTATAAATGCAAAATCTAGGGGGTTTTTATCACCCCCATTTTTTGTTGTCTCGCTTTTCAGAATACTGCAACTCATCTAAAGCCAGCACTCATCCGAGCGAGACAAAACACGCCTATGCAGCGTGTTTTCTGTTTTGTACTAGACCATTTAAAAATTGCGGACGCGCTTTAATCAACGACTGCATCTCTTCTTGGCTCGGCTCACCCGCAGGCAAACGCAGCACATCGCGGTTGAGATACATGCGGGCTTTCATGGCAATCTTATAATCGGCTGTCGGTCCCTGAATCGCATAATGGCGCTCGTTACCTAGCTTTTCTAAGATGCAGGCATTCAATAAACTTTTCACTGCGGTTTCATTTTGCGGCAGAGTCAAAATTGTGGCGCCCTGAAGAAAGAACTCTCTGACTAACGCTCGCTCTGCGGGATCAAGCAGGTTCACTTTAGCTTCAATCGTCTCAATAACGCGCTTATCACTTAAATGACGAATTGATTCATCTAAGCCTAAGTTAATCAACTGGCTCAAAAAATAGGCGATAGATATGATCAGGCCTAATCCAACAAACTGCGCATGTTCCGGCACAAATTTATCGAGCGCCAGCACTGCCAACACGTTCGGGGGAATAAGGAGTAAGACAGTACAACTCACCATTAGCCACAGCATGACTCTGAACATCATTTTCTTTGGACTAACAAACTTAACTGAATCCAGCTTGAGTTTAAACATAGTGCTATCCCAGTGACAAAAAATTGAACTTATCGGCTAATAAGCAAATTTAATGCCATAAATGAAGAGATATTTCGTTGATTTTATTCGCAAGAAAATGCACTTTCTGGATCTGTAGGTCTATGCTTATAAGCATCTCAAGCCGCTATTGCATAAAGAAAATTTAAGATGCTGACATTCTTTAGCCAACTTATCAAAAGTCCCATAGGCAGGCACCTTACCTTGTCTATTGTACTTTTTAGCTCTGTTATCACCTTAATCACCACTGCCTATCAGTTGATCAGTGATTATCGCAATGACGTTGTGCGTATCGACAGAGTGTTTTCCAATATGGAAAAGGTGAACTTAGATGTGCTCGCCGCCAGTATTTGGGTGATTGACGAGCGGCTCATTAACACTCAGCTCAATGGCTTAATTCAGCTGCCCGATATTAACTACATTTCGATTAAAGATGACAGCGGCCAAGCGTGGAATGCGGGCGTGCAAAAGCAAGAACACTCCTTAGATAAAACCTTTCCTTTAGTCTACAAATCCCCAACCGAGAGTATTAATGTCGGCACACTCGAAATACAAGTCGATGTCGATGCTATCTATCAGCGCTTGTATGATAAAGCCATTATCATTTTGCTCTCTAACGGAATAAAAACCTTCTTAGTTGCTGGATTTATTCTATTTTTAGTATGGTTCAATATCACCAAACACTTAGATAAACTCAGCCAATACTGTAAAAATATCGACCTCGATCAAGAATACGAGCCACTGCAATTTGCCCGCCAAGAAAAAATTGATGAGTTTAAACAAGTCGCCGACTCCATCAACAGCATGCAAGTGCAACTGAGAAGCTCCTTTGGCGCCTTAAAGAAATCTAAGACTGAACTGCAAACGGCCCTGGAAGACAGAGAGCGGCTACTCAAGCTCGAACGTAGCTATAAAGAAGAACTCGCCAGACAAGTTAAAGAAAGAACCATAGAGTTAGAGCAATCCCTTAGTGCGCTAAAACGGGCGCAGCAGGTGTTAGTTGAGCAAGAAAAAATGGCGGCCTTGGGTGGACTGGTGTCAGGGGTTGCCCACGAGATAAACACCCCGATTGGCATTTGTTTGACGGCGGCGAGTGCGCAGCTCAGCCATATTGAAGAACTGATCGACCTGATCCACAGCGACCAAGCCACCTTAGATGAAATCAATGAGATCCTTAATGAGTATCAAGAAAGCTGTGAACTCATTGTCCGCAATATCACCAAAGCTAGTAGTTTGATCCAAAAATTCAAAACGATCGCCATCGATCGCAGTCATGAAGAACACCAACCTTGTAACTTAAGTCAGCAACTCCACGAGATTTTAGAGTCGACATTAATTATGCATCCGCATGTCAACGCCGTCACTGAAATCAGCGTAGAACCCACACTCAATATTCAAACCAATATCAGTTTATTAAATCAAATCGTCAGCAATATTCTGTCGAACGCCTTTACCCATGCTTTCCAAGGACGTGAAGATAATCTCATCCACATCAGCGCCACTGTGGACGAAGAGTCGATTTTAATTAGCATTCAAAATAATGGCTTAGAAATTCCAGCCGATGTCGCAGAACACATGTTCGAGCCATTTTTCACTACGAATCGGAATAAAGGCGGCACGGGCTTAGGATTATCAGCGGCCTTTAATGCCGCGACGCTGTTGAAAGGCACTATGAGTTATCGCGCAGACTCAAAACTTGGCGGCCCGCAATTTGATATCAAATTTCCGTACACTCAATGCGAGCCTACGGTCCTAAATGGCCAACAAGATTTCTATATCTAGATATAACGCAGTGGAATGACACAATATTGCAGTGATACTCACCGCTCATACGAGCGGTGAAATCATCAGTAGAAAAACGTTAACCCTTTAAAGCGTTTCTTGAGCTTGCAGCGCTAAGCGCGCTAATACTCGACTTGCCGCCACGAAGCCAAATGTCCCAGTGACCATAGTGACAGCGCCAAAACCTGACGCACAATCCATTCTCATGCTGCCATCAGCTGCCGCTTTAGTACCACAAACAGAGCCATCGGCTTGCGGATAAACTAACTGCTCACTGGAAAAAACCGCATCTATCGCAAATCGGCGTTGCACATTTTTAGAGAAGTTATATTCGCGGCGCAAAATATTGCGCACTTTGGCTAACAAAGGATCTTGGTAGGTTTTAGCGAGATCAGTTAACTGAATTTGAGTCGGATCTGTCTGCCCACCCGCACCGCCGACAGTAACAATTTTGATTTTCTGACGTTTACACCAGGCAATTAACGCAGCCTTTTGCTTAACGGCATCAATACAGTCAATAACATAATCAATATTGCCACCCTCTTTCGCCCCGAGCAAATACTCGCCTAGATTATCCAATGTAATAAAATCTTCAATTTCATTCACTTGGCAATCAGGATTAATTTCACGGATCCGCTGCGCCATCACAGCGACTTTAGAGCTGCCGATAGTGGAACTGAGCGCGTGAATTTGACGGTTAGTGTTAGTGACACAGATATCGTCTAAATCCATCAAGCTTATCTGTCCGATGCCGCTTCGCGCTAAGGCCTCTGCCGCCCAAGTACCTACGCCACCAATACCAATCACCACCACGTGGGATGTGGCAAATTTAGCCAGAGCCTTTTGTCCATACAAACGGCCAATTCCGCCAAATCGATTTAGATAGGCCTCAGTCATAAATACTTACCTTATATTACCCAATAACAGCAGGAGCGCTTGCCCTAGCATCGAATGGATGCCAACAGGGGCAGCTTAGTAGCAACACCAGAAATGTGCGGTGGATTCTAAACGATCTGGACATAAATCGAAATCAGATCCGCAGACACATAACGCCAGATGCAAAGAGATACGATTGCCAAGCAAGCGTAATAAATGCAAAGACTCATAATGCATGACCGAACAACTCGGTAATCAACATAATGAAAACCTGTATTTCACTTGTAAAACAATATGTTGAATAAACCACTCTTTATATAGAACTTGATCCAGATCACACTTTATTGCTGACAGTCTGTGCAGACTTTGCCACACAAAAGCTCAACAGCATGCATAGATACTTAAGTTATCCATGCATATAACAGCGATAAGCACAGGAAAATGAAGATGAAAAAGACTCTGCTGACTACGGCTATTATTTCTAGCCTCACACTCTATTCATTCACAGCACTCGCCGATGGCCCTGAATTCTATGGTCATGCTGATCTTGCTATTACCAACTCAGACACAGGTTACGCAACTCAGAACCAAAAGGACGGCACTGTTCTTGAAAACAACTTCTCATGGTTAGGCGTAAAAGGTTCTGAAGCTGTAAGCCCCTATTTTGACATCATTTATCAAATGGAATTTGGCGTCGAAAACTTTGATAACTCAAACAAGACGTTCAATGCCCGTAATACTTTCCTTGGTATCAGAAGTGCGGCTGGTACTGCTTTAGTGGGCCGTAACGACACAGTATTTAAATCAGCTGAAGGTAGCTTCGATCTCTTCGGCAACACCAACGCCGATATCGACTTGCTGGTTGCAGGCCAAACTCGCTCCGCCGATGGCATTTCTTACTATTCACCTAAAATTGCCGATCTGGTGACGCTTAATGCCACCTATCTGATGAGCGATAACTATGATCAAGTGGATAGCAATGGCGACGAGGTGTACAGCAAAGATCACATGTATGCTCTGAGCGCCACCTTAGGGGATAAAGCCTTTAAAGCACAAAACTACTACGTCGCTGCCGCCTATAGTGATGGTATTGATAATGTCGAAGCCTACCGTGGTGTTGCCCAAGCTAAATTCGGTGACGTGATCTTAGGTGCCTTATATCAACACAGTGAACATGTGGATGATAAGTTTGCCAATCTCTCAGGTGATACCTACTTCGTCAACGCGGCTTACTTAATTGGCGACTTAAAATTGAAGATGATGTACGGCAAAGATGACTCAGGTTTAGGTAAATACGTGAGCCGTTATGTCGGTGACCAAAACAACAGCGGTTTGGAACAGGTTCGCGATGTCGACCTGCAACAGTTCAGTGTGGGTGCGGATTACCGTCTGAGCACTAAGACTATGGTCTATGGTCACTACACGCGCTTCGATGGTGATCTTATGTTGGCCGATATGAAGCAAGACCTTAATGACAACATCTTTACTGTTGGTTTACGCGTTGATTTTTAAATAGATTAATAAACTAACCACAAGGTTATTTCTTGATAAAAAAGCGGCTTCGGCCGCTTTTTCTGCTTAGATATCGTCCCCAAACACATATCCATAGCCGATATGACAGACTTGCTACAGTATTAGTATATGCTACAGTTACCCTCGCCGACCCACTGTCTAAGGCAATCCGCCTTACCTACCACTTAAGTAGTAAGTGAAAAATACAGTTTTGCACCTTTCAGGTAAATTTGCAGTCAAGGTATAAGGAAATATCCTAGAAATAGCCCGAATACGGACAAGGAGAGCCAAAAACATGATCTGCACCACAGCCTACGAGTCGTAAAACTGTAAAAATCGGCTGCAACTTTATTACTGAACTCAGTAATAAATGCGTTAAATCACACAAAAACCATGAAAAATGGAAAAGAACTTAGGTTCGAGGGAGCACAAAACATGAAAAAGACATTCATCTCTGCATCAGTTGCATCAGTATTGGCATTAGCTTCATTCGGTGCGCTAGCCGAAGGCCCAGACTTCTATGGTCGTTTAGAGCTTGCTGTAACCCATACTGATACAGGTGCCACTCTACAATCAGGAACTAGCGGCGTTGAATCAAACTATGCCGATGAAAATAATGCAGGTACTTATTTAGAAAACAACTTTTCTCTATTAGGTGTCAAAGGTTCAGAAAAAATCGCGAATGGCTTTGAAGTTATCTACCAAATGGAATTCCAAGTAGAAAACACTTCAAATACTGTATCAAGTAACAATGAAGTATTTAAAGCACGTAACACCTATTTAGGTTTAAAAACTAACGCAGGTACTGTGTTAGTTGGTCGTAATGACACTGTATTCAAACAATCTGAAGGCGGTGTAGATATTTTCGGTAATACTAACGCCGATATGGACCGCTTGCTAAACGCGCAGACTCGTAGCGCTGACGGTGTTTCTTACTACTCACCAAAAATCGCTAAGCTAGTAACATTAAACGCCACTTATTTGTTCGATGATAATGATACTACTGCTAAAACTACCGAAAGCTTATACGCATTCAGTGCAACGTTAGGTGATAAAGCGTTTAAAGAACAAAACTACTATGTTGCTGCTGCATACAACAAAGGAATTGATGCAGTTGATGCATACCGTGGCGTAGCACAAGTCAAACTAGGTCAGTTCAAAGTAGGCGGTTTATTCCAAAACGCTGAAAGCGTCATAAACAGTGATGTTGAAGGTAACACTTACTTACTTAACATATCGTATGACCTAAACGGCGTAAATCTGAAAGCCGAATACGTTGTTGATAATGCAGGTTTTGGTAACTACTTTAGAAACATTGCTGGTATCAACTTTAAAACAGCTGCTGGAGTTGCAGGTGTTACTGATACCGATATCAACATACAAAACATGAACATTGGTGCAGATTATCGCTTAGCTAAATCAACTATGGTATACGGTCAATATGCCGTGTATACAGGTGATTATAAGCTAAATGGCGGTACTAAAATTGATCTACAAGATGACAATGTATTCTCTGTAGGCGTACGCTACGACTTCTAATCTCTTAATTAACTAAGAGATAATAAAAAACCTACTGTAGCGATACAGTAGGTTTTTTTTATGTCTTAAATCTAGTAAGTGCTTGAGGCTCGAGTCCTAAAAAGTCACCTTAGTAAAAACTCAGATGACTTTCGTTAAAGTATTAAATTCTTTCGGTATATAACTAATCCATCAAAACATTAGATAATCGCTAATGACTCGCTACCGTCACCTAATTCGACGCTATCGACACGTTGTAAACCTCTAGGCAACTTAGCACCCCGACGGCCACGTTCACCACGATAATGCTCAAGATCGCTAGGCTTAAGTGTAAGCTTGCGCTTACCCGCCCACAAGGTGACAGGCGTGTCACTTGGCACTAACTGTAAGTGCGTCATTAGCTCTTCTCGACTCTTAGCTCTTTCAGTTGGGATGCCGATAATCTTATTACCTTTGCCTTTAGATAATTGTGGCAAGGCTTCAAGGGAGAACAGCAACATCCGACCTTCGTTCGTGATCGCTAAGAGCGACATTTCCTTCGTGCGATCAATCAACTTAGGCGTTAATGACTTAGCGTTTGTCGGCAAACTCAGCAAGGCCTTACCCGCCTTATTGCGCGACACCATATCATTGTACGAGCAAATAAAACCGTAACCCGCGTCAGTTGCCAACAGGTAACATTGGTCTTCCTCACCCATCAATACATGCTGCATGGTTTCGCCAGGCGCCATATTGAAGCGAGTCGTGATAGGCTCACCTTGGCTGCGTGCCGATGGTAAAGTATGACTGTCGGTCGCAAATGCCCGCCCAGACGAATCAATAAACACCGCCGCCTGATTACTACGCCCGATGGCGCTACACAGATATTGGTCGCCAGACTTATAGGAGAGCGATAATGGATCGATATCATGGCCCTTAGCACAACGCACCCAACCTTTCTCAGACAAGACCACTGTCACAGCCTCAGTCGGCGTTAACTCTTGTTCCGTTAAGGCGCGAGACTCGTTGCGCAGCACTATTGGAGAGCGACGATCATCACCGTAGGTTTCGGCATCTTGAATTAATTCTTTCTTGATCAAGGTCTTCAAGCGACGCTCTGAGCCCAATAACTGCTCGAGTTTCTCGCGCTCGGCTTCAAGCTCATTCTGCTCAGCCGTGATCTTAAATTCTTCTAACTTCGCTAAATGACGTAACTTTAACTCGAGGATCGATTCAGCTTGTTTATCACTGAGTGAGAAACGGGCCATTAACTCGGCTTTAGGCTCATCGTGAAAACGAATAATCTCAATCACTTCATCAATGTTGAGGAAAGCGATCATCAAAGCTTCGAGTATGTGTAACCGCGACACGACTTTATCTAAACGGTATTCCAAACGACGTTTAACCGTATCAACGCGGAACTCTAACCACTCAGTTAATAAGGTTTTTAGCCCTTTAACCCGTGGACGGCCATCAAGACCCAACACGTTTAAGTTAACTCTAAAGCTCTTTTCTAAATCCGTGGTAGCAAACAAATGCGCCATTAACTGATCGCAATCGACACGATTTGAGCGCGGCACGACCACCAGCCGCACAGGGTTTTCATGATCCGACTCATCGCGTAAATCGGCCACCATAGGCAATTTCTTCGCCTGCATTTGACCGGCGATTTGCTCTAAAATTTTCCCGCTACTGGCTTGATGCGGCAGCGCAGTAATGATTATTTCACCACCATCGACGGTGTAAACCGCGCGCGCTCTTAATGACCCACGGCCCGATTCATAAATCTTTGCAATATCGGCAGACGGGGTAATGATCTCGGCTTCGGTCGGATAATCAGGCCCAGGTACAAAGGCCATCAATTGCTCGAGTTCAAGCTTAGGATCATCAAGCAATGCCACGCAGGCCGAGACTAATTCCCTGACGTTATGCGGCGGAATATCCGTCGCCATGCCCACGGCAATACCGGTAATGCCATTGAGTAAAATATGCGGTAAACGTGCCGGCAGTACTTTTGGCTCTTTTAACGTGCCATCAAAGTTAGCGCCCCACTCGACCGTGCCTTGTCCCAGCTCGCTGAGCAACACTTCTGAGAATTTAGATAAACGCGCTTCGGTGTAACGCATGGCCGCAAATGACTTAGGGTCATCGGGCGCCCCCCAGTTACCTTGACCATCGACTAACGGATAGCGATAGGAGAATGGCTGCGCCATCAATACCATAGCCTCATAACAGGCGCTATCGCCGTGGGGATGGTATTTACCTAATACGTCACCGACCGTACGTGCCGACTTTTTATGCTTAGATTGAGCCGATAAACCTAACTCACTCATCGCATAGATAATTCGACGCTGTACCGGTTTAAGCCCATCACCAATGTGTGGCAGGGCTCGGTCCATAATGACGTACATGGAATAGTTCAGATAAGCCTCTTCGGTAAAGCGCCGTAATGGCATTTGCTCTACCCCATCGAGACTTAACTTGATAGCGTCACTCATTTTCTTCTAGTTCCTGTGGTTCTTCAGTACTATCGCCCTTGTAGAACAAGCGATACACGTTACCTTTTAAATCATCTGAGATGTACATAGCACCGTCGGCTGCCGATAACAGCGCAAAGGGACGAGCGACGGGAAATTCACCGTCAAGGAAACTGACAACCGTTTCACGACTCACCACTTTTTGATCTTCGATCTTAAGCATAACCACTTGATAACCGACTTTGCTCGAGCGATTCCACGAGCCATTTTCGGCGACAAACAACTGATTATGGTAAATATTTGGAAATTGACTGCCGCGATAAAACGCGAGCCCCGTGGGTGCAACATGGGCTGGCAGTTCATATACTGGCAGCGTAATTTTTAGATTTTTTGGCTTTTCATAGGCAGGCTCAACCACAGTACTGGCATGTAAGTAAGGGAAGCCATAATGACTCCCTATCACATCGACGCGGTTAATCTCATCGGGTGGCAAGTTATCCCCCATCCAATCACGGCCTTGATCGGCAAACCATAATTTTTCGTCAAGCGGCGACCAATCAAACCCACTCGCATCACGCACACCAGCCGCTATCTGCTCACTCGCGCCAGTATCGATATTGATCGCTATGATACTGCTGTAAGGCACTGGCGCTTCACAGACGTTACAGGGCGCACCAATAGACACGTATAAGCGACCATCTGGACCAAAATTAATTGACCGAGAACTCTTCTTCTCAGAGTAAGGCAAGTCACTGTAGATTTCTTTGGGTCGACTCGGGCGGCGCAATCTTTGCTCAATATCAACAAAGCGCACGATCTGATTTTCAGTGGCGACATATAAGTCGCCATTGTGAAATGCAATCGCATCGGGTAATTCAAGCCCTTTGGCTATCACGTAACGCTTATCGACACGACCATCTTGATTGCTATCGACCAAGGCATGAATAGTGCCGCTCTTATGGGAGCCGACAAATAAAGTGCCATTCGCACCCATCGCCATTTGCTTAGCATCGCCAATATCCGAGGCATATAGCGATAAGCCAAACCCCTTAGCAACGGTAATCATGATCGATTGGGACCCCGCAAAGGCGCTATTGCAGAACAATAACGTTACACTCGCTAGGAGCGTAAAACCGGCAGAAAACACCTTTAAGCAATTATAATTATTAGTTTTAATACACAACATTGTAATTTTCTTTATGCCTATGTTTTATTGTTATCGGCAATATAGTGCACAACATTAAAGTAAAGCCATGTCACCCTTATCTTCAAGCCAGTTTTTACGGTCCGGCGAACGCTTCTTAGCGAGCAACATATCCATCAAAGCATCAGTCTCTTCGATATCATCTATGGTCAACTGTACTAAACGACGGGTGTTCGGATCCATCGTTGTTTCACGAAGTTGTAAAGGGTTCATCTCACCCAAGCCTTTAAAGCGGGTGACTTGTACCTTGCCCTTTTTATTCTCAGCGGCAATGCGATCTAAAATCCCCGCTCTTTCGGCCTCATCTAAGGCGTAATACACCTCTTTGCCGATATCGATACGGAACAACGGCGGCATGGCAATATACACATGACCCTGTTCAACCAGGATACGGTAATGCTTCAAAAATAGCGCGCATAACAAGGTAGCAATGTGCAGTCCGTCCGAGTCGGCATCCGCAAGGATACAAATCTTGCCATAACGTAGTTCTGAAATATCACTACTATCGGGATCGCAACCAATTGCGACCGAAATATCATGGACTTCCTGCGAAGCTAATACTTGGGAAGCATCAACTTCCCAAGTGTTTAAGATTTTCCCACGCAGCGGCATGATGGCTTGAAACTCACGATCGCGAGCCTGTTTAGCGCTACCGCCAGCAGAATCCCCTTCCACGAGGAATAACTCTCCGCGCATTGGATCTTGGCCACTACAGTCCGTTAGCTTACCCGGCAGTGCAGGCCCTGAAGTCACCTTTTTTCGAGCAACTTTTTTAGCGGCCTTTAACCGACTCTGGGCATTATTAATGCACATTTCGGCTAATGATTCAGCGAGTTCAGTATTTGAGTTCAACCAGAGTGAAAAAGCATCACGCACTACGCCAGACACAAACGCGGCGCATTGACGGCTCGAAAGCTTTTCCTTGGTTTGGCCAGCAAACTGCGGTTCTTGCATCTTCACCGACAAAATAAATGCGGCGCGATCCCAAATGTCTTCGGGTGAAAGTTTAATGCCGCGGGGAATTAAGTTTCTGAACTCACAAAATTCGCGCATTGACTCCAATAAGCCTTGGCGGAAACCATTCACATGGGTACCACCGAGCGGAGTCGGAATTAAGTTAACATAACTCTCGCCAATGGATTCACCGCCTTCTGGCAGCCAAGTAATCGCCCAATCAGCGGCTTCTAGCTGGCCCTTAAAACAGCCGACAAACGGCTCATCTGGCAACCTTAAATTGTCGCCAATCGCCGCCTTCAAATAATCAGTTAGGCCGCTTTCATAGAACCATTCATGGACTTCATTTGTCTGTTTGTTGGTGAATTTGATCCGTAAACCAGGGCACAGTACCGCTTTAGCCCGCAGCAGATAAATCAGTTTTGAATTAGAAAAGTTAGCAGAATCAAAATAGCTGGCGTCGGGCCAAAAATGCACTCGGGTCCCAGTATTGCGACGACCACAAGTTCCCGTTGGGCGTAACTCTTCAACCTTAAAGCCATTTTCAAATGCGATATCATACACTTGGCCATCACGGCGAACTGTCACTTCAACACGGCGCGACAGAGCGTTAACGACTGAAATCCCCACACCATGCAAACCGCCAGAGAACTGGTAGTTTTTATTCGAAAATTTACCGCCGGCATGCAATTTGGTCAGAATTAACTCGACCCCAGGAATGCCTTCTTCAGGGTGGATATCCACCGGCATACCACGGCCATCGTCGGTGACTTCAAGGGAGTTATCTGTATGTAGAACAACTTCAATTTTGGTCGCGTGGCCCGCTAATGCTTCATCGACACTGTTGTCTATGACCTCTTGGCCCAAATGGTTCGGTCTGGAGGTGTCGGTATACATACCTGGACGGCGTTTAACAGGATCGAGTCCGTTGAGAACTTCAATGGCGTCAGAGGTGTATTGATTCGTCATAGGGCACGCTATAGGTTGTTATATCCGGCCATGTTGCGGCTCGGCATGTCTGTTTGTCAAGGTAAGTGTAAAAATTGGCTTACAGTTTGCAGATGCGATTCGTAGCCAACAAAACTGTGATCGCCTCCCGCTTCAATTCGCAATTGGCAGTGATGGTACTTATTGACCGCTTCGCGATAATCAAGCACTTCATCACCCGTCTGCAATAATACCAAAAAACGATCCGGATTGCGGATAACAGCTGTATTAAATTCAGCAACTTCCCGCTTATGCTCGGGCATGACAAGATAATGCTGTTCAGTATAGGGATTAAATTGCGGCCCCATAAACTCATCAAACAATTCAAAGGGTTTTACCGCTGGATTGACTAACACAGCTTTGCCGCCATAAGTTTCGGCTAAATAGCTGGCAAAATATCCGCCTAACGATGAGCCTATGTAAGCTAATGGCTCTTTGGCATCGAGAGCCGCCTCAACATAAGTGGTTAACAGCGTCATGGCAGCCTTGGGTGTATTAGACAATTGCGGCTGATGAAAGGTCACACTCGGGTGATGCTGCGCCATGTACTTAGCCGTCATCACAGCTTTATCTGAAAAGGGTGAGCTATTAAATCCGTGAATATAAAGCAGCATATTTCCTCAGGCTGCGGTTATTCGCGTTAATAACCGCTAGAGTTGTTGTCGGGGGAAAAATGGTTACCCGGTACGCGATACACTTTAGTGTTGATGCTACCATCGGCTTTCAACTCCAGCAAACGATAACCCGGTTGGACGCTATCCAAGGCAAAATAAGGCGATAACGGCTTAAATTGAATACACGTGGAAGGCGTCGCCATCAGCTGCATGCTGCCATGGGGGCCGTTGTGGTGGGTATCGATACATTGGTGCACATGGCCCCAGAGCAATCCTTTGACCTGCGGATACTTTGCCACTCGCGCGATAAACTCGGCGCCATTGTCCATGCAATGCTGATCCAGCCAAGTGCAATTCACGACGATGGGATTGTGGTGCATCACCAATAAAGTGTGGCATTCGGGATGTGCGGCAATGGCTTCATCAATTAATTCAAACTGAGTCTCGGCCATATTGCCGCCGGGCTTTCCCCGCACGGTTGAATCCAACATGAGGATTTGCCAGTTTCCCGCCAGAATACGCTGCTGTCCAAAAATCTGTTCACCCTGCATATGCAGATACATGATCCGCGGATCATCATGATTTCCAGGAAGATAATGACAAGGTAAACCAACAGGCGTGACGGCTTTCACGAATTGCTGATAGGACTCAGCCGAGTAGTCTTGACTTAAGTCACCCGTGGCAAGCATCAAATGAGCGGGATAGTCCACAGCTCTAATTGTATTTAATACGGCATCAAAACTCTTGCCAGTATTGACTCCTAATAGCTGAGCTTCAGGATCAGCAAAAAGATGCGGATCTGTGACTTGCACGATACGCACGCTTTCCCCTTCAGCTATGGAGTAAGAGACAGCCTCTTTCAGCACATTGAATACCCAATTCTAAGACTGGCACACGACACTATGGTGGTAACCAATCTTTAATAACTCTTCCAGGAATGCATTCACCTGGTACTTTTCATCACTTTGATACATACGGACATTGGGATAATCATACACTGGGCGTAATTGGTAAATCTGTTGACCAGTTAACACTTCTGCTAATTTAGCATCGTGATAAATTCTCACTAACACCTTGGGAGTATTGACAAACTCCTTGATTGCGATGGGACGAGATATCTCAACTAATTGAGTATATTTGGTATTTTCTAAAATTCGTACTACTAATATACCAAACTCACCTTCGAGTCGCCATGACTCACCGATAGCTATCTCTAACGGTAACCATTTCAACATGTAACCATAATTTCGCCCGCACAGTGCTAAAAAGTCACTGACGTTAGGTTTATAGCGCTGTTTTAGACTCGAAGTAGCCAAATTCATCCCAACTTAAACCAGTTGTTGATAGTTTAATTGTAACCATTGTAATCCAATGACGGTCGACGCATTATCGATCTCGCCCGCAACCACACTATTATAAGCTTGCTCGCGGCTCATGACATGCAATCGAATATCTTCGTGCTCTTCAGCTAATCCATGCAATCCACGGGCGTCGTTCGAATCGACATCGGCCCAATAGAAATAGAAGCGTTCTGTGCTGCCACCCGGGCTGGCAAGATAACTATTCACGCTGTGCATTTGCTTAGCAACTAAGCCGGTTTCTTCCATTAATTCGCGGTGCGCAACGTCCATAGGCGTTTCTTCGGGCGCAATCATACCCGCGACCAACTCGAGAAGCCAAGGAGATTTAGTGGTTGCTAATGCAGGAAAACGTACCTGTTCGATGAGTACCACTTTATCTTGTCTGGCATCATAGGGCAGAACGACCACGGCATGACCCCGTTCAAACACTTCTCGGGTGACAGGTTTGCTCCAGCCGCCAGCGAATAATTTATGTTTGAAAGTGTATTCCTCCATTGAGAAAAATCCTTGGTACAGGGATTTTTTTTCTAAGATCTCAATATCCGTTTGCGAAAAAACAGGGGGTTTCATACTCTATCCTTAAAAGTTGAATTTGCGCTTATAATCAAGGCAATTTGAGCACATTTTTAAAATAAAATCTGTTACACTTCGAATTTGACTTGAAAGTGTCAGAGTTCTTAGACTCTAGGTCATTAAGTTTTAGCTGTATCGGGAAGCGTCGGGAAGCGCAAACCGCCTTGGTAAAGGCATTACTTAGTCTAAACGAAGTTAAAATATTCCTCCGTGGGGGGATTTTGTCTAATAAGGACAGCAAATGAAATTTAAGATCCATAATTTATGCGCAGCATTAACACTTGCGGCTTCCGCTTCAGCGGTGCAAGCAGATGATTTGTTGCAAATTTATCAACAAGCACTGACCAGCGACCCGCTCGTATTGCAAGCCCAAGCCCAGCGTAATGGTTTGTTTGAACAAATCGAACAAAACCGTGCTCCGCTGTTGCCAACCATTAGTGCAAACGTCGGTTACGACAAAGCTTGGAATGATCCGAAGGATGATTCAAGCGGTCTAGTAGGTAGCCTGAAATTAAATCAAGTTATCTATGATCACAGTGCTTGGGTCGGTTTAAGCCTTGCTGAGAAAGCCGCTTCTCAAGCTGATTCTGCCTATGCTTCAGCATTACAAAACCTGATTACTCGTATCACTACAGCCTATTTCAACGTATTAACGGCGAAAGACAACTACGAGTTCCAAGGTGCAGAAAAACGCGCGATCGAACGTCAACTTGAACAAACTAAACAACGTTTTGCTGTGGGTTTAACCGCAATTACCGATGTGCATGAAGCCCAAGCTCAATATGACTTAGCCTCAGCCACTGAAATTTTAGCTGAAAACACACTCGCTAATAGCTATGAAGCCTTACGTGAAATCACTGGCATCGATCACAAGACAATTAACGTGTTAGATACCAACCGTTTCTCGGCCGTTACGCCAGCGCCAACGTCGTCAAACGAATGGTTAAAGATTGCAGAAACCAATAGCGTCGATTTGATGACTCAACGTATCGGTAAAGATATCGCTCAAGAAACCATTAAGCTTTATCAAGCAGGCCACATGCCTTCTTTAAGCTTGAATGCAGGTTACAACAAAGGTCTTGAGCAAAAAACCGGTAATATCAATGAGCCTGACTTTGATAACGTCAGTGTCGGTGTCAACTTAAGCATTCCGATTTTCGAAGGCTTTAAAGTGAGCTCACAAGTTAATCAAGCGCAATTTCAATATGTTGAAGCGAGTGAAAAACTTGAACAAGTTTACCGCGGTGTAGTGAAAAACGTCCGTAATAACTACAACAACGTAGGCGCATCTATCAGCTCAATCAAAGCCTATGAGCAATCGGTTATTTCATCAGAAAGTGCACTGAAAGCCACTCAAGCGGGTTTCGAAGTCGGTACGCGTACTATCGTTGACGTATTGAACCGTACTCGTGACTTGTACGACTCAAAACGTAAGCTATCAGATGCACGTTATAGCTACATCAACTCGGTCATTGCCTTGAAGCAAGCAGCGGGCACATTGAATGAAGATGACGTGATTGCCATCAACAATGGCTTAATTGCAGAGTAATCTCACTCTCGGTTCTCAGCTATATAAAGTTGTCAGATAAAAAAACCGCCGATAGGCGGTTTTTTTATACTCAAACGCTAAATCAACAGATTAGAAGTTGATTTCAACACCTGCGAAGTAACCTTTAAATTTAGTATCGGCACTCACACCCGAGAAGTTACTCACGTCGAATAAAAACTCACGGTAGCCTACACGTACACGGGTATCGACGGCCAAACCATCGAATTGCCAGCCTAAACCAATCGCATAGTCGTGAACGCTTGATTCATTTACGCCCTGCATCAAATCAGCAAAACCGTATAAACCTAAGCCAGGCATACCCACATGCGTACTGGCATAACCCATCACAATGCCGCTATCGACATCTTTCTCTTCAGGGTGACCAGGGTCTTGCACGCGCAGTGAGCCATTCATTAACTTGTAAGCAGCACCGAGATCCAATGACACTATATCGTTATCCAATATTTCGTAATACAGCACGAAATCTGTGTTGCTCAGATCGGTATAAGCAGTCACATTACCTTTAAAATCATGACCATTGAAGTTGAAATCAGCACCAGACATGCTGCCTTTCTGATCTAAGCTATTTTCACGGATTTTAATATTAGGGACAAATGGCAATGGATGCTCAACCGCAATCCAGTAGCTACCTTGAGCCGATGAACTGTAATCAAATGTTTGCTGTGGTTGACCTCTATCGGCAAAAGTACCGCTAGTATCGGCGCGCCAGTAGTCACCGCCAATTGTGAAACCGACCACAGTGGCCGCTTGGGCTGATGTGGCCATGCATAATCCTAATACCGCACTGGCGAGGAGAGTTTTTTTCATAATTAACCTTGAGATAGCAAGTTCGTTAAATCAATCACCGCGGCATTCGCACGCGACACATAGTTAGCCATAACCAATGAATGATTAGCGACTAAGCCAAAACCGCTGCCATTAAGCACAACAGGGCTCCAGACAGTTTGCTGAGTCGCCTCCAGTTCACGTATGATCTGTCTTAGGCTCACTTCAGCATTTTTCTTCTTTAAGACGTCGGCAAAATCAACTTCAACGGCGCGCATAAAGTTCAGCAAGGCCCATGAAGCACCACGACTCTCATAGAAAACATCATCAATTTTCCACCAGCTGGTTTTCACCTGATGGCTTGCCAAGTTAGGTGTGGATTGACGCGCCGCATTATCGCCGGCTAAATCGGTATTTAAACGCTCTTGGCCAACACTGGCCGATAAACGTTGTGACATGCTGCCCAGACGCTTCTGCACTTCTTTCAACCATTCATTGAGGTTGTCGGCGCGGGCATAAAACTGTGCATCTTGATTGTTAGGGTCCATCATGCGAGCACGATACAGCTTCAGCAATTTAATGGCATCGCGGTATTCGCTTTCGGCACTTGGCACTAACCAGCTAGTGTGATCGATATTGAGCTTAGATTGGGCTTCGCCTAAATCTTTATCCGCTGCCGATTGTGACTGCGAGCGACTAAACTCTTTACGCATAATCAAGGCTAAATCGCGGGCTTGTTCTAATGCGCCGTATTCAAATGCGGGCATGTTATCCATAAAGATGGAAGGTGGCATCACATCGTTTGATAACCAACCGCCTTGCTTATCCAGTAATGTTTCGACCGTGAGGATCAGCGAAGTGGTGGTTGCGTATCCGACCACATTTTTATCGGTAGCCGTCAATTGTTGAGGATTGATAGGATCAGGCTCGATACTCCACCACACACTCAGGCCATAACCGATTAATACTAAAAATAAACCGACAACGGTAACTTTTTTCCATGTAATTTGCATCAAGCGACTCCTTAATGATGGTGATGATGCTCTTGCTCTGCGGCGTTTTCTGCTTCTTTACTAACAGGCAGTGTAATCGCCATTTTCTCGCCATCGTCAAACTCTAATTGCAGTTCAACTTGCTGCTCTAACACCAATGGCGCTTTTAAGCCTAGCAACATGACGTGATCCCCTGACGGCGTTAACGTTAATGTGCCATGGGATGGGATATCAAAACCTTCAACATGGCGCATCTTCACCATGCCTTGGTCTTCGATAATAGTGTGTAATTGGGCATCCTTTGCCACAGTAGTACTGACGCCGATAAGACGAACCGCTTTATCTGTGTGGTTTTCAAGCGTAAAGTAGGCGGCAGTATTTGGTACTGTCTCAGGCATGGCGCGTACATGACCTTCGGTCACTATCACGCTCGCCAACGCTGAAAATGATGCACAAGATAAAACTAGACAATTAAACAGCTGTTTGAATATTGGTTTCAATGTCTTAAACTCCATGTCTACCCAATGTCGTCGTAAAGGAAACAACCCATGAGTCATATACAGGTTCAGGATGATCAGGGCGTGCGTATTATCAGCTTTAATCGCCCCGATAAACGCAATGCACTTGATCTTAATATGTATAAACAACTGACAGAATACCTGATCGAAGGTGAAGCAGACAACGACATTCGTGCCTTTATGCTCCATGGCCAAGATAATTGCTTCACCTCAGGCAATGATGTTGCAGACTTTTTGAAAAATAGTGACTTAGGGCCAAATCACCCCGCTGTACGTTTCTTATTTTGCCTGCTGGAACTCAAAAAACCGCTAGTTGCCGCGGTTTCTGGCGCCGCCGTCGGCATTGGCACAACCGTACTACTGCACTGCGATCTGGTATATGCCGATAACACGGCGAAGTTTCAACTGCCCTTCGTCAACTTGGCACTGGTGCCAGAAGCGGGGGCTAGCCTACTGTTACCCGAACTCGTGGGTTATCAAAAAGCGGCAGAGCTATTGCTACTCGGCGAAAGTTTTAATGCCGAGACGGCCCACAGACTCAATATGATCAACGAAATTGTGGCCCATGAAGACCTACTCAGTTATGCATTGTCTCAGGCTAAAAAGTTGGCAAATCAACCGCCACAAGCCCTACAAATCACACGTCAATTAATGCGTCCGCATAAAAATCGTGTACAACACCAAATGCATCAAGAATTAGAACAATTTAGCGCTAGGCTAAAAAGTGATGAAGCCAAGAGCAGATTTCAGGCTTTTTTGAAGAAGTAGTCTGCACATACATGTCGCATGAGGGTCAAAGTGCCCTCTTGTTGATAGGTTTAACACCCTATTTTTTTTAATGATTCTTTCAATTTTTCAATCAAGACAAGCCTCAAATATGAGTCATCACTGCGGACTTAAACGGGTCTTTTCCATTGATCAACTAACAGTGCTAAAACAAAGTAAATCAACAAACTCACGCCAGGCATAAATACCGTCGCGCCAGCCCACAACACTCGAGTCCAAAAGCAAGACCAACCAAATTTCCATGCCATACCAGCGGCAACACCACACACTAATCGCTCTGGGCTCTCCATACGTGCTTTTACTCGTTTCATCTAAAACCTCGACTCAATTGATTGTAATTTATTTATCACTATGCCACTGAAACCAGCAAATAATGCCTGAAAACAACGCAAGACTAATTACAGGTAACAGTAGCAAAGTCATTAAAGGTGCTACAAACCACATAAGCAGATCCCCTACTTAGCGCTATATTCATCGGCGCTTGCCGACTCACCTTCATTCTCAGCGCTTAAGCCAAGTTGACTGTTGAAGTCATAAATACTTTCAGCAAGTTGTGCTTGCAATGACATCACAAACTCACGCTTAGCACTGACTAACATTTCTTGTGTTTGGGTAGTTAGCGTTTGCTCAATGGTTCCGACAACATCCGATATTGGCGCGGCTTCTGCGTGTACTGCAACGCTACCGACTAACGCACCTAATAACACACTCATTTGTACTGATTTTTTAATGGTTAACGTAAACATGATGGCATCCCTTTCGATTAATTAACTTGACGAAAGGAGTATTACAAACTGCGTGCCAACTTATAAAAATATTTTTAAGATTATGATTTTAATCATTTTAAAAAATTTTATGTGGACAAGATGAGATATAGGGATGGATTGGAAAATAACAAGTGGTGAAAAATACTACTCAAATTAGTAAATTTCACCATCTTTTAAGTCGAGTGGAATTACTCTGTAACTTCAGCCTGAATATTCTGAAAGGCCTGCTTTACCACTTCTATCCCAGCGCCGTTTTTATGGGCATTTTCGCTCAAATAACGACGCCACGCACGGGCACCCGGTAAGCCTTGGAATAACCCTATCATATGGCGAGTAATATGATTGAGTCGCCCACCCGACAGCAAATGTGCTTCGATATAAGGCAACATAGCCTCAATCACATCCTCACGGCTGATCACCGCCTTTTGGCTGCCACATAGAATTTGATCTACCTGCGCCAGAATATAAGGATTCTGATAGGCCTCACGCCCCATCATCACGCCATCAAGCTGCGCCAAATGGAGTTGCGCTTGCCCAAGTGTGGTGACGCCGCCATTAATACCAATATTGAGCGTGGGATAATCGCGCTTGAGTTGATATACACGCTCATAATCGAGCGGCGGGATCTCGCGATTCTCCTTCGGACTCAAGCCTTGAAGCCAAGCCTTACGGGCATGAATAGTAAAATCCGTACAGCCTTTTGCACTGACCACATCGATAAACTGGGTTAAAAACGCATAACTGTCTTGTTCATCAATCCCGATACGTGTCTTAACAGTCACAGGAATATCAACCACTTGCTTCATGGCATCAACGCACTCAGCCACTAATTCAGGTTCAGCCATCAAACACGCGCCAAAGCGACCATTCTGCACTCGATCGGAAGGACAACCCACATTGAGGTTCACCTCATCGTAGCCACGCTCAGCCGCGAGTTTAGCGCAACGCGCTAAATCGACAGGATTAGAGCCACCTAACTGCAACGCCAAAGGATGTTCTTCTTGGTTATATGCCAAGTAGTCACCACGACCATGCAATATCGCCCCAGTCGTCACCATTTCCGTATACAACAATGCATTAGCCGACATCAAACGCGCAAAATAACGGTAATGGCGATCAGTCCAATCCAGCATGGGCGCAATGGAAAAGGTTCTATCGAGGGTTTTAGGCGCTAAACCTTGGTGTTGCTGGGTTTTATCTAAATTCATTACAATCCGAAAAGTTAATATTTTTGCTAATTTTTGTACGTTTTCGCATGTTTTGCATTGCTCGGGGAACCTATAGTGATCCACAATGGATTGGACTGAGGGGTTCGGGGAACCAAAAAACATGGCATCTTATAGCATTCAAAAACGCGAAAAAGCCGACGGTACTGTGCGGCATCGCTGCCTAGTTCGTGTAAAGAAAAACGGCAAAATATTATACACGGAGCAACGTACCTTTACCAAATATGCCGCTGCGGAGGCATGGGGTAAAGATCGGGTGATTGATATTGAGTCAAACGGGTTTGCTACTGAGGATACGGCTCCTATTACATTGGGCAGCATCATCAGCAAAGCCCTGACAGATGAAAACATCGACAGCAGCATTGGTCGTTCGAAGCGCTTTTGTTTACGGCTGTTATCGGATTGCGATATTGCTAAATTGAATCTGACTGATATTAAGCCGCACCACATCATCGATCACTGTAAATTGCGACGCAGCGCAGGCACAGGGCCATCTACTATTGCAGTTGATGTAAGCGTGATCCGATGGCTGCTACGAATCGCTAAATCAAATTTTGGGCATGAGGTTTCACAAATTTCGGTTATTGAGGCTTACGATGCACTGTATAGCCAAGACTTGATCGCTAAATCGGGCAAGCGTTCGCGCAGGCCGACTACGGATGAGATTGAGAGGTTAAAAGTTGGATTAGCTGCAAGAGCAGATCAACGGGCTGCACACATCCCTTATATTGATTTGCTGGATTTCTCGATACTGAGTTGCATGCGTATTGGTGAGGTATGCCGGATAACATGGGACGATGTAGATGAGGCACAAAAGGCCGTGATCGTTCGTGACCGTAAGGACCCTCGCAAAAAAGCAGGCAACCACATGTTGGTACCACTGTTGGGTGGGGCGTGGGAGATACTGCAAAAGCAGCCGAGGAATGATGCGCGGGTTTTCCCCTACAACGAGCGTAGCGTTACTGCAGGGTTTCAGCGAGTGCGCAACGAATTGGGAATTGAAGATTTACGCTATCATGACCTAAGGCGTGAAGGTGCCAGCCGGTTGTTTGAGAAGGGCTATAGCATTGATGAAGTGGCACAGGTGACTGGCCATAGGAATATCAATACACTGTGGCAAGTGTATACCGAATTATTCCCTAAACGGTTGCATGATAAGGATTTTTAAAGATCGGCTTGAGGATAAACTATGTTTTCATTATTGATGGAATATGACTGCGGCTCCATCCAAGGTATATCACCTATTGGCTTGATAAGTTGTTTGTAGGTATCAATATCAAAACTACCAATATGAGCAATTTCTGAAACAGGGATCATCTCAACAAAGTCATCGAGACATGCTCCACTACCATTGATCGGCTCCCCATGATCATCTAAATGATGTTGATAATGTTGATAATAATTGGTCGTAAATATGACTGTCAGTTTGTCTTTTTCTCTATAACCACTGAGTATTGGTAAAATAGTAAAGTGCTCTACTTCACCTGATTCAATAGGTATATCATTCACAATTCCAACATAAACTTTGCGGCTTTTAAGAGTTATTAACACTGTCTGTAGATTCTCGCCACACTCAAACAAAAACTTTTCTAATGCAGGACTTTTTACTTGATGAATATACTTACGTGTATTTTCTTCATCACGTAAACAATTTTCCAGTTTAGCCCCTATAGGGGCTAATAAAACTGCAAAACCAGAACCTAGCATCAATTTAAACGTTAAATACTCTTGGAAGGTTTTTGTGTATTTGGTGATGCCTAGAAGTTGTTCTAAAGAGGTGCCGAAAAAGTAATTTAAGAGAAAAGAAGGTAGATCAAAACCATCTAAAACGATGGCAATGATACATCCAATTGTACAAAAAAGAATCCCATAGGCCCCGCACCGAAAATAGTAACGATGCCCATCTTCGCGACGTGTAACATGCTTTTGAAAAGTAGAAATTGAGACGTAGATGTATCCGGAGATTAAGATAAAAGCTACCGCGAAGGCTCCCATGCAACCCTCGCTAGCTAAGCAGTGACTGGAAAGTCTTTAAAACGATTGATTTTATTCATGACCTTCTGACGAATTTGCTTATCTTTTAAGTTTAAGCTGAATTCACCATTACCGCTTAAGCGATAGACTTTGTCTGTGGATGGTGCATTTTTAGGGGTAGATTTTCTTGTGCTCATGTCATTCCCTCCTTAAATTAAACTACATCCGCTTGGCCCAACTTACACCTAAGCATAGACAACTATCAACAAATATTGATGGGTATTAAAAATACTCACAGCTATTTACACCAATAATTTTGTGGGGCTCTTTATACAGAAATAGCAATATATGCGCAAGAAGTATCATTTCAAATCTCTATCTCCACAAATGGCAAGTCGGGTGCCGTCCCTAGCACCCTGCCGTCTTGTACATAGATGTGATCGCCAACCGTTCCTGAGCCAATGGCGCGGATAGTGTGGCCGCTGGCGCTGCTGGCTGTCACAGTGCCATCGGCGTTTACTGCAGCTACAGTCATGATCATCCGTGGCAATACTAACGCTGTTTGAAGTTGTTTAAGCATGGTGCCTCGCTGGCTGTTAGCAGAGTTACGCGATTGAGCGGATCACTGTAATGGATTGTTCGATATCGATATCACCGCGATCACTGACGCTGGCGCGGATGCTCCAACTGTCACACGTTCCTTTAAAGACTTCGGCACCTTCACGAATACCAATCAGCATGCCAGGCGTTGCGGGTGGCAAATCAACCATAACGGGCAAGGATAGCGTGACGTTCAGCTTGTCGCCTGTATCTGCCAGCGCATTGGTGCCAGCGATGCGCGCCGCTTGGTTATCTACGATCAGCTGAGCGCTAATATCCGCAGCAGGAATATTGCCAGCGCTGCCGGTGCGTTTCACCTTAGCGCTAATCCCTTGTTGTTCACCACGCAGCCACACTACATCACACAACGGATTGCGGGAGACTGACTCGCTGTAGTTGGTGATCACGGCATCGTGCACTGTCAGGTCCGGTACCGCTGTTGCCATTTCCCATGGCACGGTTGGCCAGCGGGGAATGATAGTAAGTTTACGGGTGGCATCATCCGCTAAGATCATGCAGCCCAATTGGCTTGCTGCTTCGTTAATAGCGTCGATCGGTGACTTGTTACCCACACTGAACGCGCCTGCAGGGACGCTAAAATCTGGTATCCCACTTAGCTCTGCAGTCCAGCCTGTGTTTTGCAACAGATCACTGATAATACCGCCAAGACTACGCAAAACAGTGTTGGTGTAGCTGATTGGCAAAAGGTAAGGCGATGACAGCTCTGCGGCACGCGAACGGCCTGTGCTGCTGTGGGTTTCAATCCCAAAGGCTTTACTGGCGCTTGGCTGCTCGGCAATGGCATAAAACTCATAACCGTTGATGGTGATCAGCAATAGCTCATTGTGGGCACGCTGCGCATCGATACGGCTTGAGAACTCAAGGCTAACCGACCTCGCCCACTGCCCACGGCTTTGGCTAATGCTCACACTAGTGATCACAATCGGTAAACTGTCTGATACTCGCACGCATGTGATCGTTGGCTGCATTAAGTAGTACCTGCGGATTTGTGGTTCAATCGGGATTTTAAAATCGATATTGGGTAATGGTGGATTGGCATCAATAAGGCCGCCGCCATCGTCCCAGTAGCACACGTTCGGTGAGGCCGTAAATCTAAGCCGTGTTGGGCTGCTTGAGTTAATCCAAGGCTCACTAAAGCGCAGCGTGACCTTACCCACTGGCGGTACGTATTTACTGGAACATACCCAACGCGCCGCATGGGGAGCCCATGCCACAACCTTGTTATCACCTTGGCTTTGAATGTTGGTATAGCTAAGCGCTATCTCAGTCGCTAGTTGCTCGCCGACATGCAATTTAACGGTAATTTGCTGACTCTTGGCGGCGGCCTGTGACCACTGCATTTCAATCATTATCTGCTGCAGTTCTGGCACTATCCAATTGCTCATGGCTTGCTGACTATGAGCCTCTGGTACCAACCAATTCATATCGAGTTGAAAAGGTACCAACGTATTCCATTGCCAATCAACAGCAAATATTTCGCCAGCTAATGGCGGCGTATCCCATACCATTACAATTTGCTGCTTTAAGCTAAAAAAGCTATCCCATGCAAACACCGCATTGGCAGCATGTGATTGACTGCGATGGCTGAGAGTGAGTTGCTGCTCAACACTTTGGCCTGTCAGTATTGCAAGCCCACAGGCCATACCAATACTGCCGATGCGAATAGGCGGATCGGGTAACTCGGGTATGGGGTCATCATTAAAGCGAATGGTTATCGGGGATTTAGCATTTAGCCAAGGCGATTTAAAATTAATGACAATGGCGGTCATACGCTGACATTCACAAGATTGCTATCAATTAAATCGGCTTCCAATCCATCAACAAACTCTGTATTAAACATGCGATTATCGTCAAGTACCCCTACCAATAATTCATGTGATGTGGCATATCTCAGTGGGACTATCGCCTTAAATGTTCTTGAGCCTTGAAAGACAAAATTGTGAAAAACTTCGAGAGAGGATCTATCCATAATAACGACTCTTTCAGCAGCATCATCTCCGGTAACTTCAACCATAGCTTGGTAATTAAAAGCAAGTCGAATTGCCTTTGGGTGTAGAAAGTTAGTCATACCACACCTCTGTATTTATCCACATTCTGTTTGCCAATGCACCTCGTAACAGAGTATGCCCCACACCGTTCATGTCCCTATCTACAGGCCAATTATTATTGATATAACCCATGAATGATGAAATGACATAACCGGGCATGTATGCTCGGCAAGCTGGCATAATGGTACTGTCATTGCTTAACGTTCCGTTTGCATCCGTGGCGTTATACGCAAGGTCAAAAGTAGGCGTTACCATGACATGCTGGATATTGGCAGCCTCAGCATCGAGTGTAAATGCACTCGATACTGTCATGGTAAACCCCATCGTCATCGTATGTAATCTCTTAGAGTTGCTGCCATCTAATGCGTAAATATCAGCATGATTCGTCGTTGACCAACCAATGGTGGATGATGCGGGCATACTAGAGGTATCACCACTGCTGCTATCTCCAGATGCAGTTGTAAATATGCTCTGGTCATTGCTATAAAAACTCGCTAAGTCGCCAATAAAAAAACAGCTTTGATATGTCACTGAACCCGTCTGCATCACTGTAATATTGGTACGATGTTGTATTAAATAAAAACCTCTTGATGTACCGATTATTTCCCAGCCTTTTGCGCTTGAGTTTAATTGCAGCATTCTTGCACCAGCCGCCTTAATAAATACATCAATATCGGTCATGCTTAATGCCGTCTTTATACGACAGTTGGCTGCAGTAGTATTTGCCCCCGTACCCGATGAAAACTGGAAATAGCCCCCTGTACCACCCGCTGATAACGAATTACGGAATACAATTTTATATGCACCGATGTTTTCAAATTCGATTGTCCAACCTAAAGGGGCTTTATCCCCATAACCTTCGACTAAAACCTTTTTGAGAATATTGATCCACTCAGAGGGTGTGCTGTTGACTAACTGCGGCGCGCCCGCATCGGTATAACGATAAACAGTAACTGGTAAGCCCATTGCATTTACTCCTATGACTCGTTGCCGAAAAATGACAACACGGCTTTATCTGTAGTGATTTGACTGTGACCAACCTGCACATTGCGCAGTAGCATTATCGGATTTGAGGCCGCGAACGTGGCGAAACGAATCGCTTCGCCTGGTTGCCAACCACCGCCAAATGCACCTAAGCGAATAATGAAATAAGGGGCATTCGTCAATGGGTTGATAGGCGCAAAATCATTGAGTATGTCTCCTGAGGCGATTTGGCCAAGACGGCGGCCAACACAGCGAAAGGCGGTGGCTGAGATCATAATCAATACCCAATCTTCATTCACTGCAGTGGTGTTTTTGACTTCAAACGGATAGTCAACCGCATTCACGTTGCCCGTTGCTGGATCGCCATCGATGTCCCAATTGTTGGCCCAAGCGGTCATATCCCGCACTCTGCCAACACGCGCCTGCAGGTCGCCAAGGATTTGCACACTGGCTAAAGTAGTACCTGCAGGATATTCACGGGCTAAGGGCTTGGCCAACACAACGCTATTGCCTGAAAACGATGACACTAGACCGAGTTCCATAATGGTATCGCTCAGCACAAACGGCGCAGCAAACCCAGTAAAATCACTGTTAATCGTGACCGTTCCTGCCACCTTGTTTACGGTGAAATGGTCATTATTATGGGTCCATAGGCTTGCGCCATTGGCATCGGTAATATCAACAAACTGGGCATTGTCACGAATAGTAAACACAGTGCCGACAGAGCCTGTGACTTGCTGCACTTGAGTATGAGAAAGCGCGACAGTGCCCCAGCGTCTGAACATATCGACAATGCCATCATTGGGAATACGCAGTGGGTTTAACCCGTAAATCTCAGCGGGTGGTAGCTGGCGCAATTGGTCGGTAATGTCATAGCGCAGCGTGGTTAAATCCACCGGATTGGTAAATAACAGTTCAACTAAACCATCTACGATAGTGCCGCTAATGCCACTGCCAGTTATCACGCCTTGATTGTCAGATGAGGCGCTGATAATGGCGTGATCGGATATCCGCTCAACCTGCACGTAAAAGCTCTCTAACAATGGATTAGCCACACTCAAGGCAAATTTAGCCGTAGTATCGCCGGCAGCCGCTGCAGTGGTTGATTCAACTAAACCTGAATAGCTCAATTCAAAATCACCACGGCTGACAGTTTGCTTAGTCACTACCCCAGTAAAATAATCAATGGTCGCCAGCAACTCAGTGGCGTCATAGAGCTTACCGATACCGCTATTCACATTTTCAAATACGTCCTGAGGCACATAGTTACTATCGGCAAACACAGCGCGGCCTTTGATACTCCCGACCGTTAACTGCTTATTGGCAGGGAATGCATTAGCACTTGAGTAAATGCTGTATTTATACGCAGAAACATAATAGAGCGAGACAGTGGGATTATTGACAAAGCGCACATCAGGCCGCAGCGTAACGGTCACGTTACCCGTTCCGACAGTAATCGACTGAACTAATGAATTACTCGCGGAGAAAACGCCATAAGGATCGGTAGAAACTGCAGTGACAACATCAGTATCTATCAGTAAATCCGCTGTGGTGAAGGTATAGCTGTACGTCCCTTCTGCGCTTGGCTGGCTAATCACTTTGCGGATCACTTGGCTAACAGTGGCATCGCCGTTATCACTGCCACCCGTGATGGTATTACCTGGCTTTGGCGCTAAAGTGGTGATCGCAGGCAGTAGTGACAATTGAGTCGCGCCCACAGCTAAACTTACCCCGCTGGCGGCTGCAGTCAGCTTAGTTACCCCGTGGAATTTCAATGGGGATGCAGTGTTAGATAATCGCAAGCGAGTGCATTTACTCTGGCCATTGATTTGCAAACCTGCTTCCGGTGTTGCAAAGGTGATCGGCGGGTCGAATACTACGGTACCCACAGCACCGTTCACTATGCTAGTGCGCGTGACTTTGCAAAAATGGGTTTTGCGTGGCCATGCCACGTTTTCAATACCAGGATATTCCACGGTGATGCAGATCACTTGGCCGACCTGCAGATAAGTCGTTTTCCAATAGTCGCGGTCATTAAAGCGATAAGACGACTGCAGGTAATCTGAGGAAAATGAGTTTTGGTTCACAAGGAATCCGGGACCACCTTCACGGATCAATTCCCCTGCAGTGACTGACGACTCAATGATCTCTTTCATATCCGTCATGCGAGATTCATCATCCAGCGCGGCAGACTCGATCATGAATACGTTAACTAATGGGTCTATGGGTGGCTCACTGATAAACACATGCGCATCAATCAAAGTGCTGGTGTCTGGCGTATCGAGCGCAGGGAACGCTTTTACAATGTCGATACTGGATTGGGCATGGTCGATATCGGATATCGCTGAAAATAGCTCGTTAAGCAAGCCTGACTGCACAGCGTTCTTAGTCCGTTGGCCGCCAGCCTCATTACTTGAACCCAGTAACTCGGGTTTAAATACTTTTAAATCTAAACGGGAAATAGTCATAAATGGCCTATAAGGTCAGAAACTTAAGAACCACGTTAGTGAGCTTTTCAAACCCGCCAACTTCGTCGAATAAATCCTCACCCGTTATGGGCGAGCCTGCAGTGTTATCCCAAACCACGTTGTAACTGGTGCCTTCATAGGCCAACGTGAAGGCGGTTAACGTGATGGCGGCATGGGCTTTTAGTTGTTCAAACTCAGTGCGCAGCATCCATCCCGATTTGGTGCCTAACTCCATGGCAATACCGGCTGGGATAATGGTTTGCTGCACCAATGGCGCACCGTTTAAGGCGCGCTTCATATTGGCCGCCACGCGGGGTGTGTTGTCGCGGTTTAGCCACAGCAAATCCACCGCGATATCGATGCTATCGATGGTTGTCATAGGGACCTTTGATTAATTGGAGCGAATAACAGGATTGGCTAACCGCCAACAGATTGCAGACGTTTGATCTCGTTCATCAATTCAGTGACGAGGCTGCGCTTCATTTGGGCATTAAACGTGCTGTTACCCACCTGCAGTTGCAGCACTTGCATATCTGAAGTGTTAGCCACAGATTGCGTGCTGGTTTGGGTGTTGGCTTTCGTGTTAACGGTAGCGGTTGCTTGAGTTTGAGCCGCGGCCTTAGCGGTCGCAGCACTAGCGTCGGCTTGCTTCTTCGCCTCGGCAGCACTTTGCTTATCGGCGGCTTGCTGGGCCTGCAGGGCCTTACGTTCTAAGTCTTGTGCCTGCTTAAGATCACTAAGACTTTTTTGCAGTTTATTGATGAGCTGACTATCACCGTATGCTTGAGCTGTGGTGATTAAATCGTTCACTTCCTTTAGCTCACTAGCAAACTTACGCTCAGCAATATCCTTCTGGTTACCCAAAGCGGTATCGAGCCGGTCTTGAATATCCATTGTGGTTTTATTAATTTCATCGGCCAATTCTCTAAAACGTGAACGGGCTTCATCGATCGCTTTGTTGAGCGGAACAAGCTGATTGTCAGAAAGCCTTACAACAGAGTTATTAGCGAGATCAGCAAGTTCACCTAGCTCTTGCAAGCTGAGTGAGCCACTCTCGATTTGAGTGACCCAATCACGCATCCGAATAGCATTATTGATTTCTCGCCTTTCGCGTTTTTGGTCAGCACCCGCAATTTGATTATCCAATTGCGCTAACCTTTCGGTCATTGCTTGGATAGTGGCATTTGAGTAATCATATTCGGTATTCAGCGAAACAATCACATCACGAGTAGCGGCAGCACTTCCCCTAAAGTCATCAATCGTACTTAATTGTTCCGCGATAACTTTAGCATTTTCAATACCAGCGGCAGTATTATCCTTAGTGGCCTTAGTGTTTTCCTTCGTTGCCTCGGTATTTTCATCTGTCTTTTTACTGCTTTCACCCACCACTTTATTGACTTCACTCAACGTCCCTTTGAGTATTTGTGATTGAGCATCGTACTCTTGCTTAGTTAATAAACCCGCCCTGAAATTTCGATCCAATGCTTCAAGCTGCGCTTCATAGTCACGCTGCAATATCAGCAGTTCAACATAGGTCGCGTTCTCTATCTTGGATAGCTCAACAGACTCGCGCTTCAGATCAGCTAAGTTGGCTTCTTCCTTAGCCAACTTAGCCTTGATGATAGTCAGTTCAGCCGAGGCCTTACTGTCATCTTTTAAAGCCGCTTCAAGATCACGAACCTCTTTCTCGGTCCTTAATATTTTTTCTTGCAAGTCTAGCTGGGCATCAGACAACAACCCTGTCGCAGCAATGGATTTGTTCGACTGCTCAACGGCTTTAGTGTGTGATGCAGCTAACTCTTGCAGTGAAATATTGAGTTCTTTTTCGGTCAGCAAACCCTTTTCGTACTGCGCTTGGAGCTCTTTACGCTTAGTGATAAATGCCGACGTTAATTCCGTTTGAGTGACGGCTTTAACATTACTGTTATCCACCTCGACGTTGTAAGCTTTGATAGTTTGATGCAGATTAGCTGAAGCTGTAACTAAATCATCAGCACTCAATTTACCCTGTTCATATAAACTGTTTAGGGTAGCTTGCTTAGCTTCAATATCTTTAAGTGCTTGTGCATAAGCCTTAGTTGAATCATTTATCGCCCCCTGACTAGCAGCAAGCGCATCGGCGGCTTCGGCAGCCTTCTTATCTTCTTCTGCTTTTTTCTTACTTGCATCTGCAGCTTTATTTTTAAATTCAGCCTCGATTTCAGTTTCGCGGTTCGCACGAACTAATGTAGCCGTTAATTCACGATAGGTTTTTTCAAGGTCACCATTATATTTCCCCGACAATAAGATATCGTTTAACTGATTGCGCTGGGCGATTGATAGTTGGTCAATTGAGCCACGATATTTAACAGCTGTTTTAATTAACCCCTCGTAAGCAATGGATGACTCCCCTTTCATCCGCTTAGTTTGATTAGTAATATCATCTAAATCACGGGTAATTGATTCTTGAATCTCTTTGCTACGTAGCTTGCTATCTTCGACCTGTTTTGCAGTGACATATTCAATACCCATTATTTTACTGGCAATAGCCAAGATAGTTTTCTGGGTAGTATCTAGTTTGCTTAACTCTAGGGTCATACTATTAACGCTTACGCCAATAGCATTTAAACCATTTGCAAAGATTCCCATTGTTAAGTCTAGCGTTTCAAAGCTATTACTGGTGCCTGCAATAAAGTTATTGACGTCACCCAGTAATTCAACAAAGCCTTTCCCAATTTCTGGTAAGTGTTCTAAAAGCTTTATCACTTCCTGATCAACTGCATCCAAAGCAGCGCCAGCGGCACGAATAGCAGCATCAGTTTCATCTGAGAATGCTTGGCCGATTTCACTCGTTAAACCGTGGAATTTGTTTTGTAAGCGACCGATTGCAGACTCTTGATCAGCATAAGCTTTAATCGCTTCCTTCATATGGTAATCGCCAGCAGCATAGGCTTTATTACTTAGCTCTAATGCAACTTTTAGACGATCTGTACCATCCGCTAATACACTGAGAACGCCTGTCGCCTCAGTGCCATCAATGCCCATCGATTTAAGGGCATCAGAGACTAATCCGCCTTCGGCCTTAACCTTTTGTAAGCCCTCAAGGAATTTAACCAATACCTTTTCAGGCGCATCACCGAGATCTTGCTCAATCTGCTTAGCAGTTAGCCCGGTAATCTTAGTTAATCGCTCAAGTGAATCGCCGCCTTTTTTGCTCGCTTCGTTAATCTCAGCGCCAAGGCGTTGCATAGCCGTTCGCGAACGTTCAGCTGGTTGGCCTAACTCTGCCAGCGTAGTACCAAACGCCGCAGCCGCAGCAGAACCCAAGTTAATTTCACGGGTACCAGAAACTATCTCCTTGGTCATCTGCACAATATCAGCTTCGGTAATCGCAAAGTCGTTACCAAGCGCTACCACAGCCGAGGATAAATTATGGATCTCAGGGATACCTTCTTGAGTCATCCCTAAAATTCTGGCCAGCATGGTTGCCGCTTCATCGCCGGCTAAATTGGTTGATAACCCCAACGCATCAGCCGCAGCCACCAAGCTGAGAATATCTTCAGTCGATTTAGTGCCTAACTGGCCCGCCACTTCCGCCATGCGCAGCAGCTCATTCGTGCTGGTAGGGGTGACGTTTTCGCTGAGGTTTTTAAGCTCATCGGCCATTTTCACCACAGTATCACGGGCAAGGTTGGTGGTTTTTTCAACCTTAGTAATCGCGGCTTCTAACTCACCGTAGTTTTCAACGCCACTTTTTACCGTTTGCACCGCCTGCTGTGCCGACAGCAATACCGCATAAGCCTTAGCCAGCGTGCTCACCGCCTTGGTGGTGAGGTCAGTTTGCGCGTTGGCGACCTTGGCCGAGTTTTTAGACTCAACCAATAACCTATCGTGCTGCGCTAATTTATCGTTAACCCCTTTAAGCGCGGCTTCTGCGCCAGCTTGTTTGGTTTTTAATTCTTGGCTGGCATCGCCCAGCTTACCCATATCAATGCCGGCTTTATTCAGCACAGCTTGCTGTTTATCTAATTGCGCTTTATTGCTGCCAAGGCTTCTGCCAAGGTTAGTTAGTTCATTGCTGGCCGTTTTAACTTTAAGTGCATATTCGGCTTTATTACGGCCAGCCTTTTCAACTTCGGTACCTAAGCGCGTTAATTCGCTACGTTCTTGCTCAAGCTCGTTTGCCAACGTGGTCGCACTGGTGGCGGTATTTTTTTGCGCCGCTTCAAGCTGCTGCAAATCGGTTTTAGCCGCGGATAATGCCTTTGCTTGTGCTTGGCTGGCCTGTGCACCTTTATTTTGAGTCGTGGTTAAACGCTCAACTTCGGCGCGAGCGGAAGCAAGTTGGCTATCATAGCTAGCCAACTGCGCCGCAGTTTGGCTGTATTCAGTTTCAAGCTTAGCCGTTGAGGCAGCCGCATCTTGCTGCGATTTCTCAAGGTTTTTTGCCTCAGTATTAGCCTGCTTCTGCTCTTGCTTTAACTTATCGAGCGCTTGGGCGTTATCAACATAGGCGCGTTCGCCCTTATTGATAGACTCAGTAAGCGAATCAATCGCCTTAATAGCCTCTTGCTGGCGTTTTAAATCATCAAGTTGCTCATTGAGCTTTTCGCTTTCGCGCCCCAACTCCTGCAACGCTTGCTCAGACTTTTTGGCCTCAGCAGAAAACAGATCTTTGCCTTGAATAATTAAATTCACTTCTTGGTCTTTAAAGCTCATTTATTATCCTCATATCGTAGAAATAAAACACACGCGCACGAAAACGCCTGTGATCGAAATGTCTCGACCACAACCAATTAGTTTGTAAACTCAGGGACTAGGTGGGTTGGATAAGGCACATAATGGTGGCCGCTTCCTGTGACGCGGTAAGGTCAACCTTGTTCAGCCCACCGCTTTAAATCAGTTAACTGATAAGTAAAATTGACAAACGCGCCTTAGCGGGGCGATACTATTTCGGCATTGGCAAAATCCAGTGCCGGGATTGAGACCCCGCAATATCACAGGCGCAATCATGTCGCCAGCCTAGTGCTGGTTTTTTATTGCGTGACTCGGCGCACCACTTCTATGGTGAGCTGGGCGGGGCAACCTTCGGGTTGGCCGCTTCCTGTGATGCGGTAGTCTCAACCCCGTTCAGCTCATCACCACTAGATTGAGACCGACTGGTGATGATTTATCTCGATCACAGGAGTGTCACCCATGAACCTACAACAGTCTAAAAACACCCCCGCACAACTGGTATTTATTAACGGCCTGCAAACCATTACTAGCTCGCTGATCGTTGCCGATTATTTTGGCAAACGGCACAGCCATGTTTTGCGCAAAATTGACGAAATACTTGTCGAAGCTCCCAGTGAATTTACGTCAGCCCATTTTTGGGCTAACGTGCAAAATCAACAGGTTGGAACCAGTCAGCGCGATTTAAAGTGTTACCAAATGACCAAAGACGGGTTTATGTTTTTAGTCATGGGTTTTACGGGGGCCAAAGCCGCCGAACTGAAGATCAACTTCATTAATGCCTTTAACGAAGCCCAAGCCCGCCTCTCCCGCACCCAAAGCCCGTTTGAACGTCAACGCATGTTATTTACATGGGAAGGCGGTAAAATTGTCAGCTCGCAGCCCATCGATGATGATCAGTTTGTCACTCGGCGCGATAAGCTGGTCAACTATATCCGCGAACCACGCTTTTTATCCCTTGAGCAGTTAATCGAAATTAGCGAAGCCGCTAACCAACAAATCGCCTGTATCGCGCGTATTGGCCGCGAGCAAGCACGGTTAAGTTAAAAAGCAAAGCGTTGTTATTGCTTTGGTTTTTAACCTAGCAAAAAGGCCCACAGTATTGAATAAATGCTGTGAGCCTTTTGTTTGAGACAGGTTATGCTGCGCTACGGACGAAGAACTTAGACTTACCCGTGGCAACGATTGAGCTGTCAGCGAGTACAGCACCTTCAATATCGAAGCTACCGTAATCAGTACCGATCAAGTCTAAGCCTGATGTGGGTGTGGGCTTCCACTTATAAAACTTCAGCATCCACGGTTTACCGGTTGAGTCGTTAATACCGTCAACAACCACACTGACCGTTTTGCCTGATTCCGTTAATGCCTGCAACGCATTACCCGCTTGGCTGGTGTAGCCAATGGTTAATGTTTGGCCTGCTGTAATGGCGCCAGTCGATAACGCGCGGATACCTGCGGCACTGACAACATAATCTTCATCAAGTACATAAGTCACATCACCCGCTTCATTTTTAACAACTGGGGCGATACTGGTATCAATCATTTTTGCGGTTTGTGCTAAGCCATCGAGCACAGCAATAATTTCTTCATCTGCGACGGGTGTTGCAGTTAATACATCAATCTTACCGCGCATAGCTAGTGCTAAGTTTTCGTTGTTAAAATCGTAAAAGGTCGCACTTAATTTTACAGATTTAATCAACGTGACTTCATCGGCATAACCTCCGCCACCACGGTAGTTGGGCAAGGATTTGGTTTCTTGTTCGATAGCGAGCTTTACGCCGCTCACGTTGCCACAGTCACGGCCATCGATATAGACGATCGCTGAGCCGATGTAACTTTCGGTTACTATTTCACTCATAGTGAGTCTCCAAATTTAACGGTATTAACAAGGGATAAGGTGAACACCGCTAGGCCGTGTTCTTCATGGGCTTCGGGCATGATGTACTTGCAGGGCTCTGTCTCTTTAAAGCTGATCACCGAGGGCAACCAGCTAGGTTTTTCAGGGAAGCGTTCATCTTTATAGAATGCACTTCGGATAGCGCGCACGAGGTTGATTAGCTCACTGGTTGGTTGCGGATTTTTAGCGAGTTTTACGCCAGCAACCACTTGCAGCACCAGATCATCCTTATATTTATCAATGCCATTTTTAGCGTCAAAGGCATCGGTATAAGGCTGCAAAAAGATGAACTTGCTTTCTTTGGCAATGGACTGCACATAAAAACCTTCACGTACAGTGGCGCCGTCAACCAGCCCGAGGCGGTCTAAGATTGCTTGGATCATGAGTTTGTCTCTTAGTTAACGGCTAGCGTGGTGGCCGTAGCGTTCGCGTAGATGCTTAATAATTGGTGGCTCAATATCTTCTTCCACGCCTCTGAAAGCTTGTAAGACAGAAGGGCCATATTTAGCCTTAATCCCTTTATCTTTTGCTTGTTTAAAGGTGCGCCACTTTTCGCCTCGATGACGCTCGTACATTACAAAATTGCCATTTCTACCTATAAAGGTAAAAGTGCCTTTAAACCAGTGTGGTTCATTGCGCAACGAACGGATGATGTGACCATCAGCTCTTGACCTCCCATTTTTACCTATCCGTTTTTTGCCTGAAGCAAAGCGGGTTAAGGAACTCGAGCGGTAACGGGCTGTAACGAAACCCTTTAAATTTCGAGGGTCTACACTGTAGCTAATCAAGTTTTCTACATAGCTTTTTGAATTGAAACCATACTTGTTGAAGATCGCATCGACCGCCGCTTTTTCACCAAACTTTACCGAGTCCTCAATCGCCCGATTAATCGCTGGCGCTTGTGCATCACGAATGCGGTTAAGTTCCTTTGTTACCGCCTCCATGCCTTCAATCTTTATGCGTGCCATAGCTAGGCCTCAATCTGAATATAGATAAAGGCCACGCTGACCGAATCCATGCTTACCCTTTGAGTGAGCCGTCCTTGCTGGACGCTAGTGCCCTCACCTATCGCAAACTCATCACCAGAATTTACCGCCCCTTCGGATTGTAAAAACTCAGCACGACTGATTAGCTCGGGAATATATTCATTAGAAGAGGCCGCAATTTCTGCACCGTTATCATCCAAACTCACCAGGCGAGTAAATGGCGCGGAGCCATCGCTTGGGGTAAAAAGGCACGGGTCAGCCAAACGCTGAAACAGCCGCACCATTTTACCCCGCACGCGATCGGCAAAGTGGTTGCCAACGTTAGGCATTGATCTTCACCCAGACGGTTTCGGCGCCATTGCCAGCTGCCAACCACGCCTTACCGACTTTGGTATTGTCGGTGGCGGTGGTGGTCAGTTCTTTTTCGGTGTCGTCCCAATACAGATCAACACCTAAAGCGACCACATCTGTGGATTTTTTAGGGAGTTCAAACACGCCTTCAGTTACACCTGTACCTTCGGTATCTGCGGCAATGGCGCCAATCGCCACAACTAACAATGTGGCCAGTAATACCGCTTCACCACTGGCAACTGCGGCGGTGGGCGTAAAGCTAATGGTCTTGCCATCTTGCACATAATTTTTCATGAGAGTGTTCCTGCTTAAAAACAAAACTGAATAAAAAAGGGCTATCGTTTGATAGCCCATTTATGTCGGTTTAGCGCTGTTTACACGCCTGTTGATTTCACCAAGCCACGGTAATCAAGCGGTGCAACACCCGCGTCGATACGCACTTTGGTGGCGACGCCGTCGATAGTGAAGCCCTGTTGCTGCTCAATGTAAGGTGTGTCGATGCCATCAAGGTAAGCCACCTCAATGGTGTCGCGGCCTTGACCCGCAGAAAGGAACCACTGAACCGCGCTGTTATCATCTAAACGAGGCTCAGCAATCACTTCGGCAAAGTTTTGGATTGGGTTAGCAATACCTGAATTCACATCGGCACCTTTAACAGAACTGGACTTAATGATCTGATTAAACGTGGTTTCAAGCGCTACAGGGCACAGTACAAACTCAGGGCGAATATTCAGGTGGCGATTACCCGATTTTTGCTTACGCATTAACATGCGATTGGCATCGAGAGCCGCCACACTTGGCGCACCGGAACCTAAGTTGCCGTGTTCATTATGGAACAGCGTTTTGCCATCAGCCATTGCGGGGTTTTTGGTTAATACCGCATATACCAAATCGCCAATGGTACCTTTGGCGGCAAAGCCCATTTTCATTGGAATATCAGTCAACATACTCATATCGTCGTTGATAATGGCCTGACGAGTAATGCTGAACAACTCGCCATAGGTAGCCAGCGCGATTTGTTGTGCATGGTCGCCAACGGTGACGTACTTGTATTCCGCACCTTCACGTACTTGGCGCAGGCTATTAAAGTCACCAAGGCCGATACGTTTGGCTATATTAAAGTTGCCTAGTTGACCTTTTTTGGTCCAACGCTCGAAGGTTTCTTCGGCGGTTTCCCAGCCCATTAACACTGATTTATTAGCTACATCTAACAGGATATTGCCAAAGTCGCTTGAGCTGTGTGTAAAGGCTAAGCCGACCATATCCATTTTGTTGAATCCAGCGCAGCCGATACCGCGATCTAACAGTGAGGCGCGCGCCAACTCAAGCATGGTGTAGCTCGAATAGTTGTTGCTAGCTTCAGCTTTTGCATGGCCGGAACGCGCCATTAACTGAGCGCGAATCGAGTCACCAACGATATTGCCGTTACCCGCATAAATAGTCGTGCGAGGTAACGTAGCGCACGGTGTAGTGTTCTCACCCAACTTTGCCAAGATCATGTCTTTGGCTTTATCAGCATTGATGTTGGCATCGGCAATACACTGATTACGTAACTCTGCTAACTCAGGAAAGAAAGTAAATGCCGCATTGATACCGTTCATACGCTCAGTATTAAACGCAATCGCAGCCGCTTGAATAGCTGTGGTATCAGGTTGTGTTGCTGCAGGCGCAGGCAACTGAGCATTAGGTGCTGCTGGTGCTGGCACGAGTGGGTTGGGAGCACTGTTACCCTGCGGTGCAAACAGGTTTTTGAGAGCTTCAGGCATATTAGTAAAATCCTTAAGACGTTTTGAATTAAGTGATGCCGCCATTTGCAGCGGATCGGTGAGGGTGTTGGCAAAACCTTTTTCCACTGCTTCGCGGCCTGTTAACCAAGTTTCAGCGGCTAATAAGGCGTGAAGTTCATCTTCTGACAAGCCTGTTTTGTGTTGGTAGGCGCCCACTAAATTGCCTTCAACCTTATCGAGCAAGTCGGCGTATTTGCGCATATCTTCAGCATCACCGAGAGTTCCACCCCAAGGCTTATGCACCATCATCATGGCGTTTTCAGGCATGATGACTTCATCAAAAGCCATGGCAATCACACTGGCCATCGAAGCAGCAAGGCCATCGATGTAGCAAACTTTGTGCGCTGGATGGCCTTTGATCATGTTGTAAATCGCCATACCTTCGAATACATCGCCGCCTGGCGAATGAATACGGGCGGTAATGGTGCCCACTTTGCCTAGGGCCTTTAGATCACGGGCGAACTGTTGCGCACTAATGCCCCAGCCGCCAATCTCGTCATAGATCATTAACTCGGCATTACCGTTTTGGGCTTTGAGGCTATACCAGCTATTGGCGGGTTTATTACTCTGGTTCAGCGTTGCGACGGGCACGCTCAGCGCTCCGCTTGGCAGCATTGCGCTTAGCATTGCTGATGCTATTGGGGTCTTTTTCACTGTTAGGATCTCCTAGCGAGGGGTCGGGGTCATTGGCCGTGACCATGTTGTTTTCGCGGTTGTAATCCACCTCACGCTTACGCTGGCGTTTTACTTCTGCAGGATTACGGCCACGGGCGCGAGTCCAATCGGCCTCGGTTGCGACGTTGGCAGCGATCATCATTTCCCAGCCTTCGGCCTCTTTGCGTGGGTCAATCCATGGCATGGTGGGCCCGTAGTACACGGCATCAAATAAAGTGCGCATGTCGAGATCAGGCGGTAGCACTAATGGGTCCTGCTTGTTGTGCATTTCCATTTTGAGAAAATTGCGGAACACAGGCCGCGACCAGCCAGCACAAAACCACTGCTGCATAATTCGGTTGGATTCGTCTTGCTCAACTAGCTCTTGGCGCTGGCTTGAATAACTGCCTTTGTAGTCACGGGCAATGCTGGAATAGCTGCCACGGGTACCAGCTGCGGCGGCTTTTAATTGACCGTTACGAAAATCAACTAAGTGCACATTAGGGCGGTTTGATTCAATCATGCCCACATCTTCACCGGGCTTGAGATCATCGAAGGTCATGCCAGGTGCAATGGGGATTTCGCGGCTTGACGATTCACCACTTGAGTCAGGAACAAACATGGCGGCATCACCGCGCTTGATGTAAAACGCCAGCGCGGCCGCAATCCGAGCCGCTACTCGCTCAGATTCCTCATAGTCTTTAATATCGCCAAGGCGGGTTAAAATGCCGTGGAATAACGAAGCGCCGCGCAGTTGGTGCAGGCGTTTAAATAAGCCTAAGTGCATCATGCTCGATGCTGGTATCACTTTGGTTTTGTAGCGAAAGCCGACTTGATCCGCAGGGTGATCGAGCAATACGTGATAGTTAACCACTTGGCCCCAGCCGTTAACCTCAAGCCCTTGGCGTACCCGCTTTGCTGGTTCGTTTAACTCGTAGGGGATAAAGTCGGCTTCTAACGCTTCAATACTGTATTGAGTGCCTTGCTCATTTGGGTGGCCGAACTTCGACACTTTACCCATCACATGCTGGCCGAACACATCACCATCACGCAGGGCGCTACGTAACACCAAGCGTTCTAATTCAGGGCGACTAAAGCGGCCCGTCACATCACACTTAAGCGACCATGCACCGAAACGGCGTTGAATATCGTTAGCTAAGTCATCAAGGATTTCACCGCTAATACTGCGCGGCTGCGGTTCAACCACAATCCCTTGGGCACCGATCACCCGTTCTTCCATCCGGTCGAGAATGCCGATACTGAGATCATGATTTTCGTCTAACCAGCGCGCTTGCTCACGCAGGCTTTTACCTGCGGCAAATACCGCTTGGTTAGCCCCGCGACTTTCCTTTTTAGCGCGATGCGTGCGGCTTGGGCTGGCGGCTTCATACCCTTTCAGGTTGCGGTAGCTCATTGCGGCCGCTTCACGCTGTAATGCTAAACGCGGGGCAAATATCGCCAGCGCATCATTGATAATGCTCATGTGTTGCTCCGACTTATATTTTTAGAAGTGCCTTATTAATGCGGCTTGATTAGTTAAAGCTGGCTAACTTGACGCCACCCTGTGGGCGGCTAAAGGCACTTAATCGGCGCTCCCACTCAAGCCGACCTTTGCGAATTTCGCCTAGGTCCTCGGTGGTCATTGTTTTGCCGTTGATCGTGGTTTGCTTGCCTGCTAACACATCAAGCTCGGCCTGAAAGTACGCATCGATCATCTGTTGGCATTGGGTTTGGGTCATGCTGTTATCCTTGGCTTTATGCTATTTACGACAGCCGATTAACTACAGCCAACCGCCAGAACTGCCACCACCGCCACCGTTTAGGTAAGCAGCATTTGCATTGGCCTGTTTTACGGCTTTGGGTTTTGGTTCTTTGGGTTGGTCGCTTGATATGGCGATCGGGGTAACTTGTGAAAGTTTGTCGAGGTTAATGCCGAATTTCTCTATCGCGATATACAACGCGGCCAAGGCGTAAACGAAACAATCTAACGCCTCGTTGCGGCGCTTTTGGTTGTCCCATTTATAGATGATCCGCCCGTTTTGGCGCACCGGCACCTTGCGTTCGCTGGTGAGCTGTTGCAGCTCAACGTCATCACATACCGCTTCGTTGAGCGGAAAGTGAATCGCACCAGGTTTGCGCACATCCACATCAGGGGCAATCCGCAACATCGACATCAACAACTCTTTGGCGTTGTCGGTACCGACCTCCGTTAAGTACACGCCTTTGGCGGTTCGCTTACGGGGGAAGTTGGCGATCGGCTTGCCGTAAACGTTGGCACCTCTAATGGGTATAACCCGCATTAGTCCAAGCTTTTTACTCATGGCGTAAACGTCATCGGTATAGTGGCCGCCTGAGTCCCAACCCACTACGCCAATATTGAGCACAACACCATCGGCACGGGCATAGCTTTGCGCAATACGCTCAGCCACTTTGTCTTTAAGAACTTGATCAGCGGGATCACCATGGAGAATAAAGCGGTCAATTAGCGCCGCCTCTTTACCCGCACCCCAGCCCCAAACACGGCCTTCGTAACGGTTATCTTGGGTGTCGATACCGCAAGTTAAATACACCACCCAATTAGGCACTTTGCCACTCGGGTACATTTCGCGGCGCTTCGCTAATTCTTCCCACTCTAAGCGCTCGCCGTTGTCGTTATCCCATGGCTGGCCTAACTTAGTGTTGACGAAAGTCTGCAGCTTTTCTTTATCGCCTTTGGCTTTAAAGAACTCAGTAACCAGTTTCGCCCAGCTGTTGAGCGAGTTATAGGCCGACCAGATATGAATCGAGATATTGGGCGGCGTGGTGATGTCGTTTCCGTCGGCATCATAAAAGTCTAAAAAGTCTTTAGTGTGGATGCCGGTGTTTTCGCATATCCAAACTGCGCTTGGGTGCAGCTCCATATCATCGAGCTGATTGTTTTCGATACAGCAACCACAGTGCTCACACAGATAATAGGCTGTGCTTGGATCGTGCTCACCCTTGGCATTTTTATGCCACTTAATCCCAAAGGCTTCTTCGGGGCCGCCCCACTTTAAATCCTGCAGTTCGTCGCAGTGTGGGCAAGGTAAGTTGAACCTAAAATAGTGCGGTGATTCGCTGCAGGCTTTTTCAATCTGGCAGGTACCGAGCACTTTAGGCGTTGAACCGCGGATCGACTTAGGAAACATCGACAGTTCGATACGAGTATCACCAAGCGATGTGGCGTTACCTTCGTGCTCGATGGATTCATCAAAACCCGCTAGCTCATCGTAGATCACATCATCGGTGGAGATTTCGCGATAGTTAGCTGCAGCGGTACCACCGCGCACCATCAGCGTTTTGCCGTTGGTGAAAATCTTATCTTCTAGCGTGCTGTCTTTATGCTTGCGCCCCATCCAAGGCGCAAGCGATCGCCACACAGGGATATCACGAATCGCCGTTTCAACGTGCTTTTTCATGAAGGTTTTGGCTTGACCATCACGAGGCTGATAGATCAACACGTTGCGCTTTTTGTGTTCAATCTTGTAAGCAGCGTTAGCCATCAGCATTTTGGTGTAACCGACACGCGCTGACTTCATTAAGTTAAGCGTGCTGATTTGGTCATTACCCATGGCATTAAGAATGCCAATTTGAAACGGTAAACTTTCCCACTTACCCTCGGTGTAAGAGGACTCCGACGACATGTAAAAGTGCTCGTCGGCATATTCAGAACAGGTGAGCATCGGTGGGCGATAGAACGAACGCAGCCCAGCAGCAACGGCAGCTTTCAGATTTTTAATCTGCGCGGCCGATATACTCATCTAATAAACCCTCAATGCCCTCCGCAAGATCGGCGGCGGTGTTTTGGCTTTTAATCACCTCCGCTTTGATAGCGTCGATTGTGCGTTCTGGAATGTCGGGGAATTTGCGTTTTACCCGTATGTGTATTTGATCGAGCACTGGGGCAATTTGCGCAGCAATGCGATTTAGCACAAAGGTAGCAAAATTAACTTCGACCACTTCTTTGAGGTCTTTTTCGTTTTTAATCTCCTGCCCAACTGCTTGGGCTCGGATTAAGCGCCAGCGTTCGTAGTCCATATCTGGCTTATCGGGATCATCTTCATCGGGTTTAGTGATGGTTTTTTTACGCTCGTTGGCAAGTCTGTTACCCACCACATCGGCCATTTTGTATAAACACACGCGACCGAGCTTGCTGTGCACTGGCACGTCCCACTTATCAAACGCTTGGGTGCTGATCTCAAGGCTTTTGCATAGGTCGGTTTTACTCAGTAGAACAGGCTCGGGTGGTGATGGTTGAATGCGTGCCATGGTGTTCATCTACCTGTTTTAACAGTGCTGCTTTCAGCTGCATCTCCGCTCGGTGTAACTCTTGGGCGCGTAGTTCGTCCTTATCTGTTTGACGTTGCTCACGGCGGCGGCGCAACTCCTGATAAAAAACGTTGGCTAATAGGGTGACGAGCGCGAAGAATATCCCGAGCAAAATGGCGATTTCATTCAACGTAAACGCACCTCCAATTGTGCTCATGAGCGACGATACATAAGCGCTAAAAGTCAGCGATTTTTGAGTGGTCACATCATTAATGTATGGATTGTTCATGCTGTTTTTCCATTCGCCATGTTTCGAGTTTCTGCCAATCGGTATCACACTTGGCGATCACGGCTAAGAGTTGAATGATGCAATCGGGCAGATCGGCATTAGCATCTGAACTACATTCGGCTGGCAGGCACTGGCTCATTAATGATTGCGGCGGTAACACATATTGGGTCTGCTTGGTGACTACGGTGCGCGCAATAGGCGGCGTGTTTGAGCAGCCGCTTAACATCATCAGGCACAGCAGTATTAGCCCAACTTCGGGTTTGTTCATTGGCTGAGGTCCTTAGTTTTTTAATGGCTTCTCGCTGATCAGCAAGCTGGCGATCAATCTCGGCCTTGGCTTTAGCGGTTTGTTCATTGAGCGCTAAGGCAAAGGCGTAATCCTTAGCGAGCCTGTCACGTTCTTTGGCCTGCGCTTGCAGTTCATCGGTAACAACCGTGAGATCATCTTGCAGCATTCGCTGGTTAACGGCGGCCGTTTCAATCTGCGAGTTTTTTAACGCGAGATCAGCTTTAACAGCGGTAAGGCTAAGGCCAAGTAGCGTTATCACTATGATGAGCGCTGCGATTAAATACAGGTGCAGCGAGCCAGTGGCATTAATGATTTTGTTCCACATATAAATCCTTTAAGCAGATTTTACGTTCTTTTTTGCGGCGTTCGACTAAGCCAGGCAACTTGATATCAGCGGCATAGACAAAACCATTACAGCCGTGTTTACCGCATGCCTCGGTGAGCTGGTGACAAGCGGCCACCCTTTCTCCGCGCAGTAACAGCTTGCGCAAGGTGGAGGTTTGAAAGTTACCCGCACCAAAGTTGTAAATCAGACTGAGATAAGCAGCGTGCTCACCTTCGGTAAGTTGCACCGGATACGTTAGCCGCCGCAGCTGCCGATCGGCTTTGCCTAAATCCTTGGCGAACATTTCAATGCATTGCTGCTCGCTAAAAAACTGGTTTAGCTCAAGCTCGGTGCCAGTGTGCCCAAAGCAAGCGGTGATAACTTCCACCGGATCAAGATAGGTGTGCAGAATGGGCTCGCCGTTCGGCGCTTCAGCGGGGGCAATCAAATTAGCCCCCGCCAGTGCGACAGCAGAAGAAAGCCCCAGTGCCATGAGCTTTTGCTTTAATGACATAGGTCAGTCTCCTTTAAAATTAGGTTAGCCTTAGCGCGGCCAACGGTTAGATCAACGGTGAGGTAGCCGCCTCTAACAGCTGATGTTTTTAGTGTCTTTCAACGTCCGTAGCGGCAATGTCAAACACCACGGCAACACATACCCACCACGACCACCATTGCAGCGACCGCTTTTTTTCAGCGGGGGTTAGCTAACGAACAGCTATTTGGATGTTTGCGAACAAGAAATAGCGCCAAATAAAAAGGGCCCCTAAAAGGAGCCCTTGGCAGAGAAATAACGTGCGACTGAATAAATGTAACCTTAGCAAGCGTATACAAATGTACTCGATTTTAAGGGCCTTGAAAGCGGCAAATGTGCCGCATAAAGCGACAAAAGTGCCGTTTCGGAATTTGTAAATATGTGATACGTGAAAACTTAATCACAGAGGATTTATCGTTTTACTTATCGCTTAAGTGATTTGAGTGATAAAAGCATTTAGCTGAATTTACATTTTACTTATCACTTAACTGATTTAGCTATTTTCAGCGGTAGGCAACACGAACCATGAGAACCATATTCCCAACGCCAAGAAAATGGTCATCACGTAAAAAATTCAGATAAGGGGAAACTGGATGATCGAAGGATCAAAAAACGATCTGACAAAGTTGTTATATTCGGCGGCAAAAATGACCATCAAACATCACTAGGCACACACTTAATAAAATTAAGATAAATCAAAATGATAGGTTAACATTTTGTTACTTGAATTTCTTTAGATTTTAGGGGGCTCATAAAACAACAACCAACCTCCCCAAAATTCTCATATGTAGTGAAGCATTGCGCGTCACTGCCCCCGCAGTGAATCGAGCCGGAAGGACCCGTGATGATAATAGGTCGCATCTAGCTCTGATGATAGCCATTCTCATTTGAACAGACCGCGCCTAACCTATTGACAAAGATGATATTTCACAACCAAACAACTCGTCGCGATAGTACTTGAGTTCCGCTATCGACTCCCGAATATCGGCTAAGGCTTCATGCTGATACTGCTTAGCCTTAATCGCATTACGCTCAACCTCTGGCGCCCAAGCTCTAGCTGCGAGCCCTATTGCTGATATGTCTAGCTGCCTGTAATGCATGTACTCATGAAGCTCAGGCATTTGGCACATGATAAACGAACGATCAAACATGATTGAGTTACCAGCAAACACCACACCAGTCTTAGCTTTACGGTCATGCTTAGGTATTCCCAGTGCTTTCAGGTGTTCGATAACCATCTGCTCAGCATGTGCTAACGATACTGATGAGGCACGAACAGCAGCTAACAACCCACTCTTGGTATGCACATCTATCGCCCACTCATGTGACCTTGCAATGTGTTCATCGTCTTGATGCACAACAACGTGCAGCGCTTCACCCACTTGGTTTAACTCACTATCAGTCACGATAAAGGCCAGCTCAAAGATAGGGTAATACTCCATACCCAGCATCCCATTGTCTAAGCGGCCGTTCAGTCCACCCGTTTCTAAATCTCCAAACAAAAAGAATTGCTCCATCACCCACCTCACTTTGCTAATTGAATCTCTGCCCTTCTCAACCAATACACATACGACTTCTTGCTATCGAACCCCATCAATGCCCACTGGCCTTTGCACACGTAACAGGTGCGAATCGCCCGAATACAATTTGGCGATAAACACTCAATCATCCTATCGAACTGGACCACATGCTTAGGAACGCTCAACTCCCTAACCAACGCACATCCATAAACCTGCACCTCGCCTAACTTATCGCAAGCACTACGATTAGTGAAACCTTTACCGAGTTCTTGGAACGCCCAATAACGCCCCCAGGCATTGAGCCCAGCACGAAGGGCTTTCATGTTGACCAAGTCATCACGCCCATCAGCAACCAATGTCACTCTTAAATTAGATGGCCTCATTCGCTACCTCCGTGATCTGCTCAATCGATAAATGAAATACATCATCCAAGATGGCAAGAAAATGGTTAGAAGGAACATTGCTTTTGCCGCTCTCCCATCGCTGATAAGTACGGCGATCAACTCCGTAAATCTCAGCCACTTCATGCTGACTAAAGCCCCTAATACCACGCCCAGTTTTTAGAATGATTGCTGACCGATTGCTCATAAAACCACCTTAATTTGTGCCATTGCATACTCTTGTAAGGCTGATGCAACGATCATCACAGCCACCCACTCGCACCAAGGGTTTGAGTACTCCCAACATTCTCAGACGATCTAGGGATTATCTCGGGCGCAACCTCACTAAAACCGAGCGAAATTAAATGCGCATGATACGCATCAAGCGCACTCAACATGCCCTTATCCAAAGTCGAATGAACATAGGTACGCAAAAGCACAGGCAAGGCATGATTAAGCAACCGCTCACCCACCATAGTATCCACGCCCATGTCTTGGATAATCGTGCGGCAAAGCTTACGCAAATCATGCGAAGTAAACTCCTTAAACCGAATCGTCTCACTCCAATAATGCGCAGTGCGCTGGCTAATAGCGCCAACATCACCCGCAAACAAAAACGCCCGCTTACCCACATTTTTAAGCTGCCACTGTAAATAATGCTGGATCAACGCCTTAGCCGTAGGCGTTAACGGTAGCCGGTGCTCTTGGCGGTTCTTCGCATTCGCCGCAGGGATAAACCAATACTCACCCGCAAAATGCTCCCATCGTGCCAATCGGGTTTCACCAATGCGCGTCCCAAACATCAGCATCAACATAAACAACATCGCCACCGGCATAAATGCATCCCGCAACGCCACAAACAACGGCCCTAAGTCCGACTCCATCAACCGCGTATCAGGCTTAGGTGATAAGGTTAAACTCATCGTCACTCGATACCCCATCAGAGGATTAAGCAATAACAACCTAAAATCCGCCGCCAAACTCAACGCCCGCTTAAGCACATTCACACTCAAACGAATATAATGCGGCGCATAACCCTCATTCAGCATCAGCTTCACCAACGCACTATCCACCACCAAAAACGACAACTCAGCCAAGGCCACATTCCCCAACTTAGGCAACAACTGCTTACGCATAATCGACCTACAGTTATCGCGCCAGCTCGGGCTTAACGTCGTATTACCATCCAAATAATCCCCATACCACAACAGCAAATCAGTCACAGTCGCAAACTCACCGCGCAACACATCCGCGCCCGCACTGCGCTTAGCCAGCATCACAGGTAAATCCGCTAAAAACGTCTTAATACACATACTTGGCCACACGCCTTGCTTCTTCCAAACCGTCTTATCCCCCTCATTAATCACCAAATGCACACTCGCCTTCGCCCTATCCGCCGTTGCCCGTAAACGCACCTCAGGAAACTGCGGGTCCCTAAAATCCCGCGTCAAACCGCTACGTAACCAACGGCGCAGCGCAGCATCGTTCAACTTACCCACCTCAACCCCGCTAGCAGCCATCGTTTGCCCCCTTAAGCCCTAGGTTTGCTCGTAAATTGGCAATAATCGATTTTGCCTTTGCCGCCTCAGTGGGCCGCGTCACCGTTTCAGGTAATGCCTTTGGCAACTCAACATCGGTCAACTCGCCACGGCTAAAGCGTCTGCATAACACTTTGTAATTGCGCTCAAACGTCATCAACACGTCCTTTTCAAGCCCAGTGGCAAACATCCAACTGCCTGTCTCGCGCACCGCTAAGCGCACCACATCATGGCTCCACGTATGCTTGTCAGGATGATGGTAATGGCGGGTTGCCTCCTTAAACGCCGCCTCTAACTTAGGCAGCCCTAAATCACAGGCCGTAGGTTGACACCACAAAGCAAACTGGCGTGGTGTCGGCCAAAACTGCCTATCACCCTGCTCGCGTCTGGCGCGATTTAATCCCGCTTGCACTTGCTCGCGGCTTGCAATCCCCTGCGCCGCCAAGGTTTTAAGCCACTCGGCTTTGTGGGTCGCTTCGTCCTCAGGCCGCGGCGCACTCACAGGAAACAACACCCGCAACTTGCTAAACACACTGTCCACAATCGCCATGTCCATTGCCGTGGGTTCAGGTTGACTCACACGCCCCTGCCCAACCAGCGGCTGGCGGATTAAGGTCTGCAGTGATTTCATGCTCGCATTTTGGTTGGCAGTCATATCAAAGGATCCTCAGGGTCATACACCGCATGGCGCCAATCCACTTGCCCAACAGCGGTGGCCATCGGTCTTGGCAACGGCGTTAGCCAATGGCGTTCGCGGATAAACTTGGTAATACCCAACACAAACTGGCCGTTCGCGCTAAAGCCCCAACTGGTATCCAGCGCCGCAGCGTCCTTCAACCAGGTCACCGCCAACACACAATCGGCATCGGTCAGCTTTTCGGCCTTCCACGCTTTCCACGCAGCCGAATCCGACCCGCCTTTGCGATGGGCGGGATAGGCTTTAAAAAACGCATTGAAAACCGACTTAGCACTCGTTGCTGGACAACTATCTTTTAAAGATTCATTGATAGGTTCTAAAGAGTGATAGATTCCGGTGCTATCTGGTGGCACAGGGGGTGTGCTATCTGGTGGCATACCTATGCTATCTGGTGGCACCCCTTCGGTGCTATCTGCTAGCACAGGGGGTGCTACCTCGTAGCAGATTGAAATCGTGTAAATATTGGTTAAATTTCCCTTAGGTCCCTTACGATTTTTAATCGTCACAAAACCCATATCAACCAAGGCCGCAATATGCTTTCTCACAGTGCTATGACCAATCTCGCACTGGTCAGCAATATGCTGATGGCTCGGCCAACACTCGCCATTATCGTTCGCGTTGTCGGCCAGCTTAATCAACACCAGCTTACGCAGTGGATTACCCACCTTGGCCTTCATCGCTTTTACCATCAATTCCATGCTCATAAACCACCGCCTAACTGCGCGACAGCCAGCACAAAATTGACGAAATCATCATGTATACGTAACATGTAATCGCCTCACATAGGTATTAAGCCCGCGCTCAGTCGCCAAACTTCAGCGGGCTTTCTTATTTCAACTTCAACCCTTTATGTTTTGTCACATCATCAATACTCAGCCATCCAAGTGATAAATATCCCGCGCCAAATTAGTGCGTAACTGGCTATAAATATCGCGCCGCTTGATATGCTTGGCCTGATTAACGGGGTCAATACGCGTCACCTCAATCGAACGCTCGGCGCGCATTTCTTCCATCTGCAAGTAACCCAAAAACCAATCCACACACACCCGCGGCAACATCAAGGTGCCTTCATCACCTAAAATCACCCGACTCACCACTTTGTTGGCGATCTCCACTAAGCTGACGTTATCTAACGCCTCTAACTCGGGTTGCGTTCGCAACAGCTCAACAATGCGCCCAACCTGCAAGCGGCTAAAAATATCCAAGGTGCTAAAACCGTAAAAAGTCGATAACTCACGCCGTAAATCAACTTGGCACATGGGTAACGTGTTTTTACTCAAGGCTGCCGCCTGCATCATCAGCACGTTAGCCTGAGCAACCAATAACGCGACCTTTGAATCGACCGCTTCATCCTCTCGCCGCATATAATCTGCAAACGCTGGCGTAACAGGTTCATCATCACGATTCGCAACATCGCCATGCACCGAACACGCGGCGCCGCCCTCCAAACAACAGATTAAACATTCAGGATCAAACATATCGCCCCCCTTGCATGCCTTAAAGCCGTGGTATCAAGGCCGACAATTGACCCAAAGCCCATGCTTACGTAACATGCTGTTGCCTCACTTAGGTATTAAGCCCGCTGCCTCCACAGCTCTAGCGGGCTTTCTTATCTTTACCGCTAATCAACATGCCAATCACTTCTCGGCCACGTATTGCGCCGCCTTACCGCCATGACTCGCTAAATACGGATACGCCAGCTCTAACGCCGCCATGCTCGCTTGCGTGGTTGCCGCCGACTCTTTTAACTCACGGTGCGCCGCCACTAATTGCTCGCGCTTCGGCGCCGGACCCAAATGGATCACCGCCACTTGCGCCTCGGCGTTCTCTTTGGTGAGCGATGCCGCCATATCGGCCACATGCAACACATGGCCGTCATTCATACGGTCTGCAATGACCGTCACCCCAGTGCAACCAAACACATCGTTGAGATACTGCACCCGCAAATGCTCGGGCAGTGCCGCCACCAATGCTTGCTCAACATGAAACAAGCGATCCACCTGCGGATGCTGGCCCTCGTACTGGCCGAGCCAACGGAACAGCTTTTGGGCATTAATCCGCGCATCGTTGTGTACGTCTTGAGTGCTCGCAAAGCTAATGCCCTCCGCCGCTAACACCTCGCTCAGCCCAAGGCGTTCAACCGCCGCAACAAAATCTATCGCCAACGCAAAGCGCGTCATCTTGGGTAACTCCAACACCCGATGAATCGTTTTCATCAACAAATTCAAACGGCTATCTTTTTTACGTGAATGGGTTTTCATGTGTACTGTCCTCCTTCAACCTAAAGTGAACCTAAGCCACACTCGCGGGCTTAGGATTATCTAAAACAACGACGGGGTTAACTTTGAGTGCACCATGGCTTAGGCGCTCAATTTGATAAGCACGGAGTTCGGGAACGTCTTCACCCCACTGGCTAATTGCAGAAGGTTTGATGTTCAAAACCTGAGCTAGCTTGGTTTGAGAACCATAAAATTTGACAGCATCATCTTTTGTCATGGGTTGATCTCCACACCGAATAAATAAGTTTTCTTACACAATAGAAAGAAAGGAAACTTATGTCAACAAAAGATAAGATCACTTACATGAAAACACTCGGTCAGCGCATACGCGAAAAGCGTAAAGAATTAGGTATCACCCAAAAAGCACTTGGTGCTTTAGTTGGGGTTTCTGCTGTTGCAGTAACTCAGTGGGAAAAAGATGAGACAGCCCCAAAGGGCGCAAATTTATTTGCTTTAGCGAAATCATTGAAATGTGATCTCAGCTGGCTTCTAAATGGACAAGTCGCTGCGAAACCTGAATCCAATGCTGAATGGGCTGGCGGCTTTGATCTATGGGACAACGATAGTCCACTGGGTGAGGATGAAGTCGAAATTCCCTTTTACGTGGATATCGAACTCTCGGCGGGTGAAGGCATTGCAGAAGGTGTTGAATATAAAGGCCCTAAGCTCCGTTTTGCCAAAAGTAGCCTTAAGCGTCAAGGTGTAAACACAGATCATGCGGCCTGTGTCAAAGTGAATGGCAACAGCATGGAGCCAGTATTACCCCACGGTTCAACTGTCGGTGTAGATACCTCAGCCACCGAAATAGTGGACGGTAAAATGTACGCCATTAACCACGATGGCATGATGCGTGTCAAAATGCTCTACAAACTCCCCGGTGGTGGCCTGCGCCTACGTAGCTACAACACCGATGAGTGGCCAGACGAGCACATCAATAACGAACAACTTAAAAACATTAAAGTGATTGGTAAAGTGTTTTGGTATTCAGTATTAATTTAAAATCTATTGAATTCAGCTAATGCTGACTTCAATAGAAAAAATAAAAACTTATAACAAATTCTAAATTACTACTAACTAATTAAATAATATTTATTCTCAATTTTTCTATTGAATTCATTTAATATTACTCGCATATAATTAATCACTTGATCTTTTATTTCTTTTAATTCTGGAACACTTAAATCTCGCCCACATTTTGAAAAAGAAATATCACCATGCGCTAAATCATTTCTATTGGATTTGACTTTAACTAACTTTTCCGATTTTAGACTTTTTATTTCTTCAGACAAAATACCATATTTTTCTAATAACTTTCGAATACTCTGTCCATCTAAATTTCCAGATATCTCAGGTTTCTCTGGAATACTTAAAACAAATTCGAAGATATCATCAACAATAGGGAAATAATACTCTAATTTATTTACAGTTTTACCAGAAATTCTTGGTGTTTTTTCAGAAAAAAACTTTGTTTTATCTTGAAACCAAATTTTCCTTATCTCAGGAATTAACATTCCATATTTACTATTAGAACCATTAATATCTTGAATCAGCTTTACCAAAGCACTCTTAAAAGAAGATTCAATCAAGTTATATAATAGTAAAAATAAATTTGCCTTAAAAATCTTTTTAACTTCTGAATCAATTTTAATTTTTTCAAATTCAACATCGTAAAGATCGCCAATACAAGCATTAGTTGCGGTTATTTGTTCCATAAATTGAAAATAAAGCTCAATTTCATTAACTCTACTCTCAAAATCCTCCATTTCTAAATCCATTTCTAAATCCCCAACAACTTATTTTTTACAAAATCAATTCGTCCAACTAATTTTGATTTATTGTTCGCAGCATCAGAACGAGTTTGAATATGGAACTCATCTGAATCGATCCATTCAACATTATTCACGCTAAGATCTGGATTTAAAGCTATAGCATTTGCAACACCTACCGATATTGCCTCGAATCTAACTCTTGGAGTTGAGTTAGCTCCTTCAAATTTTCTAAAACCATAAGGAAAGTTTTGGTCAACAAAATTAAGCATAGCAAGAAACTTAGCTTTCATCTCACGTTCGATATCAGCATTCCAAGTTTTTGTTATACCCTTCATATAGGTATCTAGGAAAGGACTGACTGTTCCCCTATAGCCAACTATTGGATCGCTTGCCGAATAAGCAAAAAATCTTAAGACTCTTTCTGTATTCTCTTGACGTAAACCTACTTTAACACTTACTGGACAAAGTTTTTTGAAGAGTTCTTCCTCTGCACATTCAGAAAGAAAATCAGCAAAAGGTCCTGCAAAAGCCCCCTTTCTAATTTCAGCTGGTTTGAGCTCATCACTACCAGTATTAAGCCTTTCAAAAAGATCATATCTTGCTTCAGAGGTTGTTTTCTCTCCTAATAATATTGCTCGAATTGATTTAGAACGGAATCTTTTCTGTCGAACTAAAGGTAGATCATTAAACTTTTTACCGTTCAATAATGTTAATTGTTTAAGTCCTTTAAGTTTCAAGTCTCCAACTATGAAACTATACAGTGTTCTTAACCGTTGAGAACCATCCACAACCTCCATATTACCTGATATATCAGCTAGAAATAGATAAGGGATTGGAACACCTATTATCATTGATTCTATGAATTTAGACTGACGCTCATCGGTCCAAACAAATTCTCGTTGATAATCTGGTATATAAATAATATCACCAGTATTTTGTTCCTCTTCTAGAAAAAGAAAATCTAAACTTCTTTGGTACATTTCAATAATAACACCAACGGGATATTCCGTAGTATCATAATCATACGACTGCATACATAATTTTATTTGATTTTCAATTGCAACTTTTTCATCAGACTGAGCTAACATATTTAATTCCTTTTACTTTGAGACAAATATAAATCAACAAGCATTGCACTAATTTTCGGAGGAACTGCATTTGCTATCATCAAGTGCAAATTGCCACGAGTTTTGTAATCTTTAAAACTAAAGAAGTCAGGAAAACCTTGGATACGAGCGGCCTCATGAGGAGTTAAAGTTCGTCTTCTCAATGGATGGACAAATCGACCTTGGCCCATGGTGCTAAAACCTCTTGTGATTGTTGATGACGGTTGATCCCATTTCAAGCGACCGTAGGAAGTTTTATAAGTATGCTTTTTATTCTTATGACAATCAGGTCGCATTTCATTTGGAAGATCATATAATTCATGATCAAAAAGGTAATCAATGCGTTCTGAATGCGCAGTTACGGAAGGAGTATCAAATATAGAGTCAGAATTTTCTCCATTATCAATAATGTCTTCAATAACATCAGACAAGACGGAGCTGGAACGATAGGCATCTAGATTAAAATCAATTTTTTCTATTGAAGCGACTTGAATATGTCTAACTCTATTTTGTGCAATACCAAAGCTAACAGTTTTAATTATTAAGTTTTCAACTGTGTAACCTAACTTCGTCAGAAAGTTAGCACTTTCTTGCAAAATGTTATCTGAATCGTATTTAATATTTAATACATTCTCAATAACAACAAACTTCGGTCTGCACAATTCAACAAAACGAATTACTTTTAAGTATAATTTATTTCGAGGGTCTTTAGATCTAGTATGATTATTCAATCTAGAATGCCCTTGACATGGAGGACCAGCTAAAAGTACGTCAATATTACTATTATTTAGCTGAATCTCTCTCTCTGTAGCAGAAACAATATCACCTGGATAATTCGAAATCAGCTCTGAAATGTCACCTTTATGAATAGCTGACAAACTTTTATAAAAATTGCTTTCATAGGTATTTGCAGCTTGCGTATTCAACTCTACTGCAAGTTTGATGTTGCTTGACAATCCGTGTTTTTTCGCTGCTTCCAAAGCACCAAGGGTTAACCCACCACAACCCGCGAATAGATCTACGATGTTGATTGAATGTACGAATTGATTATAATTCGGAGGCTCAAAACACCTAAGCCATTGATTGTCACAGACATTACTATTCATTTCACTCTTTCTCTACATGTACAAATATTGCGGATAGTATTATCCAACACTTACTAATTTAACTCTGTATTTGGCGTATTTTACTCTACATTAAGGAAGAAAATAAGTAACACTAACAATGTAAGTTTTAGTTTTTATTAAAATTAAAGTGAACTGATAAAAGTGCAGGTCTTTGAACCTCAATTCATAACTAATAGTGAGCTAATTATGGTTTAAGCCATTATGAATTCATCTGATTTCAATATTTTAGCCCACTTCAGTACTCGTTCAAAAAATCACCAAAACAAAAACACTCAAAAATAAGTTAACTTTCCAATTGACGACAAAGATAAGTTATCTTATCTTTTACCTTGTACCCACTACCGAGGACAAGGAAATGATTCTAGCGAAAGTTCACACCACACCTAAGCAACGCGATGAGTTTCGTCTACTGGTTGCAATACGTTTTGCCTGCTTGATGGCGCTGGCCAAGGGCCACACAGACCCGATGGATTGCCCACGGGCGCAAGCCCGTTGCGCCGAACTGGTCAAGCATTTTGCCTATCACCACCCAAGCCCTGCGTTTTACCGCCAGTTCATCCGCCACACGGGCGAACTCGGGCTCAATTTCTGCCTGCGCTTCACTGAGCCCCAACAAGGCTTGTACGGCAAGGTGATGGTGTGGCGTAACGAGCAGGCGGCCACTAACGTGCATCCGCTGCAACTCACCCAAGCGGAGCAACCAACATGAAAGGCATCAACACCGCGTTTTTGCTTATGGCCCAGTTCAACAAAGTGATAGTGCCACTGGATCAAATCAGCAAAGAGTATTTTGGCCTCGAACCGCGTACCGCGGCCAACTATGCCAAAGCCGGCCGCTTGCCCTTAGCCGCCTTTCGCACCAGTAACAGCAACAAAGCGCCTTGGATGGTCAATGTCACCGACCTTGCCGAATACCTCGACAAGCAACGCGACGCCGCCAAACAAGATCAAATCAACTTAGCGTAATCAGCGGCTCAGTGGGGAGGTATCTATGTTTTTTGTTTACGGCGTGTCCATGACCTTAGCGAAAAATCAAGCGGCCAAAAAGTGCAGCACCTCAGTAGGCGCGCACCCTAACCGCCGTCAACTGAGCCCCGATGAGTACCAAGCTAAGTTGGATGATATGGCGCAGCACTTGTTTGAAACCATGAAGCCACAACGCCTGTCGCATTCGTTATCGACGCCCGCGCTGTGCCAGCAATATATCGTTTTAGCCATGACCCAAGAAGCCCACCGCGATGTGCATATTCGCTATCACAAGCTGTCGGACAAGGTGAACCCAAAAACCAAGAAACCCATCATCAATCTGGTGGTGTTTAACGGCGAAGCCGCAGCTTAGCCCTGCTGATTCAAAAGGAAGGAATAGCGTATGAACCATTTACTCCCAGGCTTTGAATCACAAGAGCGTGTTGCGTTATTGCTATCGCTCACCCGCATTAGTTCGCCCGAGGTGATTGCCGCGTTAACGCTGCATTACACCAGCGCCCTGCCCGCCGAACGCGCGGCGGCTCGCCACGGTATTGAGCTATCAAACTTTATGCGCGGGCAAAAGAAGTTAGAACAAATCGCCGCCACGGTCGAGGCCATTAAAGCCATCGACTGGGCCAAGCTGCAATCAAAACCTTTGCAATCAAACCCTTTGCAACCGAAGCAGGTAGCCTAAATGACTCAATCAGCGGCGTTTCGCCATCTGTTAAATCATTACCGCAGCCATAAGTTAAGCCTGTTACTCAAGGCCAAAACGGGCGACAGCATCAAAATCGCGCTAGCACTCGGCGCGTTAGATTGTCTGTACTGGCAAGCATTGGGCAACGGTTTAACCAACTTAGCCAAGGGCATTAGCCGCACCATAGTGTATTCGTACCGATATCACCCAATGCGTCTGCCCTGCCACCAACCTGTCAGCCAAGCAAGCGACAACCAAAATAAGGAGGCGGCATGAATAAGTTCAGCACTAAAGCGGGCGTGGTCACGTTATCTAAGCCCTACTCCACCTTGATGTGCGATCAGCAACAAATCGAAGTGAAGTACACGCCAAACAACTATCAAGGCTGGGGCATTTGTAAGTCTTTTAACGCCATCGAGTGCAGCGACTTCGGCCAAGCCGACGCCGAAGTATTCGCACTCAACGCAGAATCAAAACTCAGGATAAAAGGAGAAGCAGCATGCGAGGCTTAATCGTTGATAATTTTGCAGGTGGTGGCGGTGCAAGTACGGGCATAGCGTGGGCGATTGGTCGCAGTGTGGATATCGCTATTAACCACGACCCTGACGCCATTGCGATGCATTCAGCAAATCACCCAGAGACGTTGCACTATTGCGAGTCGGTATTTGATATCGATCCCGTGCAAGCGACGGCAGGTAAGCCGGTTGATTTAGCTTGGTTCTCACCCGACTGTAAACATTTCAGCAAAGCCAAAGGCAGCAAGCCCGTGAGTAAAGAGATCCGCGGCTTAGCTTGGGTGACGGTTCGCTGGGCGATGATGGTTCGGCCGCGCGTGTTGATGCTTGAGAATGTTGAAGAATTTAAAACGTGGGGGCCAGTTATCGAATGCCCAGTCACGGAGGCGATGCGCCCCTGCCCTGAGCGCAAAGGCGAAACCTTTAACGCCTTTGTCAGTATGTTGAGCACTGGCATAGATGCAGATCACCCCGCACTTGCTGAGTGCGTCGAAACATTAGGCTTACTCGATACAGCTAAACTGATGAAAGGGCTGGGTTATAAGGTGGAGTGGCGCGAACTACGTGCCTGTGACTTCGGCGCCCCGACCATTCGCAAACGCCTATTTATGATCGCCCGTTGTGATGGCCAGCCCATCGTTTGGCCTGAGCCGACCCACGGCGCACCCAATAGCGAAGCGGTTAAATCGGGCAAGCTGCAACCTTGGCGAACGGCTGCTGAATGCATCGACTGGTCACTGCCCTGCAAATCCATCTTCGGCCGTAAAAAGCCGTTGGCAGAAAACACCATGAAGCGCATTGCTAAAGGGATTCAAAAGTTTGTGTTTGATGCCAAGGAGCCGTTTATCGTTCCGCAAAATGTCACGTTAGCCCCTTTTATTACTGAGCACGCGAATGCCAGTAATCAGCGCAATATGCCCGTTGATGAACCCTTGCGCACGATATGCGCCGAGGTAAAAGGCGGTCACTTTGCGGTGGTGCAACCGGTACTAGCGGCAGCCAATATCTGCAAGCATTACGGCGGCAATTACTCGGGACCAGGTGACGATCTAAAAAATCCCTTACCGACTGTGACAACGGTTGATCACAACGCGCTGATCACCAGCCACATGATTAAATTGCGTGGTACTAACCTCGGCTTTGCAATGGACGAGCCCGCACACACGATCACCGCTGGCGGCTTACACCTCGGCGAAGTGCGCGCGTTCTTCATCAAATACTACGGCAACGAGCAAGACGGCGTGGCATGTAACGAACCATTGCACACCATCACCACCAATGACCGCTTTGGCCTAGTGATGATCAAGGGTGAGCCCTATCAAATCATCGATATCGGTATGCGTATGCTCGAACCCCATGAGCTGTTCGCCTGCCAAGGTTTTAACCCTGAATACATTATCAGTAACTACAACGGCAAATCGACTAAAAAGCAGCAAGTCGCCCGAGTGGGCAACAGCGTTCCGCCCCCGTTTGCCGAAGCACTTACCCGCGCAAATCTCCCAGAGCTTTGCATACACACCGCCGAAGCGGCATAGGAGTTTTTATGAACCCGATACAAGCAGCAACTGTAGAACGTGAAGAAGGTTATTGGACCCATCCCGATTTGCCCGAGTGGGATGAAGGTGTGACCCGCGCAGAGTGTGAAGCATGGGCGGCACGCCAAGGCGGCGAGTTTGTGGCGATTTGGTTTGAACTCGATGCGCCTGAAGATCAGATCGAGCGCTACTTTGACGAGGGCGATAACGATATCAGCGATTGGAACCCCGTTTGCGACAAGGCCGGCTCATTCTTGCTGAGTATCCACGACACCGAAGATGGCCCCGTCGCGCTGTTCTTCGCACCTAAGGGCAAGGAAGCGGCATGAAGTTACCACAAGCGCTATCTATGGCCGCGACTCATAAACTGACAGTGTTACTACCAATTAAAATGGGATTTTTCCTTATTGTTCGAAGCACCAAAGGGCCTTACTCAAAACCATCGATCAATGCTGAATTGATGAATAAATATCAGATTAACGGTTTTGATATGTTTGAGTGCAATGTAGTAGAGGTCAATTTAAAAGGTAGGAAAGTAATCAAGGAGGTCCAAGAGAAATGGCTTCAGTGGGCGGTCACCGAGTCGGATATCAATAACCCCCATTATCTAGTGATGTGAGAGAATCTCTGAACCCCATAAATACAAAAGGCACCTAAACGGTGCCTTAATTTTAACTACTGCGATTACGCAGCTTTTGCTTTGCGACGTCCATGTATCTCAGGACCTTTGAATCTGTTCGCATCATCTAAATACTTAGGCGCAGCTTTCGATAAGCCTTTTAAAGCTAAACCTAAACGGCCATAGACTTTATCGACAGATAATGTTGCTTTCAAAGCAAAGGCTTCGCTTTGTTTCATAGCCATACTCCTCACAACGACATTACGAAAAAAAATACTAATGCAAATGTAAGAAATATCATGATGCGTGAAGCATGTCTTTAAGCTGCAGCTTTTAAAGTATCACACATTGCAATTACACGATTAGCTCGTGTAATCGCATCTTCAGCACTAGGCTTAGATATTTGGTCCGATTCGATGTCATAATCGGCTTTACATCGCATGTCTCTGGCAGATTTTAAAATATACGAGAGAGCCCTTAGTTGCCGTGAACAGTGTGGTTCGCAACTACCAGAAAATTCTAAATATTTTAAAAGACTCGCGTGGACTCCGCCATCAGAATAATGTGGAATTTCGTTTTCCAGAATAGCTAAAACAGAGTGATACATTGAATAATAGGATCTACTAATGCAATTCCTATAACCAATTTCAGAGCCTGTTGCCATGGAATCTTGTGCAGATGTTAAAAAACACTCACGACTAACTGGCATCAGTTTCCTCCTCTGCTTTCAAAACTAAGTCCTTTCCAAATATTTGAGACTTACTTAGCCTAACAAATTGGACTACAGCTGGTAACCTATCCAAATTCTTACTGATTAAATTGTCAATTAACGACATATTGACATCAAAAGCCTCATCAGATGAATATTCTTCACAATCAAGAATATAGCTAACTGATAAGTGATTGCTCTCCTTATTATGGCTAATTTTATTCCCAATAAGTTTACAACCATGCTCTTCCGCAGCCTCTAAAGCGGCTTCACTAAGCATCAAAAGCTGAGCTTTATCAATAAAATGCTCGCAAACAGTCTTCATCAAATCCATTTCTTTCGTAGCCTCTACGGTGACAGCTTTTTGATCTAACTTCTTCATTCGAGATAGTTGATCAAAAGTTCTCTCAGCAACTTCTACATCGAGAGTAAGGATATTTTCCAAGAAAATAATATTGAGAAACTCATAATCACCACAGTTAACAGAAATGGTGTTTCCATACTCATTTGCTTCTCTATATAACCCAAAGAACTGAAGTAATGAGTAATAATTTTTCTTCGTACTAAATCCAGCAAAACTACTAGCTAATGCATTCTTATAGCATGAAAGAGCTTCTTCTTTGTTACCTTGAATAGCGTGTGCAAAACCTGTTAACTCATTTTTTGAGACGAAAGAATCTACCTTCTCAACATCAAATAGAAAACGTCTGAACTCGAGGTCATTAAATTTTTGTTTATTTGTTATGTAGTTACATAATAAGTCAAAGTAACCTGACGCTTTAGAAACTGGTTGAGTCAATCAAAAACTCCCTACTCACGTTAAAATTTAAGCTGTTCAGAAGATTTTCAGCATTTGCTCTGGGCGTTGAATTATTACTTATCTACATAATTTGTGCAATTAAACTGCAAGTTTGAAAAGTGAATACTAACATTTATAAGTTTTTATAGTTCAAAATTAATAACTTGGCAAATGCTAAGTTTTGTTCACACTAGAACTTGCATCTACTCTTAAGTCCCCTGGCAAGTTGCATCAGCTAAGTTGTTATTTGCTTACCGGCGACTTTCACGCCGATTACGTAAGTGCTGCTCCTCGCACCGAAGAGCAAGAAGACTGCATGAAGCATCTAAGTAAACAACTGACCGACTGTTTTCATTGGAATAAACATTCTTACACGACCGTTGATTTCACAAAGAACCTCGAAACCATACTTAGCGTAAAATGATTCAGCTTGGCCAGTTAAACAATCAACCACAATGGCATAAGCTCGCATGTGAGCGTTTATTTCCCAAAGGTATTCTAGCGCTTTGATTAAACTAGCTTTACCTAACCCACTGCCATGAAACTCTTTATGGACAGCAAGTTGAGCAAGCAGAAAGACCGGAATGGGGTAGCGTGGTAACTTTTTACCCATGGCTTGCGGCAAGGTATCACGGCAAATTGAACTTGGTGCGATAGTATAGAAAGAGCAAATTGGATATTTTTGATTGGGTAATGGCGTAACAGCAGGTAAAACCATTGTACGGCTAATACCTGCTTGCATGTGTTTCGCTGCTTGAGTTTGGATAAAATCGTTTAACTCTGCTTCGCCACAGTCAAATGATGCTCTATCGTGTTGTGATTTATCCAATTCTTTGAAAGTCTTGGAATAACTCACTTAAACTCACCACGTTTAGTAAATGCAGCCGCTTCACGTAATGCCTTGTTCGGGGCCTTAGCCTCATCACAAGCCATTATGAATTGGTCGAATACATCAGCTTTAACAGTAATGCTTTCATGCTCAGCAATCACCTGAGTTGAATCTTCGTCCATTAAGCGAACAACGTATTCAGTTAAGCTTTTTAAACCAAGCAAAGCTGATGCTTTCTCAGCCTTAGCTTTGATCTCTTCATCCAAACGGATATCAAGTCTTGCAGTCGCCATAAAACCTCCTATCGTACGGAGTTAATCCGTAATGGATTGGAGTATAAAGTTTAAACAACCACAGCGCAACTTGTACGGACACAGTACGGATGCGATTTTTAGATTTGTGGGGGTAATGTTTGTTAAGGTATGAACAATACAGTACCGACGCGACCGAATACCAACTTAAACAATATGTTAGCCAAAAGTCACTTTTTTTTCAGAGTTACTGTACTTGAAGTTTTGTCCGTTATCTTATAGTCATTACGAAGCATTTTTAAGCCAGTGATACCTCCCATGGTAACACCTAAACTAACCATTGCTGTTGCACCGCTAAGACCAACAATACCAGCCGCAGATGCTGTTAACCCCGCTGTAATCGGGGCTCCCACACCACCAGTTCCAATCAAAGTGTATAGCCCAGCTGCGACTACAACTATAGCTGCACACCATGCCAACTGTTTGATCGCATGTATGGCGATAATCCACTTAGCTAGTTCTGGATCATCAACTTTTATTTCATCTTCACCAGAGAGAATAGCGCCCTTGAATGATTGTTTTGACTTTACTGTAACCAAGTCTTACTCCTTATCCATGTTAATTTGGCTAACGCCTTGCTAAACGGCAATAAATTGTTGGCTAAATAATTCCAAATATATTATATCAAGCTGTAGATGTATAACAGTTTGATTTAGGACAACCAAAGTCATATGGCTGACATACGACATTAAAACGAGCCAGCACTATTTTAACTCGTCTTTAAGCTGTTCTATTTGCCGATCGATAGATGAAACCAGTGTGTCGGCCTCTTGAGCTGCGGCCACCTGTTCTTGCGCTAAGCTTTGTTGCCAGGTTGCACCGGCTAGGTTGTTATTCGCATACCGCCGACTTTCACGCAGATTACGTAAGCGCTGGTCACGCGCCGCAATCACCCGCTTACGATCACCCTCAAGCCGAGTGATCTCTCGGGCAATACGTTGTTTCTCGATATAAGTACTGATTTCTTTTTTCTTATCAGAGGTAGCGTTTGAACCCACGCTTGATTGAGAAATGCTGTCACTGCTTTTAATAAAGCTACCGACGCCACTTAAATCAACTGGCTGACTGTTTTCATCACAGGGATCGGCTTGATACTTTCCATCAGCACATTTATAGACTTCAGCATTAGCCGAAAAAGTAGGACCGACCGTTAACACCAGCGCGAGTATTATTAAAGATTTTCTATCCATAGATCACCTCAATGTTTATTGAGCAATCATATCACCAGCGGGGAACCATGAAACAACTTTTTAAAATCGGTGATCCTATAGTGAACCACACTTTAAACCACCTTATATAAATCAAATGGTTAAATTAAAATCTTACCTATCCAGCATGGGCGCAATGGAAAAGGTGCGGTCGAGCGGTAGGCCATCATTAAGATTATTTTTCAACACGTTACTATCGACTCAAGTAATTAAAATTTGCCAGTAAGTTATCGCTTAGAAGGATAAAGAACCTTAATTTAAGCCGCAGATTACCAATAAACCTTAAGCTTAAAAATGGAAAAACAGTAAACGAGTTAACGTTTACTGTTTTATTGCCCCTCAGAGCTAGCGCGATTATATCCTAAACAGCCCGCTTTGGGGAGATTAAGCTGGTATTGAAGCCTGTCTCTGAGCCAAAACTATAGCTCGCTCCAACGCCTGAGCAAGTTATGGTAAATCCCCGTCAGATTAAATAACTCTTGTTCTGCAGCCTGCTGAGCTGTGAGTGTTTGAATCGATTGATCAAGTTGAAATAGTAAGCGGCGCTGACCTTCATCACGAACCATACTTTGCAGCCACATAAAGGCGGCGGTACGCTCGCCCGACAGGACTGGCGTGACCTGATGCAAGCTGCTCGATGGATACAGCACTAATGAACCCGCTGATAATTTTATGCTTTGTTGGCCGTAGGTATCTTGGATAACTAATTCTCCGCCCTGATAGTTTTCTGGTTCACTGAGAAATAAAGTCGCTGACAAATCGGTACGGATCATCCCATCAGGAGTCGAGCGGATAGCATTATCTATGTGATACCCAAAGGTTTCACCGCCTTGATATCGATTAAACAAAGGCGGATAAAACTGTAATGGTAATGCGGCAGATACAAATTGCGGGTGTGCCAACAGCCTGTCCATAATCTGCTGACCTAGCGCGACGGCTACTGGGTCGTCCTTATCTAATTGCTGATTGCGCTTACGAGTTGTCGCCATCGCGCCGGAGGTTTGATTACCGTCTATCCAGCAACGCGCATCTAACTGGTCGCGCAGTTGACTCATTTCTTTTTTTGAGAAAACATTAGGAATTTCAATCAGCATCTCAGGGTTCCATAGGGCAAAAAACACGGCATGACGTATACCGTTTATAAAACATAAAAGGCAGCCCGAGGGCTGCCGTAACATTAGCTAATGACTGACATTAAAAATGCATATCGGCACTGAGCATGACCAAACGTCCGGGCGCCATGTTAGCAAAATGCGCAGTGTAGGCTTTATCGTAATAACGCTCGTCAGTGAGGTTTTGCACATTCAAGCGCAGCGTCAGAAAGTCATTCATCTTGTAAGATGAAACCACATCAAAACGCCAGTATGAAGGAATCGATAACGTATTGCCGGTATTACCATAAACCTGCCCCATATAGTAGGCGCCAGTTCCGACATTTAACTGTTCCGTAATGTCGTAAGTGGTAAACAGGCTGATGCTGTTTTTGGCCGTATTAGGGAAACGATTACCATCGTAAGCGGCATTAAATCCGTTACTTTCTAGGCTAGCATCAAGATAGGTGTATCCACCAAATCCATGCCAATGCTCAGTGATATCACCTGAAAAACCAATTTCGAAGCCTTTCACTTTCTGCTCACCAACGTTTTCTTGCGGTGAATTGCGATCGGCATAAGTCGCAACGCGAGCGTTGTTCTTCTCGATTTGGAATACTGAACCATTAAGCGATAAGCGGCCACTGAAGAAATCCCACTTAGTACCTAGCTCGTAACTTTCAGTATCTTCAGGCTTTAAATCTTCATTGTTACTACCAAGACGATCTGAACCATCGCCATTAGATGTTCCTGGCGGATTCGAAGATGTGCCCCACGCCGCATAGATACTGCCGTTTACCGCAGGTTTATACAGCACTGATAATTGGTAGTTTAAAAAGTCATCGTCATTGGATAGTGACGAAGTCGAGTTCTGTGCAGCAGTGCGGTAATCATCCCAGCGCACGCCGCCGTTAATCATCCAAGACTCATTCAACTCTATGGTATTAAAGGCATAAACTGAGCGAGTGTCCGTTTCAGTCACAGTGGCATCAGTCCCTAGCGTCACGCTGCCGACCCAAGGGTCGTGAGGATTAGGCTTCGATAACAAAGTACAATTGTAATTAGCCAGTAGTGCATCATTACAACCCGCATTACGACCATTACCCGTATCGACCGTATAACTTAAGTTACTGGTGCGCTCGTTGCTAAATTCAGTGCCAATCGCAAAGCGGTTGGTGAATCCAGCCAGTTTAGCCTCACCCGCCAATTGTAATTGGGTCGCGAGCGTTTTAGTGACAGAGTGACGCGATTTAGTGTTACGCCATACATAACCATTGGCGACATTGCCTGTCGTGTCATCGGGGTTAGTCACAATGTAATAATTGGTATTACGGCTATACACTGAGGTCGACGTAAATTGCATGTCATTGTTAAAGTCATGGCTTATCAGCACTGAAGCTGTGTCGTCATTATTATCGCGAAAATCCCGCGACAATAAGCCATAGAAGTTATTGGAATCAACATCGGCAGGCCTACCTGTCGCTTGATCATAGGGGATCCCATAGTCAGGTATGTCATGGTTTTCAAAATGATAGTATTCCAACGTCACCTTAGTGGGTGTCGTCAAGCCAAAGGTCACTGAGGGTGCAATGCCCCAGCGATTACCAGAGACTTCATCACGACCCGGCGTATTGGCATCGTGCGCCATTAGATTCACCCGCACGGCAGCTTCATCTGCAATCACATGGTTAACGTCAAGGCTGGCGCGTTTTAAAGCATCAGTACCAATTGCCACATCCGCATTAATAAAATCTTCGGCTTGCGCTTTTTTAGTCACGATATTGATACTACCGCCAACAGCACCACGGCCGTTGTAAACAGAACTCGGCCCCTTTAGCACCTCAATTTGTTCGATGTTAAAAGTCTCACGGCTCTGGGAGCCCACATCCCGCATACCGTTAATAAACGTTGAAGATTGAGCGTCATAACCACGAATAAACGGCCTGTCACCATAGGGATTACCACCTTCACCCGTACCAAGCGTAATACCAGGTGTTGCACGCAGAGCATCAGTAAAACTTTGTGCCCCCATGTCTTTGATCAGATCTTGATTAATCACAGTGACAGTTTTAGCGCTATTGAGCAGATCATCAGTAAATTTACCGGATTGTACTTTGCGCGTGTTGTAGCCCAAATATTCGCCGTTAACCTCAATATGTTCGACTTTCTTACCAGCGACTTGTGCCTGCTCCGCTGCTATCGCAGGGGTAGCTGATATAGCCATACCTATAGTTAATGAACCTAAAACATGGGCGCCGAGTGCGACTCGGCCATTGCGGCGTTTTGCAAATTTCATTAAAAGCATTCCTGTTGCGGACTAAACCCTGTAACAGATGTCCCCCACCTGTTAATCGCCCGCTAATATAAGGAAATCACACAAACTGATCAATAACTATTATCATTTGCATTATTAATTAACATTGATTGCAGGATTGTTCACCCAGCAATGCAGGTTTACTGCTTGCAGCTGAAATTGAGAGTAGTGGGAAAAATGAGAATGTCTTGATGTTTAAAAAAAACCGGCGACGAGCTAACTACATAAAAATATTACGTTATTACGCGAGCCGAGTCAGTTTGTGCAATGACGACTGTAATGAAATTATCTACGGGGGATATTTTAATGTTGCTGTTGAGAAATCTCGTTAGCTACCAGACGATAGCGAATGGAATGGTATCGCAGAATCGCACTAACCGAGATGCCACAGAGCCGGGCAATAACCGCTCTCCCCTCAGTTGTTGAATAGATAAAAGTCGAGTTACTCCATAAAAAGGCTAAAAAACTTTGCAGCATCGGCACACATGGGCCACTATGAATGGGGCTAATAGTGTCGATATTGCATCATGTTTTGTATTTATGTAGCGTAAAACAGCGCCATTTGACGTTCAACGTCTTCCTGAGTAACACTTGTAAACTATGATGCAAAGCGATCGCAACCATAAATGGCACAGTGATATTGGGCCTTAGCCGCATATATCTCGGATAAATGATAAGAATATCTTTAAATTAGCCTCACATTTATAGCTGTCTCATCTAAGCTGATAGAGTGTGATCAAGATTGCTGTCGATAAGCAACTTTTCTAATAGCCTTAAGCAATGCCATTACTTCATGGTTTAGGCTCAAAAGAGGACAAACTTAGGCATGAACGTTAATTTTATTAATCCTTTCCTCCAATCTCTGCTCAATGTCATTTCGACTATGGCGAGCATGGATTTGACGCCGGGCAAACCTCAAATCAAATCAGATAACTTAGCGAAGGGGGATGTGTCTGGACTCATTGGGCTCGTTGGCCCCCAAACAAAAGGATCACTATCGATTACCTTCGAACAAAAGCTGGTTTTGCAGATAATGCAGAATATGCTGGGCGAAAACCCGGGTAAAATTAACGAGGAAGTGACTGACCTAGTGGGTGAAATCACCAACATGGTGACTGGAGGCGCAAAAAATCTATTGGGTCAGAAAGGCTATGAGTTTGAAATGGCCACCCCTATGGTCGTGTCAGGAAAAGGCCATACCATTTCCCATAAAGCCAATGGCACTAAGATTATCATGCCTTTTACCAGCCCACATGGGACAGCTTATATCGAAATATGCTTTGAAAACTAAAAGCTTAAAATGTACCAAGCCAACATTGCTCAAATTACATTAACGCTCCTGTCGCTCTGGATCTTATGTTTCATTTGCTTATTTAAAGCTATATAACAAAGATCAGAACGGCTGGATTACCAGCACCTGAACATGTTTTGACCGTTCTTTTTACTGCCTCATTAGTGTCTAATTACCACTTCAATTCGCGCGGCTCTACCCGTAAACATATCGAGTCACCCAGCCTGCACATCAAATCAGTACTTAACTGCAATGCGCTTATCTAAGCCCTACTCGCTCAGCACACATCACACTGCAAAAATTAGCAAACTTTAACGCTTTTATTCGGAGCAATGAGACGATGCAAATATAGTGCTGATGATTCACCACGAGACTTCATCTTATACTTTCTACAAATAAAAAACGGTGTTTAACACACCGTTTTATGATTCTGCATCTTAACTCGCTCAAGCTAACGAGGTTCATTTCATCAGGCTAGTCTCATGAGACTATGCCCACGAGATTAAGCCCATGAGAGTAAACTCACGAGATGAAGTTCATGAGATGAAGTTCATGAGGTTAAGCTAGACAAACCGCAACCCTTGGAGTGAGCTTAGTCACTAATTCGTAAGCGATAGTACCGATATGTTCAGCGACTTCTTCTACGGGTAATGCCTTACCCCACAGCAAAGCACTGTCGCCCACCTTATCCTGTGCATCTTGGCCTAAGTCGACAGTCAACATGTCCATAGAGACACGACCTACTATGGGCACGCGACGACCATTGACCCACACAGGTGTACCTTCCGGTGCATTACGGGGATAACCATCACCATAACCAATTGCGACAACACCCAAACGGGTATCTTGCTTCGCGGTCCAGAAACAACCATAACCCACTGGCTGATTGGCTTTATGATCCCGCACCGCAATCAACTGTGATACCAGTTCCATCGCAGGTACTAGTCCGTGATTCGCACCGCAATCTCCCGTGACAGGTGACACACCATAGAGGGCGATTCCCGGACGGATCCAATCGCCTTGGCTTTGCGGCCAATACAAAGCACCGGCGGAATTGGCTAAGGTTCTAAATCCGGGCAAGCCAGCTGTTAAGCTATTAAAAGCCGCCATCTGCACTGAGGTATAAGTGTTATCTGGCTCATCTGCACAGGCAAAATGCGTCATCAAATGAATCGGTTTTGCCACATTGGGACAGGCCATTAATCGATCGTAAACCGCTGAGAATTGCTCGGGCGTAAAGCCTAAGCGATGCATGCCTGAATCCACTTTCAGCCATACAGTGACAGGTTTAGACAACACAGTTTGCTCTAACATCTCAAGCTGAGAGCTATGATGCACCACAGTGTCGATATCATGCCCGACGAGTAATGGGAGATCGGTGGCGCGGAAAAAACCTTCCAGCAATAACAACCGCGCTGTCACGCCGCCCGCTCGTAATTCTAAGGCTTCATCCAATCGCGCTAAGCCAAAACCATCGGCACTGACTAAACAATGGGCGACATTTAATAATCCATGACCATAACCGTTCGCTTTAACGACGGCCATTACGCGACTCGCTGGTGCTTGTTGACGCAACGCAGCGAGATTGGTTTGCAGTGCACTACTGCTAATTTCTGCACGGGGAAAAGGGTTCAAAATTTACCTTGCTCACTCAGGAAATAAAAAGTCACGGATATAAAAAATACATCAGCACAGCACGTCTTCTGCATACGCAAATTTACTATTTTCAAACATGAATTTAGTCTTCTTCAAACTGAGGTCCGGCATAATTATCGAAGCGCGAAAACTGCCCTTGGAAGGTGAGTCGCACCCGACCAATCGGGCCGTTACGTTGCTTACCAATAATGATTTCGGCCGTACCTTTATCTTGAGAATCGTTGTTATACACTTCATCGCGATAAATAAACATGATGAGATCCGCATCCTGCTCGATAGCGCCCGATTCACGCAAATCCGAGTTTACCGGGCGTTTATCGGCCCTTTGCTCAAGCGAGCGGTTAAGCTGCGACAGGGCAATAATCGGGATTTCTAGCTCTTTGGCTAACGCCTTTAGGGAGCGTGAAATCTCAGAAATCTCTAAGGTACGGTTATCTTTCAAAGCGGGCACCTGCATTAACTGCAGGTAATCTATCATGATCATAGATAAACCACCGTACTCACGGGCGATACGACGCGCGCGGCTACGAACTTCGGTCGGCGTTAATCCCGAACCATCATCGATATACATTTTGCCTTGCTCGAGCATGATGCCCATGGTCGATGAAACCCGCGCCCAATCCTCGTCATCGAGCTGACCGGTACGAATTTTGGTTTGATCGACGCGGCCCAAGGAGGCCAACATACGCATCATAATCTGTTCTGACGGCATCTCGAGACTAAAGATAAGCACCGGCTTGTCTTCATTCATCGCGGCTTGTTCGCACAAGTTCATCGCGAAGGTGGTTTTACCCATAGAAGGACGCGCAGCAACGATAATCAAGTCACCGGACTGGAAGCCAGCTGTCATTTTATCCAGATCGTTAAAGCCGCTCGAAACCCCAGTCACACCGTTATGGGGGTTATTATAAAGCTGCTCAATCTTATCAACGGTCTTTTCCAGAATGGTTTTAATGCCTTCAGGACCTTCATTGGAATTGGTGCGCATCTCAGCGATCTTAAAGACTTTACTCTCAGCAAGGTCGAGTAATTCACTCGAATCGCGACCTTCTGGGTTATAACCCGCATCGGCAATTTCATGTGCTACGCGGATCATGTCACGCACTACAGCGCGTTCACGGACGATTTCGGCGTATGATAAAATGTTACCCGCACTTGGGGTATTTTTCGCAATCTCACCTAAATAGGCAAAACCGCCGGCATCTTCTAATTGATTTTCAACTTCGAGCTGTTCAGAAACCGTGATCAAATCGATCGGTTGCCCCAGATCGACCAATCTGTGCATGGCAGAGAAGATCATCTTGTGTGAGCGGGAGTAAAAGTCATCTTTTACGACGGCCTCAGCGACCCTGTCCCACGCTTCGGCATCTAACATCAAGCCGCCTAATACCGATTGTTCAGCCTCAATTGAATGTGGTGGCAGCTTGAGTCCATCAAGCTGCAAATCTCTTGGCTTACTTTTAGGCTTAAAAGCACCTTGTTGTGACATTAACGCTCCCGATTTCCAACAACTTAACAAAATATGATATAAAACCCGCGTCAAGCAAACAGGATGTTTACACTCGCCTGTTATCTCATTCCAACGGACACTCTAATAATCAATAAGGAAAGAACATGCGTATTGCATTGGTTGCGGCCTTAGTAATGACATCCGGCATAGCAACTGCCGACGAAGGACAATGGCAACCTTATCAAATGCCTTCTATTGCAGACAAACTCAGTGAACGCGGAATCGATATTCCTGCAGAAAAACTGGCCGATCTTACAAGTTATCCAATGAACGCCGTTGTAGGGCTGGGCTATTGTACCGCCAGTTTTGTCTCCCCCCAAGGGCTAGTTGTGACAAACCACCATTGTGCCTTCAAGGCGATACAATATAACACTAAGAAAGAACATAACTATCTCGAACAAGGCTTTTTAGCGACATCAATGGACAAGGAACCCTCTGCCGGTCCTAACGAACGTTTATACATCACAGAGGCAGTAACCGATGTCACCGCCCAAATCAATCAAGGCCTAAGCCAAGATCCGCTGAGCCGTTACGAAGACATTCAAAATCACAGCAAAGAATTGATCAAAAGCTGTGAAGCAGATGCTAACTATCGCTGTAATGTCCGCAGTTTCCATAACGGCCTAGAATATTACTTAATCAAGCAATTGATGATCCGCGATGTACGCTTAGTGTATGCACCACCGGAAAGTGTCGGTGCCTACGGCGGCGACATCGATAACTATGAATATCCACGCCACTCGGGTGATTTTGCCTTTTTACGGGCTTATGTAGGTAAAGATGGTCAACCCGCTGCATATAGCGACGATAACATCCCTTACAAGCCAAAGAGTTACCTTAAAATTAACGCCGATGGCGTAAAGGCCGGTGACGGCGTGTTTGTCGCAGGTTATCCGGGCTCAACCAGTCGCTATAACCTTACTAGTGAACTTAAGTTTGCCAGTGACTGGCTGTATCCCACCCAAGCAAAACGCTATCAATTACAGATTGATACTATCGAAGCTATGGGGCAAAAAGATGCCGATATCGCCATTAAGTACGCTGGCAATATGGCTTCAATGGCCAACCGAATGAAGAAACTCAATGGCCTGCTAGCGGGTTTTAAAGCCACGGATATCGTGGGCATTAAACAAAACCGTGAGGATAATTTTTTAGCTTGGCTTAAAAAAAATCCTAAGCTAAATCAAAACCTCATCGCTGAGTTAGAAGTGCTACTTGCAGAGCAACAACAGGCGTTTCAAAGTAATTACTACTTTACCAATGCCCAATCGAGCACCCTGCTAACCGCAGCAAACAGCTTGTATCGTCTTGCGAAAGAAAAACAAAAGCCTGATGCCGAACGTGAACAAGGCTATCAAGAGCGTGATATGGCTATGCTGAGTTCACGCCTTAAACGCATCGATTCAAGTTTCGATGTCAAAGTCGATAAGACATTGTGGCTACAGGATTTAAATGCTTACCTAGGCCAATCGAATCGCGTGGCGGCGCTCGATCAAATGTTAAGTGTAACCAGTAAAGACGTAGATCTCGCAGCTAAACTCGATGGTTTGTATTCACTCACTACGCTCACAGATCAAGCCCAACGTCTGGCGTGGATGAATGCCGATATTAACGCCTTCGAAACCAGTGCCGATCCCTTTATTCGTTTAGCCGTAGCACTTTACGACACTAATATGGCGCAGGAAAAAACGGAAAAAATCTTAGACGGTAAGTTATCCACTGCTCGCCCAGACTATATGGCCGCAGTGATCGAATACTATAAAGCCAACAACTGGCCAGTCTACCCTGACGCCAACGGTACGCTGCGTATCAGCTACGGTATGGTCGATGGTTATCAATCACGTGATGCACTCTACAAACAGCCGTTTACTCGTCTAGATGGCATAGTCGCGAAACACACAGGCGTAGAGCCCTACAATGCACCGAAAAAGCTCCTCGATGCGATTGCCGAGCAGCGTTTCGGCAATCATTTAGTGAAGTCAGTTTATCAAGATCCCCGCGGCTGGATCTGCAGACTCTTCTCTTGCTTAGACAAACCCGAAGAATTTAACTCAGTACCGGTTAACTTCTTATCGAGCGTTGACACCACAGGCGGCAACTCCGGCTCACCAGTCTTCAACGGTAAAGGTGAGTTAGTGGGTCTTAACTTCGACTCCACCTATGAAGCCATCACTAAAGATTGGTTCTTCAACCCAACCATCACCCGCGCAGTACACGTGGATATCCGCTATATCCTGTGGATGATGGACGAAGTCGACCATGCAGATAACCTAATCCAAGAACTGGATTTAGTCAGAAATTAATACCTTGAGCTAAATCCGTTGCTCTAAACCAAAAGCCGCTCACTGTTATGCAGTAAGCGGCTTTTATTTGGGCTCGTATTTTAGCAGCGAATACACTTTGGGATGATGAGATTGAATGAGTAGGCGTATATCACCTAGCAATTATACCAATCGTATTAAATCCATCGCAGAGCCGATATCCAAACCTAAATACACTCAAATCCTAAATTTCAGCCATAAAAAAACACCGCCGAGGCGGTGTCTTTTTATATTTAAAGCGAGTCGTAATTAAGCTTCTGCAACCACAGATACTTTAACAACAGCTTTAACTTCAGTGTGTAACTGAACTTCAACTTCGAAGTCGCCAGTAGTACGCAGAGCGCCTAATGGTAAACGAACTTCTGATTTAGCCAGCTCAACACCAGCAGCAGTCACTGCATCAGCGATGTCACGGTTGCCAACTGAACCAAACAGTTTGCCTTCATCACCAGCTTTAGAAGCGATTACAACAGCTTCCAGTGCAGTGATTTTCTCAGCACGTAGGTTAGCAGCAGCTAATTCAGCAGCTAATTTAGCTTCTAATTCAGCGCGACGAGCTTCAAATACTTTAACGTTGCTTTCGTTAGCAACAACAGCTTTACCTTGTGGCAAAAGGAAGTTACGTGCGTAACCAGCCTTAACTGATACTTGGTCACCCAAGTTGCCTAGGTTAGCGATTTTATCAAGCAGAATAACGTTCATTATCAAATCCTCTATATTCGATTAGGAATACTGCAATTACTGATGTAAATCAGTATATGGCAGTAGAGAAAGATAACGAGCACGCTTGATAGCGCGAGCTAGTTGGCGCTGATATTTAGCACTAGTACCAGTGATACGGCTAGGAACAATCTTGCCGCTTTCAGTGATGTAGTTCTTTAAAGTAACGATATCTTTGTAATCAATTTCTGCAACACCTTCAGCGGTGAAACGGCAGAACTTGCGACGACGGAAATAACGTGCCATGTTGACAGTCTCCTAAGTTTTCAATTCGACATTTTCGGCATGGATAACTAAGCGGTTTTGACCATTGCGCCCCTGTTGAAGCGTCATAAAGCCTTGCACTTGTACTTCCACACCTGCTTTCAGATCTTCTGCGACGCTTTCAAAGCGTGGGCCACTCAAAATGACTTGAATTTGTACGTAGACGTTGCGGAGCATATCTGCTTCATAACGCTGCGATTTGTGTTCCAACATTATCACACTGTGTGCAATACCTGCTGGGCTTTTAAAGCGTCTTGAACGAGTTATCGTTCCTGACAACACCAAGTTATTGGTGGTCACAGATTACCTTACTCAGCGATTTCTTCAGCGTGAGCTTCATCGTATGAGCGTTCGCCAGCTGGGCCACGACGTGAATCGCGCTCATCTCTAGCTTTAGCCATTGGAGATGCTTCAGTAACGGCAACTTTAGTACGCATTACCATGTTACGCAGAACTGCGTCGTTGAAACGGAAAGCTGTTTCTAGCTCTTCAATCGTCTCTGCTTTAGCTTCAACGTTCATCAGAACGTAGTGAGCTTTATGCAGATCAAGGATTGGGTAAGCCAGTTGACGACGGCCCCAATCTTCTAAACGGTGGATTGTGCCGTTAGCTTCGGTGATAACACCTGTGTAACGCTCAATCATACCTGGTACTTGTTCACTTTGATCTGGGTGAACCATAAATACGATTTCGTAATGACGCATTTATTGCTCCTTACGGTTATGTAGCCTCGGTATTGGCTCAGTCAAACCAAATGGAGGCAAGGAACGAAAAATAGTGACTGATTTGAGCGCGAGATAGTACAGAAAGCAAGCCAGAAACTCAAGCAATAACTTTGCCTCGCCAATCAATACAGGTATGATGGCGCTTCATCTATATTCGGACGTCTGACATCAGCTAACCAAGAATAAAACATAATGCTAAAAGTTATTGCGCCAATCTTTTTATTTTCCCTTTCATTTCCTGCGCTTGCGCTTGTTCCACCTGATTATCAGGAACCGCCCAGCGATTTTACCGCAGAAATCGAAGCGGGTTTGCAACTGAATACAGGCAATACCGAATCCAGCAGTTTTAACGGTCGAACCCAACTGATTTACGACACTAAGCAAACCAAGCAAGAAGCCACGCTCAAAGCCTACTTTGCCTCAGAAAAAAGCAAAACGACTTCCGAAAAATACGAACTACAACTCCAGTCGAACTATAAACTCACTAAGGGTTATATCTTCGGACGCGGTGATTTCACTTGGGATCAATTCGGTAGTTACACGCAAATATCAACTATTTCGAGTGGTTACGGTTTTAATGCCATCAGTAGCTACAAGACCAAACTCAGTCTCGAAGTCGGCCCCGGTTATCGATATAACTTACCGGCCGAATCTGTCGATATTCCCAATCCTGATGCTGAGAAAGATATCATTTTGCGTACCGCTGCAAAGTTTTCTCAAAAACTGCAGGAATACAGCAGTCTCAATGCCGATTTAACTGCGGAAATGGGCGAGAACAACAACACCCTTACCTTAGACATGAACTACAAAAATCTGGTGTTCCAAGATTGGGCTTTTAAAATCGGCATGAACATCAAATACACTGAAGTGGTACCAGAGGGTAGCCAACAGACAGATACCATCACCACCTTTAACCTGCTTTATACCTTTAGATAACCACTTTTAGATAGTCCGAAGCAATACAAGAACACGACGCCAATGTCATCTTCGGCTGGCGTCAATGTTAAAGTTCCTCCGCCCCCTCTCAAGTCACTTCGACATAATCTAAGGATTTTTTGAGCAGAAATGCGCAATTAATCAAGATTTACCAACAATTTGCAACACAACATAAACACCAACCCCTGATATACTCACGGTTTATTATCAATCTTGTTTGTGTTTTCGGAGTTGTATATGACTAATCCGCTGCGCACTTTCGCCTCTTTATATAGCACCACCTTGTTAATGGTACTGGCCGGCGGTTTGCTCACAACTTACCTTGGGCTCAGGCTCTCGGTGATGAACGTGCCACAAATATGGATAGGTGGCATGATGTCAGCCTATTATGTTGGCCTTGTGGCGGGCTCTAAGATTGGTCATAGACTTATCGCCCAAGTGGGCCATATCCGCGCCTTCGTTGCCAGTGCAGGCATAGTCGCCGCATCTGCATTGGGTCATGCACTCGTGGATGAGCTAGCAGTTTGGCTGCTCCTCAGGCTCGTTGTCGGCATGGGCATGATGTGCCAATACATGGTGCTCGAAAGTTGGCTTAACGAACAAGCCGAAAGTAACCAAAGGGGCACAGTGTTTGCGAGTTATATGATCGTATCTTACTTCGGCTTGATCTTGGGCCAAGGCGCGATCAGTATCTTCCCCGAATTAGGCCTTGAGCCGTTACTGCTGATCGCGATTTGTTTCTCACTCTGTATCGTACCGATTTCACTCACGCGTCGTCTTCACCCTGCGCCTTTGGTCCCAGCTCCACTTAAAATTGCCCATTACTGGAAAAAAGCGCCGCAGGCACTCACAACCATCGCAATTGGTAGCATGATAGTGGGTTCGTTTTATGGTCTCGCGCCCGCCTATGCTAGTAACTTAGGTTTGCCGCCTGAAAAAGTCGCCACTTATATGACTGCAACAATTTTAGCAGGATTACTGGCACAATGGCCGATGGGGAAACTGTCCGACATTATGTCCCGCAGTCGCCTTATTCGTATCAACTGTATATTGCTTGGCATCTTAGCCTTAGCCATCGCCTTAACGCCCTATCATCCAGTGATTTCGCTGGTGATGACCTTCCTGTTTGGTATTTTAGGTTTCACCTTCTATCCACTTGCTACGGCACTGGCTAACTCACGAGTCGAACAGAATGAGCGGGTCGGTTTATCTGCCACCATCTTATTAACCTTCGGCTTAGGGGCCAGTATCGGCCCACTTATCGCCTCAACGTTGATGCAATGGCTTGGCAACAGCATGTTATATGGCTTTATGTCTGCCTGTACCTTCATCCTGTTTGTGCGGCTACGTTACGTGCATTCACAGCAAAAAGTCGAAACCAATGTCACCCAAGACTACATAATGGCGACGGGCGACCTAGTCTCTTCACCACTGGCGGCGGCGCTTGACCCTAGGGTTGATGTTGAATCGATTCAAGAACATATGACGCCGAGCGCCAACTTAGATGAATCTGAGCATGATTTAGGGGCTGATGGCGTCGATGACGATATTATCGACGAAAATGACAGTGATGAGGAGCAACTCGCCTTCAGTTTCGATATCGAACAAGCAGAGCCAGAAGCCGTTCAAACGGATGAAGCCGATAGCCATCAGGTTAACCTAGACAAAGCACTGACATAAAAAGGCCAACAAAAAAGACCGATTAACTGTTTAAAGTTAATCGGTCTTTTTATTACTGCAAGTGCTAACTACAACAAATAGTTACTGCAACAAGTCGTTACTGCAAGCCTGACCGCATGTGCGATATCAGGCAAGCATGAGCGTACTAGCTGCGGCGCTGACGCACAGCTTCAAATAAGCAAATACCGGTCGCAACCGATACGTTCAAGCTAGACACACTACCGGCCATAGGGATAGAGATCAGTGAATCGCAAGACTCACGGCTTAAACGGCGTAAACCTTTATCTTCCGCCCCCATGGCAATCGCCAGTGGCCCTTTAAGATCGGCTTGATAAAGCTCGCAATCTGCCTCGCCCGCCGTACCCACAATCCATACACCTTTATCCTGCAGGTGACGCATAGTGCGCGCAAGATTAGTCACTTGGAATAAAGGCACTGTTTCCGCCGCGCCACATGCCACTTTACTCACTGTCGCAGTTAAGCCGACTGAGTTGTCTTTAGGCACGATAATACCTTGCACGCCTGCCGCATCGGCATTACGTAGGCAAGCGCCTAAGTTATGGGGATCCGTCACGCCATCCAAAATCAGCAGAAATGGTTGCTCAGTGTTAGCAAGCAGCACATCTAGATCTTGCTCATTCAACACTTTCGCCGCTTTAACGCGCGCGACTATACCTTGATGCTGGCTACTTTCCGCTTTGTCATCCAAGGCTTTACGAGAAGCGACTTGAATCGTAGTGCCAAAGGCTTTGGCCTGATTGGCAAGCACAGTTAAGCGCTCATCGTCACGGCCTTGTAACAGCCATAACTCGATAATGCGCTCAGGGCTGTGTTTTAACAGGGCTTCAACTGCGTGGATCCCAAAAATAATATCTTGTTTTTTCATTTATTTCTTTCTCGTGCTCCGCTTAGCGGCTTTTGGCTTTTTAGCCGGATCTTTTACTGCTGTCTTTTTCGCTTTAGTGCCCGCTTTAGCCTTAGGTTTGGCTTTGCCAGCTTCAGCCTTAGTGCTAGGGGTTGCGGTTTTACCCGCTTTGCCTTGCTTAGCACCTTCGCGATTAACACGCTCACGGGCAGTCATCGGCTTATCACGGCTGGCAGAGGCTTTACGCTTGCCACCTTTGCCGTCATCGCCCAGCATGACTAAATCAATCTGTCTGTCATCTAAGTTAACAGCAGCGACCTTAACCGTCACAGGATCGCCCACTTGATAGACTTGGCCTGTATGCTCACCGATAAGGCGTTGACGCATAGGATCGAATTGGTAGTAATCGCTACCTAGGCTTGAGATATGCACTAAGCCATCGATAAACAGCTCATTTAAGCGCACGAACAAACCAAAGCTCGTCACTGAGGCAATCACAGCTTCGAAGGTATCGCCGACGTGATCTTGCATAAACTCGCACTTGAGCCAATCGCTAACATCACGAGTCGCTTCATCGGCACGACGCTCTGTAGTCGAACACTCTTCGCCCAATTGGTCGAGTTCATCGAGTTGATAGTGGTAGCCACCATCCTGCGTCCACTTCTCTGTGGCTTCGCCTCTTTCTTTCGCCAGTAAATAACGGATCACACGATGTAAGACTAAATCCGGATAACGGCGAATGGGCGAGGTAAAATGCGCATATTCTTCTAAGGCTAGACCGAAGTGACCTTCATTATCTGGGGTGTAAATTGCCTGACGCATAGAACGCAGTAACATCACTTGGATAAGTTCAGCATCGGGACGGTCGGCAATTTGCAGCATCACGTTCTGGTAATCTGACGGCGTTGGCTCAAGTCCGCCAGGCATAGTCAAACCACGCTCAGCAAGGAACTCTTTAAAGTTCGCCAACTTTTGCTCAGATGGCGCTTCATGCACTCGGTACAGCACGTCGCCTTTGTGTTTCTTCACAAATTTAGCTGCAGAAACGTTGGCTAAAATCATGCATTCTTCAATGATTTTATGGGCTTGATTACGGCCACGCGGCACGATTTTATCAATCTTGCGCTGCTCATTGAAAATGAACTGCGTTTCCATGGTTTCAAACGCAATCGCACCACGCTCGGCTCTTTGCTCATCTAGCGCTAAATACAATGACTGTAAACACTGCAGATGCGGGAACAAGGCTTCATGCTCAGGCGCAATCGGGCCGCCTTCTAACATCTCCGCCACTTGGGTATAAGTGAAACGGGCATGGGAATACATCACCGCCGGATAAAACTTATAACCCGACAACTTGCCTTTGGCAGACACTGTCATCTCGGCGACCATACATAAACGGTCGACGTGAGGATTAAGCGAACATAGGCCGTTGGAGATTTTCTCCGGCAGCATAGGGATCACTTGCGATGGGAAATACACTGAGTTACCACGGGCACGCGCTTCAGTATCTAAGGCTGAATCGGTGCGAACATAATAACTAACATCAGCAATCGCAACCCATAAACGCCAGCCGCCACCGGCTTTTTTCTCCGCATACACGGCATCGTCAAAATCGCGGGCGTCTTCGCCGTCGATAGTCACTAATGGCAGATGACGTAAATCTACACGGCCGACTTTATCGGCGTCGGTCACTTCATCGGGAATTCGGCGCAGTTTCTTCTCGATCACAGGTGACCAAGTATGGGGTAAGTCGTAGTTACGCAGGGCGATTTCGATTTCCATCCCCGGCGCCATTTGCTTACCAAGCACTTCAGTCACTTTACCCGCAGCCTTAACAAAACGACCTGGGCGACGCGTTAATTCAACCACAACCACATCGCCTTGACGGGCGCCGTTGCGATCTTCATTCGCGACTAAGATTTCTTGGGTAATACGCTTATCATCGGCAATGACAAATGCCATACCGCTATCAACATGATAACGGCCAACAATCGCGGCACTGCGCGGCTGGATCAAACGCACCAAACGCGCTTCGCGGCGACCACGACGATCTGTGCCCGCTTTTTGCGCCAGCACTTTATCACCGTGGAAATACATCAGCATATCGCGGTTCGAAATAAATAAGTCATCACCGCCTTCATCGGGTTTGAAAAAGCCGAAGCCTTCTCTGTGTCCGAGTACAGTGCCGGGGATAAGATCCATTTTCTCGGGCAAGCCATAGCTCTGCCCACGGGTGAACACGAGTTCGCCATCGCGTTCCATCGCACGTAGGCGACGGCGCAGGGCCTCAAGTTGTTCTTCCTCTTGGATGTTTAACGCCGCGGCAATACTGTCACGAGTGATAGGTGATTTCTGAGAACGTAAGTAATCGATAATATACTCACGGCTTGGGATAGGGTTTTCGTACTTATCCTGTTCACGCTCAAAATGAGGGTCTTTGATCATTCAATATCCAAATAATGTGTCTCTAGATTAAGAGACCACTTAACGGGTTCGCAACTGTTCTTGCTGGGCCCGCGCCACTGCACTGGGGGGCATTTTAGCTGCTAACACCTGCAGTAAAGACAAGGCTTTTTTCTTTGTCGCCTCGTCCGCAAATACATCGTTATATAACCAGTGATAGGCCATCTCGTAATCCCTAGGACTACCATAACCTTCACCGAATAAACGCACTAACATCATACGAGCGGGTAAATCACCACTTGCAGCCGCAGGCAGTAAATAATGCACTGCTCTGTCTTTATTGCGGATGACAAATTTCCCACTCTGATAATACTCGGCAAGCTTTAACATCGCTTCTGAGCTACCTTGTTCGGCCGAGTCACGTAACAAAGCAATACCCTTCACAGGGTTTGCCTTTACACAGGTTCCATAATTGAGCATTTCGCCCCACAGGAATTGATATAAAGGCTGTTTTAAGACTTGGGCTCGCGCCTCAATGTCTTGGACTAACTGGCAATCATCACGCTTCACTTTCGCTAAATATTGATCGCTTCGGATCAAATCAAGCAATTGATCTTGGCTATAAATATCCACCGCCTGCGTTTCAGCAAAGCACATTGAAGATACTAAGGGCAGTAGCGCAACTAGTGCTGTACGTAGCATAACGACTCTCAATGACAATAGGGTGAATACTTGCATCGGCAGTATAACCTATTTCTTGAGCTTGAGCTGAATTTCTAACCGCAGAATTAAACAGAGAAAGGCATAAAGAAGCAGAGAAAAAGGCCGTGAAACACGGCCTTAACAGGTCTTAATTGAACGGATTAACCAAAATCATGGTTTCGTTACGGTCAGGACCAGTAGAGATAATGTCGATTGGTGTTTCTAATAGCTCTTCAAGACGCTTGATATAATTGATCGCTGCCGGTGGCAGTTGCTCAATGGATGTCGCGCCAAAAGTCGACTCGCTCCAACCTGGCATAGTTTCATAAACAGGCGTAACCAGTTCATAACCTTCAGCCGCAAGCGGGGTCACTTTAGAGATAGTGCCATCAGGATTCTGATAACCCACACAAATCTTCACTTCTTTCAGACCATCAAGTACATCTAACTTAGTCAAGCAGAAGCCACTCACACTGTTGATTTGAACTGCGCGGCGCATTGCCACAGCATCCAACCAACCTGGACGACGCTTACGACCCGTTGTCGCACCAAACTCATGACCTTTAGTACCTAAATGATCACCAACTTCACATAACAGTTCAGTTGGGAATGGACCTGCACCCACCCGAGTGGTGTAGGCCTTCATGATACCTAAGACATAGTCTAAGTGACGTGGACCAAAACCGCTACCCGTCGCAACACCACCGGCAGTGGTATTTGAAGAGGTTACAAAAGGATAAGTTCCGTGGTCGATGTCGAGTAATGTACCTTGAGCGCCTTCGAACAGGATTGGCTCACCGGCTTTACGCGCAGTATCCAACAGTTCAGTCACGTCAACACACATGCTCTTCAGATAATCGGCCATAGCCAAAGCATCTGCTAGCGTTTGCTCGTAATCAACAGCTTCGACTTGATAGTACTCTGTCAGCATAAAGTTATGGTATTTCATAACTTCTTTCAGCTTTTCAGCAAACAGTTCAGCATTGAACAAGTCGCCTACTCGCAGACCGCGACGGGAGATCTTGTCTTCATACGCAGGTCCGATACCGCGGCCAGTTGTACCAATAGCTTTATTGCCACGTGCTTTTTCACGGGCGATATCTAAGGCGCAATGGAATGGTAGGATCAGCGGACACGCTTCAGAGATCAACAGACGTTCCTCAACAGGAACACCACGATCTTTCAGCATGTTGATCTCTTTCATCAGGGCGTCAGGTGCAAGCACCACACCGTTGCCAATAATGCATTTCACATTATCGCGCAGGATACCCGATGGGATCAGATGAAGAACGGTTTTATCACCATCGATAACCAAGGTATGACCAGCATTGTGGCCGCCTTGATAGCGAACTACATATTTTGCCTGTTCTGTTAGAAGGTCGACAATCTTACCTTTTCCTTCGTCACCCCATTGGGTGCCGAGAACAACTACGTTTTTGCCCATTATTTGCTGCAAGGTTGCGGTTAAAAAAGAATTTTAACAGATCTTAGTAAGCAAGGGCAAGCAGGCTGTTTTTTACGCAAAAATCACCAAGATCACCACTCCTGCCGTGACTAACGCGCCACCAAGTCGCTGGATAACCTGCTGATTTTGATGGGAGAGTTCATTTAAATAACGACGCCACTTGTTCGGAAAGAGTAAGGGGCCGACTCCCTCTAAAAGTAACACAAGTGCTACTGCCAGCATAAAAACTTGAAAAGTCATGCGCACCTCAAACTCAGTCGTTCAATACAAATTGATTGTATATCAGCACACCCCAACAACAGAGTCTCTTATTTAAATGAATTCGCCAGTACCGTAAATTTTAGCCAATAAAAAACCCAGCATAGGCTGGGTTTTTTGATATTCCAAAAACGAATTAACGCTTAGAGAATTGTGGCTTACGACGTGCTTTACGTAGACCCACTTTCTTACGCTCAACTTTACGAGCGTCACGGGTAACGAAACCAGCAGAACGTAGTGATGGACGCAGTGCTTCATCTAATTGCATCAGAGCACGGGTAATACCGTGACGGATTGCGCCTGCTTGGCCAGTGATACCACCGCCTTTAACAGTTACATAGATGTCCAGCTTGTCAGTCATTTCAACTAACTCTAAAGGTTGACGAACAACCATACGAGCAGTTTCACGACCAAAATACTGATCCAAAGGACGTTGATTTACAACGATGTTGCCACTACCTGCTTTAGCGAAAACGCGAGCTGTAGAGGTTTTGCGACGGCCAGTGCCGTAGTACTGAGTTGCAGCCATTTGCTTAATCCCGTTTAGATATCAAGAACTTGAGGTTGTTGTGCAGTGTGGTTATGTTCTGCGCCAGCGTAAACTTTCAGTTTACGGAACATGGCACGGCCCAGAGGACCTTTTGGTAACATACCCTTAACTGCTTTCTCGATGATCATTTCTGGCTTTTGCGCTTGCAGCTTTTCAAAGCTGATTTGCTTAATGCCACCAGGGAAGCCTGAATGCGAGTAGTACGTTTTGCCTTTCGCTTTGTTACCAGTAACAGTCACTTTTTCAGCATTAACAACGATGATGTAATCACCGGTATCAACGTGTGGAGTGTATTCTGGCTTATGCTTACCGCGTAAACGGGTAGCAATTTCAGTAGCGATACGACCTAAAGTTTTGCCGTCTGCATCAACGACGAACCAGTCACGAGTTACGGTTTCTGGTGTAGCAGTAAAAGTCTTCATTATTACAAAAACCCAAAGTTAATTTTCTGTCTCACATGCTGTCTGCATTTGCAAACAACACAAAATTGCCTTTTAGCACCCCTTCGAGCACTGACTTCGGCTTACAACTTCCGCCCAATTGGCGGAGTAACGTGGGCAGGTGGCGGAGTATAGACAAAGCTGAGTTAAAAATCACCTGATATTTTGATAAAAATTATAAAATATCGACCAATCTGGCTTGTCATCCGAAGGATTAACAAGCCAGTGGTGATTTAACACGGGAGTTAAAGCGAAACTCTTGCGCCGCAGGGTTAAGGCAGGTGCTCTGTTTTCAAATAATCGTGTGATTGCATCTCAATAAGACGCGAGCGACAACGTCTAAATTCGAAGTTAAGCAAGCCATCGGCGTAGATATCTTCGAGTGGCACTTGGGCCGATACGATAAGCTTTACATTGCGCTCGTAAAACTCATCGACCATAGCTAAAAATCGTCTGGCGATATCATCACCGGTCAGAAATGCACCCATTTGCTCAATGCCGCTGACCAGTACAGTATGATAAATCCGCGCCAATTCCATGTAGTCACGCTGACTTCGCGGACCATCACAGAGCGCTCTAAAATCGGCCAACAATACGCCCTGCGCCTGCTGACGAATACTGATACTACGACCTTCGATTTCGATGTCGGCGGTAAGCACCTCTGACTCAGGCGCTAACTGGCTAAAATAACGCATAAGATTGGCATCGGCTTGTGCGTCTAACGGATGATGATAAATCTCCGCTTGCTCAAGGGTGCGTAGTCGATAATCGATGCCAGAATCCACATTGAGTACTTCACAATGTTGATTAATTAAGGCTATCGCGGGTAAGAAACGTGCCCGCTGTAAGCCATTTTTATATAAGTCGTCGGGGATGATGTTAGACGTAGCGACTAGCACAACGCCTTCTTTAAATAGCGCTTGAAACAGCGTACCTAACAACATGGCATCGGTAATATCGGAGACAAAGAATTCATCGAAACAGATAACGCGATATTTCGCGGCCATCTTTTTCGCAATCACCAGCAAGGGATCGCGCACGCCTTTCAGCTCATCTAAATCTAAATGTAACTGATGCATGAAACGATGGAAGTGAGCCCGCAGCTTTTGATCGCCAGGCAAGGCATCAAAAAAAGTATCCATCAGATAGGTTTTACCGCGCCCCACACCGCCCCAAAGATACAGGCCTTTAGGTGAAGCAGGCGCCGATTTTAAGCCTAATGCACTAAACAATTTCCCTACGATAGAACTCGGCTCTTCCGCCGCCGTTAAGTCTTCATAGACACGTTGTAATGCTTTGACCGCAATTTCTTGGGCCGGATCATGGGAGAAACCGTCACGGGTAAGATCTTTTTGATAATGCTGCCAAGGGCTTAACTGAGGCACTTTTAAATTCTCTTATGTCCTTTATTAAAACTGCGATGATATTAGCACGGCCAATGTGACGCAGGATATATTAATGCTGAATACGACTTTTGCCTCAACGCTAAACAGCATACAAACGGCGAATAAACCTCTATGCTGTAGGTCATTTTAATCGGCAAAACTTGCTGATATCAGGGCTTGAAAAATGAGTATCTTGCCCACAGTTTCCCACTCAGTAACGAGTATGAAACAGCCGATAAAATAGGCTCAAAAAAATTAACATTTGTTAATATGATGAACTTTTTCAATTAGGTGCGTGTCCGAATGGTTACCTAGGCAAATAGCCGGTACCGATACAGATTTGATCTGGCACTCGCACAATAGCTGATGCATTACATCCAGATCGTTCAACCCTTATTTGGAGTTATGAATAGATGAAAACAAAATTATCTGTACTTTCAGCCGCAATGTTAGCCGCGACCCTGACTATGATGCCTGTCGTCTCACAGGCCGCCATTCCACAGACGGTTGAGGGACAATCCATTCCAAGTCTTGCGCCCATGCTTGAGCGTACGACACCTGCTGTTGTGTCCGTAGCCGTTACGGGGACTCATGTTTCAAAACAAAGAGTGCCTGATGTTTTCCGTTACTTCTTTGGCCCCAATGCGCCACAGGAGCAAGTGCAGGAACGTCCTTTTAGAGGCTTAGGCTCAGGCGTTATTATTGATGCCGAAAAGGGCTATATCGTTACCAATAACCACGTGATTGATGGTGCTGATGATATTCAAGTTGGTCTACATGACGGTCGTGAAGTAAAGGCCAAACTCATTGGTACTGACTCAGAATCGGATATTGCATTGCTGCAAATTGAGGCAAAAAATCTTGTCGCAATCAAGTCATCAAACTCTGACGACTTACGTGTTGGTGACTTTGCCGTTGCCATTGGTAACCCCTTCGGTTTAGGGCAAACCGTGACTTCAGGTATTGTCAGTGCTTTAGGCCGTAGCGGTTTAGGCATAGAAATGCTGGAAAACTTTATTCAAACCGATGCCGCGATTAACAGTGGTAACTCGGGTGGTGCACTCGTTAACTTAAACGGGGAATTGATTGGGATTAACACCGCAATCGTAGCGCCGGGGGGTGGTAACGTTGGTATCGGCTTTGCGATCCCAGCCAATATGGTGAAAAACTTGGTCGCGCAAATTGCCGAACACGGTGAAGTACGCCGCGGAGTACTGGGGATTTCGGGACGCGATCTTGATAGCCAACTCGCCCAAGGCTTTGGTTTAGACACCCAGCACGGCGGCTTCGTGAATGAAGTAGCCAAAGACAGTGCCGCCGAAAAAGCCGGTATTAAAGCGGGTGATATCATTATCAGCGTCGATGGCCGTGGTATTAAGTCCTTCCAAGAACTGCGAGCCAAAGTCGCCACTATGGGTGCGGGTGCTAAGGTTGAGTTAGGACTCATCCGTGACGGAGATAAGAAAACCGTTAAGGTGACCTTAGGTGAAGCAAGCCAAACCAGTGAATCTGCGGCTGGCGCCGTGCATCCTATGTTGCAAGGTGCATCCTTAGAAAACACATCTAAGGGCATTGAAATTACCGATGTCGCCCAAGGTTCACCTGCGGCAATGAGTGGCTTACAAAAAGGAGATGTGATTGTCGGTATTAACCGTACTGCAATTAAAGATCTTAAGGCACTTAAAGCACAGCTAAAAGATCAAGAAGGTGCGGTGGCACTGAAGATCATGCGTGATAAGAGCATGTTGTATTTAGTCCTACGTTAATCGACTAATATAGGCCATTTTTTCTACCACACATAAGCATAGGGAGCTTAGGTTCCCTATGCTTACATAGATTAAACATGTTAATCTAACTCACCTTTTTCAAGATCCATCCTGCCATGACGATAAAAGACACACTATTATATCTCGGTAAAGCCACCCTTTTCGGTCTTATCATGGCGGCCATGTTTTTATTGGTAACCCGTTATTTCGATAACCAATCCCTCGGTAATAGCCTGCTACAAACCCGAGCCAACAACACAGTCGAGCTCTCCTTTGCCAAGGCGGTCCGCCGCGCAGCCCCTGCCGTTGTAAACATTTATAGTCTCAGCATAGATCAGAACCGCCCTCTTAACTCGGGCTCGCTACAGGGCCTAGGTTCTGGGGTGATAATGAGCAAAGAAGGCTATATTCTTACGAATTATCATGTCATTAAAAAGGCCGACGAGATTGTTGTCGCCCTGCAAGATGGACGCAAATTTACCTCTGAAGTGGTAGGTTTTGATCCTGAAACCGATTTATCGGTACTCAAGATTGAAGGCGATAATTTACCGATTGTCCCCGTTAACCTCGACAGTCCGCCTCAAGTTGGTGATGTCGTACTCGCCATTGGTAATCCCTACAATTTAGGCCAAACCATTACCCAAGGCATCATAAGTGCCACGGGTCGTAACGGCTTAAGTTCTGGATACTTAGACTTTTTGCAAACCGATGCGGCGATTAATGCCGGTAACTCTGGCGGCGCCCTCATTGACACTAACGGCAGCCTTATCGGTATTAATACCGCAGCATTCCAAGTGGGTGAAGAAGGCGGCGGCCATGGGATTAACTTCGCTATCCCGATTAAATTGGCCCACAGCATTATGGGTAAGTTGATTAAGAATGGCCGCGTGATCCGTGGTGCCTTAGGGATTTCTGGCGAGCCAATTAACCCTGTGGTGGCGCAGATCCTTAATCTACCCGACCTAAAAGGTGTGCTCGTTACAGGTGTCGATCCTAATGGCCCTGCGGCGCGAGCCCTCTTAATGCCAAGGGATGTGATTATTAAATACGATGGTGAAGATGTGCCAGGTGTTGAAATGCTGATGGACCGCATCGCTGAAACCACACCGGGTAAGAAAGTGATGATGACTGTGATACGCCAAGGTAAACAACAGGAGTTACCTGTGATTATCGATGAGAAGGTTGTGGTCGATAACTAGAACGATGCCCGTCATTGCGAACGCAGATAATAAAAAACCAGCTTTTAAGCTGGTTTTTTATTGGGTCGAGATTTAATCCCTCTGTCTTAACTCAATAACTCGTTACTGAGTACGCACAACCTGCGCGCCTAAACCTTGGAACTTATTCTCAATATGCTCGTAACCACGGTCTAAGTGATAGATACGATCGACAATCGTCTTGCCATCGGCCACTAAACCCGCAATCACTAGACTCGCTGATGCGCGTAAATCCGTCGCCATCACCTGCGCACCACTTAAGGATTCAATCCCTTGGATGATGCAGGTATTACCTTCAAGCTCCATGGTTGCGCCCATACGAATAAGCTCTGGCACGTGCATAAAGCGGTTTTCGAAGATGGTCTCGGTAATGGTTGCCGTACCTTGCGCTAAGGCATTAAGCACACAGAACTGCGCCTGCATATCCGTTGGAAAACCGGGATAAGGTGCCGTCTTGATATTGACCGCCTTTGGACGCTTACCTTGCATATCGAGTTCAATCCAATCTTCGCCGGTCGTAATCTTAGCGCCCGCATCTTCAAGCTTAGCGATAACTGACTCAAGTGATGCAGGATCGGCTTTTAGGCAACGAATACGGCCACGGGTTACCGCAGCAGCAACCAAGAATGAACCGGTTTCGATACGGTCTGGCATCACGCGGTAATTACACCCCTGTAAACGCTCAACCCCTTGAATACGCAAGGTTGCACTGCCTACGCCGGTGATTTTTGCGCCCATGGCAATTAAGCAATTCGCCAAATCGATCACTTCAGGTTCGCGCGCCGCGTTTTCAATAACGGTTTCGCCATCGGCTAACGCCGCAGCCATCAGTAAGTTTTCAGTTGCGCCGACACTCACCATGTCCATGAAAATGTGTGCGCCCTTAAGACGACCATCAACACGGGCTTTAATATAGCCTTCTTTCACTTCAATCTTGGCCCCCATCATTTCGAGGCCATGTAAGTGTAAGTTCACCGGTCTTGCGCCAATGGCGCAGCCGCCTGGCAATGACACGTCTGCGGTACCATAACGCGCCAATAACGGCCCTAAGATCAAGATAGACGCGCGCATGGTTTTCACGAGATCGTAGGGAGCGCAAAACTCATTCAGATTAGTGGTTGAAATGCGGATCTGTCCGTCGCCAAGCTCAGTCACTTCAGCACCGAGGCAGCGTAATAATTTACAGCTAGTAGTCACATCGCGAAGATTCGGCACGTTAGAAACCACAAAATCGGTTTCGGCCAATACGCCTGCCATCAGAATAGGCAGAGCCGCATTTTTAGCACCTGAAATGATCACATCACCGGCAAGCGGGGGGCTTGCCTGAATTGTTAGTTTATCCACTTTTCCTCACTAGCTAGGCATGTTGAAAACTTTTTCGCGTTTCCATTGAGTCGGCGTGAAAGTTTTGATCGTTAATGCATGTAATTCACCGCTGGCAATGTGTGCCGTCAACGGTGCATAAATGGCTTGTTGCTGTTTGACTCGGCTCATACCATCGAAGCATTCGCCTACGGCGATCACTTTATAATGGCTACCATCCGAGCTAGCGTGAACTTCTTCAAGCCCTAACGCATCACGTAAAATCTGTTCGATTAAGCTGCATTCCATGAAATCTATTACCCTATTCTCAATGCGCTTCTTCGGTAAAGAAGGCATGTAAATCATATAAATCGATGAGTTTTTTAAGTTGTGGCGAGGCAGAACTCAATTCAAGTTGGCTGCCATGTTCACGCACTAACGCCAGCAAAAATGCCATGCCAGCGCTATCACTGTATTCAAGCCCAGATAAAGACAATATCTGAGTAGACTCGCCCAGCAGTTGTTGCCGCCGTGGCCAAAGTGTAATGACATCGGCTTGGGTTATGCGCCCTTTGAGATGACAAACTGTGCCTTGTTGCACAAATTCAATCACGACTGCGACTTCCCTGATTTAGCCTTGATGGTCACTTTTTCTTTGGTGCGATCTTCGAGCATCTTAATCACAGGATCGATACCCTGCTGGCGAATCAGATTCGAGATTTCAGACTGCTTAGAAGACAATAAGCTCACACCTTCGGCGACTAAGTCGAATGCCTTCCATGAGTCATCTTTCAAACGGCGTGCCTTAAACAGCAGTTTGATTGGCGGACGGCCGGCTTCGATGATCTGCACGTTCACATCCACCATTTTCTCTTTGCTGAAATCAACCCCAGGTGAAAATTCCACTTTTTGATTGGTATATTCAGTAAAAGCTTGGGCATAAGTCGACACTAAATAACCTTCAAAGGCATCGACGAAACGATTACGCTGATCTTCGGTTGAATCCTTAAGATACTGGCCTAAGACTTTGTAAGATGCGTATTTATAATCGACATAAGGCATTAGTTCTTCACGAACGATCACCTTTAAATGATCTGAGTCAGCATCGATTAACGCTTTATCTTTATGAAAACGATCAAAGGTTTTATTGGCAACGGCTTTCACCATGGCATACGGATCATTAGTGTCGACCACCACATCGGCGGCAACAGCGCTCGTTGTCCCTAAAACCATCACTAACGGCAGTAAAAAACGAGATAAGTTTTTAAACATAGCGGTAACCCCTATTTATCCTTCGAACCCATACTATATAAGAACTGACCAATCAGTTCCTCCAACACTAATGCCGAGCGCGTGTCATCAATCTTGTCGCCATCTTTGAGCATACTGACATCATCGTCGACAAAACCCGGTGTTAACCCTAAGAATTGCTCGCCCAATAAACCCGAAGTCAAAATAGCTAAACTACTGGTTTCTGGGAATTTATCGTAACGCTTATCCATCACTAAGGTGACCACAGCCACTAACTTAACGGGATCTAAATCAATGCCACTGACGCGGCCAACCACAACACCGCCAACCTTAACGGGCGAACGTACCTTCAAGCCACCAATATTGGTGAAATTGGCTTTTATGGTATAAGTGCTATCGCTGCTTTTAACTTCAATATTGGCGACGTTAAAGACTAAGACCAAAAAAGCGGCCAATCCCGTTAAAAGAAACACACCCACTAATAATTCAATTTTTCGTGTCAACATGTTCGGCTACCACTCTGTTAATCCATCTTACCTGTGTCGAAATCCGCAGTGTTCCGTTAGCGGCCAAACATCAGGGCTGTCAGTAAAAAATCTAATGCCAATACAGCAAGGCTCGACTGAACCACAGTCTGAGTCGTTGCACGGCTGATGCCTTCCGGATTTGGGATCACTTGATAACCGCGATATAACGCAATCCAAGTCACCACTACGGCAAACACACCACTCTTGATCAAGCAGTTAACTATGTCCTGACGCCATTCGACCGACGCCTGCAGAATCGACCAAAACGCCCCGCTGTCGATTCCCTTCCATTCCACGCCGACTATGTGACCACCGTAAATACCCACAGCGGTAAACATTAACGCCAGCAATGGCATACTGATCACCCCAGCCCAAAAGCGCGGTGCAATAATCTGCCTTAATGGGTCGATAGCCATCATCTCTAAACTCGATAGCTGCTCAGTACTTTTCATTAAACCAATTTCAGCGGTTAAGGCTGAACCCGCACGTCCCGCAAACAAAAGTGCGGTAACCACTGGCCCTAACTCACGCAGTAAACTGAGCGCCACCATAGGGCCTAAGCTTTCTTCGGTGCCAAAACCAACTAAGATGTTGTAGCCTTGCAGCGCCAACACCATGCCGATAAAAAGCCCTGAGACTAAAATAATCACCATAGATTGCACGCCGACCACATAAATCTGGCGTACTAATAATGGAAAGCCTTTGCGCACGCGTGGCCAGCGAAAAATCGCGCCCCACAGCATAAGGCCTGCACGGCCAAAACCGAGCACTAGCTCAATCGCGCTGCGGCCTAAGTCGGCAATACTGTCGATTAACTTCACTTGCCAACTCCTTTTGCCATTAATTCTTGCTGGTAATCATTTGCCGGATAATGGAACGGCACGGGGCCGTCCGGAGCACCTTGAATAAACTGTTTTAGCTGTGGATTATCAGCGTACTTTAATTCTTCAGGGGTACCGTGGGCGATGACTTTTTTGTCAGCCACCACATATACATAATCGGCAATACCGAGGACTTCATCTACATCGTGGGACACTACAATTGAAGTCAGATTCAGCGCATCGGATAACTCACGGATCAGCTTCACTAACACGCCCATAGAGATAGGATCTTGGCCGGCAAAAGGTTCATCGTACATCACCATTTCAGGCTCAAGCGCGATGGCTCTGGCCAATGCCGCGCGGCGCTGCATACCACCGGATAATTCACTTGGCATCATCTGGGCGGCACCACGTAAACCTACGGCTTCAAGCTTCATCAGCACGATAGTGCGAATAATGTCTTCTGGCAGACCTGAATGTTCGCGCAGCGCAAAGGCCACGTTATCGAACACATTAATGTCGGTAAACAGCGCGCCGCTTTGAAACAGCATGCTCATCCGCTTACGCAGACTAAATAATTCATTGCGACTCACGCCATGGATATCGTGGCCATCAAATAGCACTTGTCCGTGGTCAGGCGTTAACTGGCCGCCGATCAACTTTAACAGGGTCGTTTTGCCTATGCCGCTCGGCCCCATGATCGCCGTCACCTTGCCCCTTGGAATGGACAGGCTAATATCTTCATATATCACACGCTGACCGCGGCTAAACCCCAAATTACGGATCTCAACCAACGGCGTTTGTTCTTGAGTCATGCTTGATTCCGACATTTGCAAAAGAGGTGATCCTAGTCTTCCTAGACTGACCAATCGAAGAGCCGCAAATTGTACGTAATTGCGCTTTAACCTACAACCGAATCGACACTATCGCCCTGCGATACTTTCAATTTGCCTCATTTACAGCGAAAATGCGCCCTAAGTTTTCACTCTGCACAGGTAAAATGTTACTTAATGTTTTCAACCTAGTTGCAGAATTGGCGATATTGGCTAATTCGTTCGCACTTAGCTCGCTCTTCGTCCACTTTTAGGTGCGATGAGTCGATATACGAGTGTGAAATAGAGGCATCCCGTGCGGTAATACCCGCCGCGATACGGGATAAATCCATTGAAATAAACGACAAAGACGATGATATTGCTCAAGACCTTCGACCGCTAAACAGGTTATTGTGCATGAATAGCTGCCGCAGCTGAACTTGACGAGTCGGATCAATCGCTCTAGCCTGCCGCAATTGTTTTGTTGCTTTAGGGAATTCACCACAACAAGACATAAGCTAAATCGTCTGAAAACAAACTAAAACTTGGCAGAAAGCCTATTACATATCATCTTTATCGCGTACCAAATTGTGCTATTCCAATCCCATCAATGGGGCGACAAAGACAATGCAAAAAGAGAGATAGACATGGTAGACAAATCACAACTGCGCCAATGGGGCTGTAAAGTTATCGACATTGAAAAGTCAGCCCTAGACAATCTTTATCAATATGTTGATTCGGCCGAATTTGCAGAAGCTTGCGAGTTGATCCTTAACTGCACAGGCAAAGTGATTGTCATGGGAATGGGCAAGTCGGGCCATATCGGCAATAAGATTTCTGCCACCCTCGCCAGCACAGGAACGCCCGCATTTTTTGTGCATCCGGGTGAGGCCAGCCACGGCGATCTCGGTGTATTAGCCGATAACGATGTGATTTTAGCGATTTCAAATTCCGGTGAGTCGAGCGAAATACTCACCTTAATGCCCGTCATCCAACGTATGGGCGTGCCCGTTATCGCGGTAACAGGTAAACCCGAATCGAACATGGCGCGCTTATCTAAAGTACATTTATGTATTGAAGTACCCGAAGAGGCTTGCCCACTGGGACTCGCGCCAACGTCAAGTACTACCGCGACCTTAGTAATGGGCGATGCGATTGCCATTGCGCTACTACAAGCGAAAGGCTTTACCCGTGATGACTTTGCTATGTCCCATCCTGGCGGCGCTTTAGGGCGTAAGTTATTGTTAAAAGTCTGCGATGTCATGCATAGCGGTGATGACTTACCGCTCGTTAACCACGATATTTGCATCACAGAAGCCCTGTACGAAATCTCCAAAAAAGGCTTAGGCATGACGGCGATTATCGATGATCAGCGCAAGCTGGTTGGTATCTTCACCGATGGTGATTTACGCCGCGTTATCGATGCCGAAGTGAATCTACGCACTACGCCCATCGCCGATGTGATGACCCGTAACTGCGTGACCATCACAGACGGTGTGTTGGCCGCCCAAGCGCTGCAAGTGATGGACTCAAAAAACATCAACGGATTAATTGTTATCGATAAAGACCGCCATCCAATCGGCGCTCTTAACATGCTAGACATGGTTAAAGCAGGAGTCATTTAATGCCACAGCAAGGATTTTACGGCCCAATCAGTGATGATGTGTGGCAACGCGCGCAAAAGATTAAACTGTTGATCTGTGACGTCGACGGGGTGTTTTCAGATGGTCGTATTTACCTAAGCAATAGCGGCGAAGAGCTAAAAGCCTTCCACACTCGCGACGGCTATGGCGTGCGCTCGATACTCACCAGCGGCTTTAATCTTGCCGTTATCACTGGACGTCAATCCAAAATCGTTGAAAACCGTATGACGGCGCTTGGCGTAACCCATATTTACCAAGGCGTAGACAATAAGTTCGAGCCCTATGAAGCATTGCTCGCACTCTATGGTGTTACCCCAGAAGAAGTGGCGTATATCGGTGATGATATTGTCGATCTGCCAGTGATGAATGTCGTCGGTTTAGCAGTCAGCGTAGCCGATGGTCATCCCTATGTTCGTCAGCACGCCCACTTTGTGACTACGCTCAATGGCGGCCACGGTGCCTTGCGTGAACTCACAGATCTATTGCTACTCAGTCAAAATAAATTCACTTCGGCCCATGGAATGAGTATATGAGTCGTGTGACACTCGCGATTATCGCTTTTTTTGGAACTGCATTAGTGCTTTATTGGCAAGTGCAGAACAAACACAGCGGTGATACCGATAACAGAGTAAAAGATCAAAATACCCCAGATTTCATCGTTGAAGATCTGCGCAGTGTTGAGTTCAATGAACAAGGGCTAGTCAATAGCCGTGTGACGGCGAAACACATGGAACATTATGATTCAACGAATCAAACTTACTTTACTCAACCTGTTTATCTTGTTTATCCAGACCAAGGTAAAGCACAATGGCAACTCAGAGCAGATCAGGGCAAGCTAAACAAGGAAACGGGCAAGGTTGTATTAGAAAACAATGTTATTATTGATGCCATTAGCCCAGAAGAACCGATCCAGACCTTGTCCACCAGTTATCTGGAACTCGATCTCAATACGATGATAATGACCTCTGACCGCACCATTTACGTCACAGGGAAAGATTTTAATATTCAAGGCCAAGGCCTTTATGCCGACCTCAACGCGCAAGAAGTGCAATTGACCAGTCAGGTAGTAGGAACATATGAAGCAAAATAACGTATTACTTGCCAGCCTAATGCTAATAATGAGCATGAGCGCCTTTGCTAAAGTTGACGACCTGAAACAGGAAGTCAAAATCAAGGCTGTGAGCCAAACGGCAGATATCAAGAACAACCAGATCATCTTCTTTGGTCCGGTTGAAGTCACCCAAGGTTCGATTAAAATCCATGCAGATCAACTGCGTGCATTTTCTGCCGAAGGTGAAAATAGCAAAATTTTAGTGGCCACTGGCAACCCTGCGACGTACAGCCAAGTATTAGACGATGGCCGTCCAGCCTCGGCGAGCGCGAAAGAAATTCGTTACGATATGGCGAGCCGCACCCTGACACTTAAAGGCAAAGCCTCGTTAGATCAAGCGGGCAGCCAAGTGACGGGTAATTTGATCCGCTACAACATCATCCAGCAAAAATTGATTGCTGAGAGCACCGGCAGTGGTGACGATCGCGTGATAACGATTATTCAGCCAGAAAGCTATCAAGATGATGCCAAACCAGACGCGCCAGCAGATAAACCTGTGAAAAAGCAGGACTCTAAATGACCCAAATCACCCTAAGAGCACAAAATCTGGCGAAGAGTTACAAGAGTCGCCAAGTGGTTAAAGACGTTAGTCTGACGGTAAAAACCGGTCAAGTCGTTGGCCTACTCGGCCCGAACGGCGCGGGTAAAACCACAACCTTTTACATGGTCGTTGGTCTGGTTAAAAGCGATAAAGGCCATATCTTTATCGACGATGATGATTTAACCGCAGATCCTATGCACCTGCGTGCCCGCAAAGGCATAGGTTACTTGCCGCAGGAAGCCAGTATCTTCCGTAAACTGACCGTCCATGACAACATCATGGCCGTGCTGCAAACGCGTAAAGAACTGAAAAAAGAGCAAAGGGAAGAAGAGCTAGAACATCTGCTTGAAGAGTTCCACATCACCCATATCCGTGACAGCCAAGGCATGTCATTGTCGGGCGGTGAACGTCGCCGTGTCGAAATTGCGCGGGCGTTAGCAGCAAATCCTAAGTTCATTTTGCTCGATGAACCCTTTGCTGGTGTCGATCCGATTTCGGTTATCGACATTAAAAAGATTATCGAACAGCTCAAAAGTCGTGGCCTTGGCGTGTTGATCACAGACCACAATGTCCGTGAGACATTAGATGTGTGTGAACATGCCTATATCGTGAGTCACGGAAACTTGATTGCCGAAGGAACACCCGCAGAGATCTTAGACAATCAGCAAGTTAGGGCTGTGTACTTAGGTGAACAATTCAGGCTATAGTTAATCAAGCGGAGCCAATGCAGGCAATTTATGCCAACATTGGACTCCACTCAAGATGATAACAAGCGACCTCATCCAACAATAATAACGTAGGGATCAGCGGTAACATGAAAGCGTCACTCCAGCTCAAACTGGGTCAACAGTTAACCATGACGCCACAATTACAACAGGCCATACGTCTGTTGCAACTGTCGTCATTAGAACTGCAGCAAGAGATCCAGCAAGCCTTAGATTCTAATCCCCTTCTCGAGCTGGAAGAGGATCAATTCGACGCCACTAAAGACCCTGTAAACCAAACGCTATCCGATACGGATTTCAGTGAATCTAGCACCCTGCCGCCAGAAAAAGACAGCTCCACCATAGACACGGCAGAGTCGCTCACGAAAGAGTCCATGCCCGACGAACTCCCCATGGACACCACATGGGATGAAGTGTTCACCGCCTCACCCAATTCTGGCCCCGGCGGCAGTCGTGAAGACGATATGCCCTTCCAAGGTGAGACCAGTGAAGGCTTGTATGAACACTTAGAATGGCAAAAAAACCTCACGCCGTTTTCTGAAACCGATTTAGCCATTGCCACCGCCATTATTGATGCCATCGACGATCAAGGCTATCTCACCCAAAGCACTGACGAAATCCTCGAAGCCATGGGCAATTCGGAGGTCGAGCTCGACGAAGTCGAAGCCGTACTCAAGCGCATTCAACATTTTGATCCCATTGGTGTTGCCGCCCGCGATTTAAGCGAGTGCCTGTTGATCCAACTGTCGCATTTCGCCGCTGACACGCCCAACCTAGAAAACGCCCGCATGCTGATCAAAGATCATTTAGATCTGATCGCCACCCGCGATTTTAGATTGTTGATGCGTAAGACTAAATTAAAAGAGGATGAGTTAAGAGACGGCATCGCGCTTATCCAAACCCTCAATCCCCGCCCAGGTTTATTGATTACGCCCAACGATGACGAATACGTCATCCCAGATGTGTCAGTGTCGAAGAAAAATGGCCGCTGGGTGGTTGAGCTGAATCCTGACTGCATGCCAAAAATCAATGTAAACCAACATTATGCCTCGATGGCGCGCAGCACTAAAAGCCAAGCCGATAGCCAATTTATTCGTGGTCATCTGCAAGAGGCTAAATGGTTTATCAAGAGTTTAGAGAGCCGTAATGATACCCTGTTGAAGGTGGCGAACTGTATCGTCCAATATCAGCAAGGTTTCTTTGAATACGGTGAAGAAGCCATGAAACCTATGGTGCTTAACGATATTGCCGAAGCGGTAGAAATGCATGAGTCGACCATCTCACGAGTGACGACACAGAAATACATGCATACCCCTAAGGGACTTTTTGAACTAAAATACTTCTTCTCTAGCCACGTCGGTACTGACGATGGTGGGGAGTGCTCATCCACAGCAATCAGAGCCTTCATTAAGAAACTGGTTGCAGCGGAAAACCAGAAAAAACCATTGAGCGACAGTAAGATGGCGCAACTTCTGGCAGAACAAGGGATCAACGTAGCCCGCAGAACCATTGCGAAGTACCGAGAGGCTATGCTCATTCCGCCTTCTAATCAGCGTAAAAGTTTATAACCTACAGTGGATATCGGAGGACGTTTCTATGCAAATAAACCTGAGTGGACACCATGTCGAAATTACCGAATCGTTACGCGCATATGTAGAAGAAAAGTTTTCAAAACTTGAACGCCATTTCGAACAGATCAATAATGTGCACGTTGTGCTCAATGTCGAGAAAATGCAACAGATTGCCGAAGCGAGAATAAATCTTATCGGTGGTGAAGTTTTTGCTACTTCAGAGCATGCTGACATGTATGCCGCTATAGACGCCCTGATTGACAAGCTTGATCGTCAGGTTATTAAACACAAAGAGAAGTTAACAAAACACTAATAATGGAACTTTGTACCATACTGCGGCCGGAGTGCACTACCTGCGCCACTCCGGGCAGCAAGAAAAAGGTACTGGAACTCATCAGCGACTTAGTCGCTGCCCAGTACCCGACCCTCTCATCTCAAGAGATATTCGAAAGCCTAGTGGCGCGCGAAAAGATGGGGAGCACAGGTATAGGTAACGGCATCGCCATTCCACATGGTCGACTAGCCGATATAGATCAGCCCATTGCCATACTCATTAAGTGTGAAGAGCCGATAGCATTCGATGCTATCGATAAGCAACCTGTTGATATTTTATTTGCACTACTGGTGCCTGCTGACCAATGTCAGCAACACTTAAGTACCTTGTCTTGCATGGCCGAAAAGCTGAGCGACAAGCAAATATTAAAGCAATTACGCAAGACGCATGATGAAACGGAACTCTATCAGGTAATCACTGGATGAAACTGGTCATAGTGTCGGGCCGCTCAGGCTCAGGCAAATCTGTCGCCCTAAGGGTACTCGAAGATCTCGGCTATTATTGTGTCGATAACCTTCCCTTGCCCTTAATCGGCACTTTGCTTGAGCAACTCAAAGGCAGTAACGATCTCGTCGCCATCAGTGTCGACGTGCGTAACATGCCTGAGCAGGACAAGGTCTTAGTGAAGCAACTGGCGAGCCTGCCTCCTGATACTGAGTTAACCAGCTTCTTCCTCAATTCCAGCGATAAAATTCTGCTCAAGCGTTACAGCGAAACCCGCCGTTTGCATCCTTTGTCGAAGAGCCAAGTCTCTTTGCAAGAAGCGATAAAGCTGGAAGGGAAACTGCTCGAGCCTATGTCAAAACTGGTCGATCACTACATAGATACGTCGAATTTGAATATCTATGATTTAAGCGATCAAGTGAGACAAATTCTGCTCGGCAGCGTCGATAAAGAGTTAGTGATTAACTTCGAGTCCTTTGGCTTTAAGCACGGAATGCCAACTGAAGCCGACTTTATGTTTGATGTACGCTTTCTGCCTAACCCACACTGGGAACTGGCGCTGCGTCCATTGACAGGCTTAGATGAGCCCGTGGCTGAGTTCTTAAATCGTCAACCACTTGTGAATAAGTTCATCTGGCAAATCGAAAATTTGCTGGAAACTTGGCTGCCACATCTCGAGCGCAACAATCGCAGTTATTTAACTGTGGCGATTGGCTGCACGGGTGGGCAACACAGATCGGTTTACGTCGCAGAGCAATTGGCTAAACGCTTTAGTAACGGTAAACATAAAGTTTATGCCCGCCATCGAGAGCTGAATAATGCCAAAGCTTGAACGTCAGATCACCATCTGTAACAAACTGGGATTACATGCCCGTGCCGCCACTAAGTTGGTGGTACTGGCATCCGAGTTTGATGCGACCATCACCTTAATACAAGGCGATAAACAGGCATCTGCCGCCAGCGTGCTCGGCTTATTGATGCTTGAGACTGGCATGGGTAAAACCATTAAACTTATCGCCGAAGGCCCAGATGCTGAGCCCGCTCTGGATGCCATTTGTGCCTTAATCGACGCTAAGTTTGACGAAGCCTGTTAGTTTGATTTCATACTCAGTGTTCCACACAGGCACTCAGATCAGTACACATCACACTTAGCACTGCTTATTTGTGCAGTTCACATCTCGTTTCAAAAGCTTGGCGACATATTTGTCGCTCGACGGCACGAACCATAGGCGATTACACTAGCGAGCATTACCGCTGACTCACCTTAGTTTTAGCCGCCTTAATCTATGCGTAAAACGCATGACCTATGCCAGAGCGCTCTATCTGTGACTGAAGCATAGTTATCGCGAAGTCACCGCTAAGTCTCAGCCCTGCGCCAAGCAGCGCACTCTCGAACCAATTTGCCGCACAGTGGCGGACAACTATGGAGGACAAATGCCCGTAGATAATTCAGAAAACGATCACACCGGACATAGTCTCGACCAGTTAAACCAAGCGCTTAGCAGTGGCATGTTTGTGCACGTGCGTAACATGCTGCAAAAAATGGCCGCCTCAGATATCGCGCTGATCTTAGAATCCTCACCACCCAGCGCCAGACAAGTGCTGTGGCAGCTTATCGATCAAGAACAAATAGGCGACATACTCGACGAGTTAAGCGAGGAACTCAAAGATCCGCTGATCCGCAGCATGAGTCCTGAGCGAGTTGCGAAAGCGACGGCGAGCATGGACACCGATGATCTGGCCTATATTCTGCGTAGTCTTCCCGATGCCGTTTACAAGCAAGTGCTGCAGTCGATGACGGAACAAAACCGCCAGCGGGTAGAACAGGCCTTATCCTATCCCGATGAAACCGCCGGCAGCTTGATGAACACAGATACCGTCACCTTAAGACCCGATGTAAATATCGATGTGGTGCTGCGCTATCTTCGCCAAAGGGGCAACCTGCCAGACACCACAGATACCTTATATGTCGTCGATAAACAGGACAAAGTGCTCGGCGGTGTCAGGCTGGCAGATCTACTGACTTGCGCGCCAAGCACCACAATTCGCAACATCATGGACCCCGATATCCAAAGTATTCCTGTGAGCATGTCCGACAGTGAAGTGGCGCAGAAATTCGAACGCAATGACTGGGTATCAGCTCCCGTTGTTGATAGCGATGGCAAGCTGCTAGGACGAATAACAATCGATGACGTGGTCGATGTTATCCGCGAAGATGCCGAACATTCCATGATGGGGATGGCGGGGATGGACGATGACGAGGATACTTTTGGCCCTGTGCTAAAAAGTACCCTACGTCGCTCACTCTGGCTCACGATTAACTTGTTCGCGGCACTGCTCGCCTCCTCTGTCAGCAATATGTTTGAAGGCACTATCGAGCAATTTGCCACTATCGCTATCTTGATGACAATTGTCCCTAGCATGGGCGGTGTGGCTGGTAATCAAACCTTAGCGCTCGTGATCCGCGGTATTGCCTTAGGCCATATCGGCCAAAGCAACGCCCGTTGGCTTATCGGTAAAGAATTATCGATTGGCTTTCTCAATGGCTTAATGTGGTCGATTTTAGTCTTTGTTGCCGTGTTGCTGTGGAAGGATGATATGGCACTGGCGGGATTAATTGGCAGTGCCATGCTGATCAACATGACAGTGGCTGGGCTTGCAGGTGCGAGTATTCCATTGATTTTAAAACGCCTTAAAATCGATCCCGCCCTCGCTGGCGGCATGGTGCTCACCACAGTCACTGACGTGGTTGGCCTGTTCGCCTTCCTCGGGTTAGCGACGCTCTATCTGATGCACTAACGCACTAATGTTTTAACGCTTTAACGCTTTAACGCTTTAACGCTTTAACAATTTGAGTTTATAACAAAAACGGCACCGAAAGGGTGCCGTTTTTTATCTCGCTGAAAAACTAAATAAGGCTATTTTGCCGGAGGTTGAAAGCCATAACTGCTCAGTATAGCTTGGCCTTTTGCCGATAGAATAAACTCAGCTAACGGCGTTGCGGCAGCATTAGCGCCCTGCAAAACCAGCAAACCATAGTCGGCCCCCACGGCGAGTTCCTGCGGTAAGTCGATGATTTGTAGACTCGGCACTTCTTTTTTAGCCAGCACAGCATTGGTGCAATAGGTTAAAAAGATATCTGCTTGCTTGTTTTCCATCACCCAGCCATAAGGATTGCGATCTTTAGGTGGTTTAGCACTTTCAGGGCCGCCCGTCAGTTGCAATGCCTTGGTCTCTAACGCGGCTTTCGCATTGGGTTTTACCGCTTCGGCCTTAGCAAAAACGGCCCAGGCATAATCACCCGCCGGATCGGCTTTCGGGGTTGAGGTGCCAACTTTGACCTTAGGATCTAATAAGGTATCGAGTAGCGTTGCGCTCGTCACCTGAACATTATCCTGAGCAACTGCGCAGAGTTGATTACGGGCAAACATTTGCACCGCTTTCCCCTGACCCGCATCCACTAATGCCTGCGGATGTTTCATATTCGCCGAGGCAAAAATATCGACTTTTTCCCCCTCTTGAATGCGTTTTAACAGTAAACCAGATGGAGCATATTGTGCCGCAACACTCGTTTGCGACTCGGCTTGATAAGCGGCAATAATATCTTTCATAGCAGTCTTTAAACTGCCTGCGGCGCGCAGCTCTATCGGCGCAGCTCCTGTGGTCACTTCGGCTTTCATCGGCATTCCTTGTACAGCAGCCACCATGATGACAGGGCTTAAACTCAAGGCAACTAACACGTGTTTTCTTATCATAGTCATATTCTCCTCTGGGCGCTAAAAGTCATTCTTGTGACTTATCCCCATACAGAACGTGAAATCGATAAAGGGATCAAGCTGAACTCATCCCGAAGCAAACTGCTGTGATGTGATTGTGGTGCAGATCACCCAAAACACAGGTTAGAGAGGACAAATTGTCTAGCTAAAATCTGCGGGGCACTTATCGCTAAATATACCTATTACAGAAACAAAAAAGTCGCCCTCTGGCGACTTTTGTAAAACTAGAATGCTTAATGTCTATTGACCCGTCGGCGTTAATACAATCTCAACGCGGCGGTTTTGGGCGCGGCCATTGGCATTAGCATTTGATGCGATAGGACTCGCTTCACCCATGCCTTTTGATTTT